>JAGPGQ010000071.1 GCA_018055925.1 Micropruina sp.
GCGATCGCGCACGAGGCCGATGTCGAGTTGAGCATCGACGACTTCCAGCGGATCGGTTCCAGGGTGCCGCACCTGGCCGACGTGAAGCCGTTCGGCGCCTACGTGATGACCGACATCGACCGGGTCGGCGGCGTCCCGGTGGTGATGAAGCTGCTGCTGGATTCGGGTCTGCTGCACGGCGACTGCCTCACCGTCACCGGCAAGACGATGGCCGAGAACCTGGCCCACATCGCCCCGCCCGACCCCGACGGCAAGGTGATCCGGGCGATGCGGCAGCCGATCCACCACACCGGCGGGATCACCATCCTGAAGGGATCGCTGGCCCCCGAGGGCGCGGTGGTGAAGAGCGCCGGCTTCGACGAGTCGGTGTTCGAGGGCACCGCCCGGGTGTTCGACGGCGAACGCGCCGCGATGGACGCCGTCGCCGACGGCAAGCTCGGCAAAGGCGACGTGGTGGTGATCCGCTACGAGGGCCCCAAGGGCGGCCCGGGCATGCGCGAGATGCTCGCCGTCACCGGCGCGATCAAGGGCGCCGGCCTCGGCAAGGACGTGCTGCTGCTCACCGACGGCCGGTTCTCCGGTGGCACCACCGGCCTGTGCGTCGGCCACGTCGCCCCCGAGGCGGTTGACCTGGGCCCGATCGCCTACGTGACCGACGGCGACCCGATCCGGCTGGACGTCGCCGGCGGCCGCCTCGACCTGCTCGTCGACGAGGCGGTGATGGACGCCCGCCGCGCGGCCGGCGTCCGGGCGCCCGACCCGAAGTACACCCGCGGCGTCCTGGCCCGCTACCGCAAGCTAGTCACCTCGGCCAGCCGCGGCGCCGTCCTCGACTGAAGGGAGTTCGTCATCCCAAGGCCCTTTTCGTCATCCCGGGCCCCTTTCGTCATCCCGGGCTTGCCCCGGGATCTCCGTTGCTGAGCGCGTGGGAGAGATCCCGGCGTTCGCCGGGATGACCAGCCATGGGCACGGAGGCAGGGACGGCGTTCGTCGGGATGACGGGAGAGTTCGTGGTTCTCGCCCGGCAGCCTTCGTCATCCCGGGCTTGCCCCGGGATCTCGACGCGTGGGGGATCCCGGCGTTCGCCGGGATGACGGGAGAGTTCGTGGTTCCCGCCCGGCCGCCTTCGTCATCCCGGGCTTGCCCCGGGATCTCGGTTGCTGAGTGCGGGGGAGGGATGACGGGAAAGTCAGGCCTCAGCAGTCCCGGAGCCGCCGCAGGACGTCGTCCAGCATCTGCTCGGTGAGCTTGCCGGTGAAGGTGTTCTGCTGGCTGACGTGGTAGCTGCCGAACAGCCGGACGGCGGCGTCCAGGACGGTCTCCGCGCCGTGCCCGAAGCGGGGCTTGGGCCGCGGCACGGCCCAGCCCTGACGGCGGGCGGCGGCCAGGGTGGCGTCCCAGCCGATCGCGCCGAGCGCCAGTATTCCCCGTAGCCGGGGGCGGATCAGCCGCAGTTCACGGTCGAGCCAGGGTGCGCAGGTGGCCTTCTCGACGGTGCTCGGCTTGTTGTCCGGCGGTGCGCACCGCACGGTCGCGGTGATCCGCAGGTCGCGCAGCGTCAGGCCGTCCCCGGCGTGGGTCGCGGTCGGCTGGTTGGCCAGCCCGGCCCGGTACAGCGCCGCGTACAGCCAGTCGCCGGAGCGGTCCCCGGTGAACATCCGGCCGGTCCGGTTGGCGCCGTTGGCCGCCGGCGCCAGGCCCACGATCAGCAGGGTGGCCGCCTCGTCGCCGAACGTCGGCACCGGACGTCCCCAGTACGGCTGCGCCGCGAACGACGCCCGGCGTCCGACGGTCGCCACCCGCTCGCGCCAGTCCACCAGCCTCGGACACGCGCAGCACACCGACGAGCGGGCCTGCAGGTCGTGCAGCCCGGCCTCCGCGGCCAGGGCGACCACCTCGGCGGCGCTCCGGGCGACCGGTGTGGCGGCGGTCGCGGGATCGCCCGGCCAGCCCGTGCCCGGCGGCACCGGGGAGCCGAACCGCCGCCCGGTCAGCGGATGCGGATCGGTTCGGTCGGGCACGTCCCCTGCCTACGCCAGCCGGGATGCCCGGCGCAACCCGTGCCAGCATGGGCGGCATGGAACTGGTCAGCGTCACCACCACAGCGGACGACATCGAACAGCTCGCCCGGCTGGCGCGTTCCCTGGTCGAGGAGCGGCTGATCGCCTGCGCCAACCTGGCTCCCGGCGTGCGGTCGATCTATCGCTGGGAGGGCACGATCAACGACGAGCCCGAGGCGCTCGCGGTCCTGCACACCACGGCGGACCGGGCCGAGCGGGTCGTCGTCCGGGTCCGCGAGCTGCACCCGTACGACACGCCGCAGATCCTGGTGACCCCGGTGCTGGCCGCCGATCCCGGCTACGCGGACTGGGTGCGCGAAGCCACCCGCGGCTGACGTAGCCTGACCGGGTGCGGATCGCGACCTGGAATGTGAACTCGGCCAAGCAGCGGGTGCCCCGGCTGCTGCCCTGGCTGGACGAACGGCGCCCGGACGTGGTCTGCCTGCAGGAGACCAAGCTCACCGACGACGCCTTCGCCGAGTTGTTCGCCGAACCGCTCGCGCAGCGCGGCTACGAGTTCGCCAGCAACGGGCAGGGCCAGTGGAACGGGGTCGCGCTGCTCTCCCGGGTCGGCCTGGACGACGTCGAGCGCGGCTTTCCCGGCATGCCGGGGTTCCCCGACCCGGAGGCGCGGGCGATCAGCGCCACCTGCGACGGCCTGCGGGTGCACAGCCTGTACGTGCCCAACGGACGCGAACCCGACTCCGACCACTACCGGTACAAGCTGGACTGGCTGGCCGCCCTGCGGGCCAGCGTCGCCGCCGGTCCCCAGCGGCTGGCCCTGTGCGGCGACGTCAACATCGCCCCGGCCGACGCCGACGTCTTCGACCCGGCCGCCTACGCCGGCCACACCCACGTCACCGAGCCGGAACGCTCCGCGCTGCGGGCGCTGATCGACCTCGGGCTGCACGACGTGGTCCGCGACCGGTGGCCGACCGAGCGGGTGTTCAGCTATTGGGACTACCGCGCCGGCATGTTCCACCAGGACCTGGGCATGCGGATCGACCTGGTGCTCACCGACACCGCGACGGCGTCCCGCCTCGCCGCGGCGTGGGTCGACCGGCAGGCGCGCAAGGGCAAGGGCCCGAGCGACCACGCCCCGGTGATCGTCGACCTGGACGAGGCGCCCGACGGCGACATCGGCCCGGTCGTGCCCCCACCCTCCGCCGCCGGCGGCTACCGGCGCGGTAGCCGGAAGCTGCCGCAGTCCCGTTGACCCGGGCCCGGACGAGCCTTGCCCACAGCTGTGCCAGAATCGAGGGATTCCGCAGCCATCCCTGATCGGAGTGACGTCATGGAGCGCGATGCCGGGCCGGGCGACGAGCAGGTCGACCCCGACTGGGATCCGGACGAGACCGTCCGCTTCCTGCCTGCCCAAGGCAGCCGGCAGAACGCCAAGAACACCGCGGCGCTGATCGCCCTCGCGGTGGCGCTGGTCGCCGCGGTGGCCAGCCTGGCCTGGCTGATCGGGCAGGCGGTGGGCGGTGCCGGCGCCACCCCCACGTCCCCCCGGCCGGTGTCGAGCGCCTCCACGCCGGCGGCGCTCAGCACCGTGGTGCCGCGCAACGCGACCGTCTGCACGCATGAGTCGGCCCGGTCCAGCAACACCAGTTGCACCGTCGCCACCCGGGTGCTCAGGGAGGTGCGCACGCTGGGCACGGACCTGCCGGAAACGTTCCGGGTCACGATCGTCGACCCGCAGACCCGCAAGAACGCGACCTACGTTTGCCAGATCAAGTCGTGGATCGAGTGCGGCGGGCCGCGGGACGACCGGGTCTGGGTGCGGCGGCTGGTCTGAGCCGCGGCTCAGCCCGGTTCGGGAGCCAGCCGGGCCTCGGTCAGGGTGGCGGCCCGCAACTTCGTCCACGACGTGTGCACCACCAGGCCGGCCAGTGTGGCCGGCGGGTACCGGTAGGCGATCTCCGCCCGGGCCCCGGCATCGGAGGACGCGTCGGCCAGGCCGTGCACCAGCGCCGGGATCCCGGGGGCGTGCCCGACCACCAGCACCCGGTGGTAGTCGTCCGGGACCGTCATGATCTCGGCCAGGATGTCGCGGGCGCCGGCGTCGTAGATCTCGTCCCGCGACCAGACCGGGACGGAGAGCCCGAGCGCCTCCGCGGTCTGCAGCGTCCGGGTCGCCGAGGAGGCCAGGATCAGGTCGATCCCGGCCGTGCGCAGGTGTCTGCCGACGCCGCGCGCCTGCTGGACACCGCGGGAACTCAACGGACGTCCCCGGTCGCCACCGCCGCCAGGTGAACTCCAGTGCGCCTCCGCGTGCCGGAGCAGATGCAGGGTTCTCACTCGCCGATCGGACTCACTCGAGGCGGGTGAAGTCGTTCTGGAAATCGGTGCCCTCGGCCCGCCGCCAGCTCTGGTGGATCTCCTTCTCGGCCTCGGTCCGTCCGACCCAGACCGCACCCTCGACCGACTTGCCGGGTTCCAAGTCCTTGTAGACGGCGAAGAAGTGCTCGATCTCGAGCAGGGTGAGCTGCGGCAGGTCACTCAACTCGGTGAGGAATTCCTGGCGGTGGTCGGCGGTCGGGATGCACAGCACCTTGTCGTCACCGCCCATCTCGTCGGTCATCCGGAACATGCCGATCGCCCGGCACTCGATCAGGGCACCGGGGAAGGTCGCCTCCGGCACCAGCACCATCGCGTCCAGCGGATCGCCGTCCTGGCCCAGCGTGCCCTCGATGAAGCCGTAGTCGTTGGGATACTGGGTGGAGGTGAACAGCGTCCGGTCGAGCCGGATGCGACCCGTGTGGTGATCCATCTCGTACTTGTTCTTCGTACCCTTGGGAATTTCGATGGTCACATCGAAATGCAAGGTCGGCTCGATCTTCGGGCGCGCTTGGTCCGACACGTACGGTCCCCTTCCCAGGCTGTCATGATGGCGTCGATGCCATCGCCGAGCCTATCCCGAACCCCGATGTGGGCACCATGCCGCGCCGCCGGGTAGCCCGCCTCCGCCCGGCCACCGTGATCGTCCTGGTGGTCCTGAGCGTCGCGGTCGCCGTCGCCGGGACGCTGCTGGCGGTGCCCGGCTGGCGGGCGGCGGTGCTGCCCGCGACCAACGTCACCACCAGCGCCGCGCCACCGGTCGGCTGGCGCGCACCCGAAACCGCTCCGCCCGCCCCGCTGCCGCTGGACGAGCTCGCCACCTCCCCGGCGCCGGCGGCGCGCGCCCTGCTGGCGGCGATGCCGAAGCTGGCGAAGGACGCCGCCGCGACACCCGGCGTGGTGGTCGTCGACCCCAGCACCGGGAAGACCCTGATCGGCCGCGGCGACAAGCCCGTCCTGCCCGCCTCGACGATGAAGGTGCTGACCGGGCTCGTCGCCCTCGACACCCTGCCGGCCGAGGCCACGTTCCGCACGGCCGTGGTCTCGCCCCGCCGGGGGGTGCTGGTGCTGCGCGGCGGCGGCGATCCGCTGCTGAGCGACGCCAGGGCGTCCGGACGGGCCTCGCTGCAGCAACTCGCCGACGCCACCGCCAAGGAGTTGAAGGCGGCCGGAATCCGGAAGGTGAGCCTCGGGTACGACGCCACGCTGTTCACCGGACGCGGCTGGCACGCGCACTGGACTGACAACTACCGCTACTCGGTGGCGCCGATCAGCGCACTGATGATCGGCGGCGGCCGGTCCCCCCGGGACGGCCGCGCCCAGAAGAACCCGGCGGCCTCGGCCGCCGGGGCGTTCGCCGCCCGGCTGGCCAAGGCCGGCATCACCGTGGGCACGCCGAAACCGGCCAAGGCATCCGACGGGGCCACCGAGCTCGCGGCCGTCGCGTCGCCGAGCGTGCAGCAGCTGGTCGAGCACACCTTGCGCTACAGCGACAACGTGGCAGCCGAAGCCCTGGCCCGGCACGTCGGGCTGGCGACCCGACAGCGGGGCGACTTCGCCGGCGCCTACGCCGCCGTCCGCGACCGGTTGCGGGCGCTGGGGCTGTGGGCCACCGGCATGGTGATCGACGACAGCAGCGGGCTCAGCCGCGACAACCGGGTGACGCCGGGCGTGCTGGCCGCCGCCATGCGGCTGGTGCTGAGCCAGGACCGGCTGCGGCCGCTGATCGCCGGGCTGCCGGTGGGTGGCGTCACCGGTACCCTGGCCGACCGGTTCACCGACCGGGCCGCCTGGGCCGGGCGCGGCATCGTCCGGGCCAAGACCGGCAGCCTGCGCGACGTCAGCACCCTGGCCGGCTACCTGGTCACCGCGCAGGGCGCGCCGCTGGTGTTCGCGCTGACCGCCAACAAGGTCCGGCTGCCGAACCGGACGCGGCAATGGATGGACCGGACGACCGCGGCCTGGGCCGCCTGCGGCTGCCCCTGAGCCGCGGATCGAGGCTGAGCCGCGGATCGAGGCCGAGTGGGGCGGCGCCTCCTAAGGTGGCGTCATGACCGTGGTTCCCCGGCTCGACTGGCGTTCGGCGAACGTCACCGGACGGCTGCTCACCCGACCCGGGCCGGAGGCATCGCACGGCGAGGTGGCGGCGGTGGCCGCCGACCTGCGGGCGTCCGCCGAGCGTGCCGTCGACGCGGTCGCCGCGGCGTCGCGGCTGCCCGTGCCACCGGCCGGTGAGGTGCTGATCGTCGGGCGCGCCGGCTGGCAACGGGCCGCGACCACGATGACCCGGGCGATGCTGGCCACCCTCGGACGTCCCGAGCCGGGCTGGCTGCCGCGGCTGGCGGCGCCCGCCGCGGGCGTCCAGGTGGGTGCGGCCTTCGCCTTCCTGGGCAGCCGCATCCTCGGCCAGTTCGACCCGTTCACCCCGGCGGCCGCACCCGGTGGACGGCTGCTGCTGGTCGCCCCGAACATCGTGGTGGCCGAGCGGTCGATGGGCGCCGAACCGCACGGCTTCCGGCAATGGGTGTGCCTGCACGAGGTCACCCACCGGTTCCAGTTCGGCGCCTCGCCCTGGTTGGCCGGTCACCTGCTGGGCCTGATGCGCAATCTGCTGGACGACGGCGACGACCCCGGGGCGCTGGACGAGCTGACCGCGGTGATGTCGCTGATCGAGGGGCACGCCGACGTGACCATGGACCGGGCCGGCGTGGGGCTGGTGCCCGAGCTCCGCCGGCTGCGTGCGGCCGTCGAGGCCCGGCGGGACGCTCCCGGGCTGGTGCAGCTGGTCGCCCGGCTCCTGGGCCTACGGGCCAAGCGCGAGCAGTACCGGCGCGGGGCCACGTTCTGCCGCGGGGTGATCGACATCGCCGGCCCGGACGCCCTGAACACGGCCTTCGAGGCCCCCGCCCAGCTGCCCGCGCTCGCCGAGCTGGCCGATCCGGCCGGCTGGCTGCGCCGGGTCGCCGGCCGGGGGCGGTGATGGCCCGCCGGGCACTCGGGCCGGCCACCCTGGCCGTCACGCGTGCCGTCGAACGCAGCCACGGCGGGGACGACCTGCTGGTGGCCTGCTCCGGTGGGCCCGACTCGCTCGCGCTGGCGCACGCCGCCGGCCTGGTGGCCGCCCGGGCAGGGGTGGCGGCCCGAGCCCTGATCGTCGACCACGGCCTGCAACCGGGCTCGGCGGAGCGCAGCGTCCGACTGGCCGGCCGGCTGGCCGGGCTGGGGCTGCCCGCCGAGGTGGTCGCCGTCGAGGTCCGTACCGACGGCACCGGCCCGGAGGCCGCGGCCCGGACGGCCCGCTACGCCGCCCTCACCGCCGCCCTGGGGCCGGGGGAGCACTGCTATCTCGGCCACACCCTGGACGACCAGGCGGAAACCGTGCTGCTCGGGCTGGCCCGCGGCTCGGGGCCGCGATCGCTGGCCGGCATGCCGGCCGTCCGGGACGGCTTCGTCCGTCCCCTGCTGGGACTGCGCCGGGCGACCACCCGCGCCAGCTGCGCCGAACTGGGCCTGGACGCCTGGGAGGATCCGCACAACGACGACGCGCGCTTCGCCCGGGTCCGGGTGCGGCGCGCCGTGCTGCCCGTGCTGGAGGCCGAACTCGGGCCGGGGGTGGCCGAGGCGCTCGCCCGCACCGCCGACCTCGCCCGGGAGGACGCCGACGCGCTCGACGTCCTCGCCGACGCGATCGCGGCCCCCACCGAGCTGCCCTGCGCGACCCTGGCGCCGCTGCCGGCCGCGCTCGCCCACCGGGTGCTGCGCCGCTGGCTGCGGGAGCGGGGCGCCCCCGAGGTGCACCGGCGCCACGTCCTGGCCGTGATGGCCCTGGTCGCCGACTGGCACGGGCAGCGCGGCGTCGACGTGCCCGGCCTGCGGGTGACGAGGCGGGACGGACTGCTGCTGGCCGCGGCGCGGTTTCGCTAAGGTGCCGCTGTGGACGCCAGCGACATCCGTTCCGATCTGATCGAGGTGCTGTACTCGGCAGACGACATCGCCGACCGGGTGGCCGAGCTGGCCCGGACCATCGAGACCGACTACGCCGGCCGCGACCTGCTGTTGGTCGGGGTGCTGAACGGTGCGGTGATGGTGATGGCCGACCTGTCCCGGGCGTTGTCGCGGCACTGCGAGATGGACTGGATGGCGATCTCGTCCTACGGGTCGGGCACCCAGAGTTCCGGCGTCGTCCGGATCCTCAAGGACCTGAACACCGACCTGGCCGACCGCCACGTCCTGGTCGTCGAGGACATCGTCGACACCGGGCTGACCCTGGCCTACCTGGTGCAGAACCTGAGGTCGCGCCATCCGGCGAGCCTGGAGGTGATGGCGATGTTCCGCAAGCCCGAGGCGCTGAGCAGCACCGTCGAGGTGCGGTACGTCGGTTTCGACCTGCCGAACGAGTTCGTCGTCGGCTACGGGCTGGACTACGCCGGCCGCTACCGCAACCTGCGCGACGTCGGCACATTGGCACCGCACGTCTACTCCTGACCCCCGGCGTCTATCCTTGGGGCCGCGGCGCAATCGCCGCGCTCGGCGAAGGTGGGTAATGAAGGCTCAACGATTGTTCCGCGGACCGATCCTGTGGATCATCCTGGCGTTTCTCGGGATAGCCCTGCTGGTCGACTACCTCGGCAACGCGAACGGGTACAAGCAGGAGCCCACCTCGACGGTGGTCACCCTGATCAACAGCGAGACCCCGCTCAAGGAGGTCGTGCTCGTCGACGGCGAGCAGGAGATCCGGGTCGAGCCGAAGGAGGCCGGCGCGCAGAAGGTGCGGGCCAAGTGGATCGGCACGCAGAGCCAGGCGCTCATCGAGCGGCTGAACCAGCGGGTGGCCGCCGGCACGCTGGAGAGCTGGCGCGGCGAGGTGCCGCAGCAGGGCATCTGGAGCGTGCTGCTGTTCACCGTGCTGCCCTTCGTGGTGATCGGCCTGATCTTCTTCTTCCTGATGACCCGGATGCAGGGCGGCGGCAACCGGGTGCTCGGCTTCGGCAAGTCGAAGGCGAAACTCGCCACCAAGGACACGCCGCAGAACACCTTCTCGGACGTCGCCGGCTGCGAGGAGGCCATCGAGGAGCTCCAGGAGATCCGCGAGTTCCTCTCCGAGCCGGCCAAGTTCCAGGCCGTCGGCGCCAAGATCCCCAAGGGTGTGCTGCTGTACGGCCCGCCCGGCACCGGCAAGACGCTGCTGGCCCGTGCGGTGGCCGGCGAGGCCGGCGTCCCGTTCTTCTCCATCTCGGGCTCCGACTTCGTCGAGATGTTCGTCGGCGTCGGCGCCAGCCGCGTCCGGGACCTGTTCGAGCAGGCCAAGGAGGCCGCCCCGGCGATCGTCTTCATCGACGAGATCGACGCCGTCGGACGGCACCGCGGCGCCGGCATGGGCGGCGGCCACGACGAACGCGAGCAGACCCTGAACCAGCTGCTGGTCGAGATGGACGGCTTCGACGTCCGCGGCGGCGTGGTGCTGATCGCCGCGACCAACCGGCCGGACGTCCTGGACCCGGCGCTGCTGCGCCCGGGCCGGTTCGACCGGCAGATCCCGGTCGAGGCGCCGGACATGAAGGGCCGGCTGCAGATCCTGCGCGTCCACGCGGCGAACAAGCCGATGGCCCCGGACGCCGAGCTGGAGTCGGTGGCGAAGCGCACCCCGGGCTTCACCGGCGCCGACCTGGCCAACGTGCTGAACGAGGCCGCGCTGCTGTGCGCCCGGCAGAATCAGCGCTACGTCACCAAGGAGCACCTGGACGAGGCCATCGACCGGGTGATCGCGGGCCCGCAGAAGCGCTCCCGGATCATGAACGAGCGCGAACTGCTGATCACCGCCTACCACGAGGGCGGCCACGCCCTGGTGGCCGCGGCGATGCCGGGCACCGACCCGGTGCAGAAGGTGACGATCCTGCCGCGCGGCCGGGCGCTGGGCTACACGATGTTGATGCCGGACTCCGACAAGTACTCCAAGACCCGCGGCGAACTGCTCGACCAACTGGCCTACATGCTGGGTGGCCGGGCCGCCGAGGAACTGGTGTTCCACGACCCGACCACCGGTGCCGCCAACGACATCGAGAAGGCCACCAACGTGGCCCGGGCCATGGTCACCAAGTACGGCATGACCGAACGGCTGGGCGCGGTGAAGCTGGGCAGCGACTCCGACGAGCCGTTCCTGGGCATGCAGGCCGGCATGGGCGGCGGACACCGGGACTACTCCGACGCGATCGCCGCGGCGATCGACGAGGAGGTGGCGGCGTTGATCAACACCGCCCACCAGGAGGCGTTCGACTGCCTGGTCGCCAACCGGGAGGTGCTGGACGAACTGGTCCGGCAGCTGTTCGAGAAGGAGACTCTCGACAAGGACCAGGTGGCGCAGATCTTCGAGGCGCTGCAGCGCTGGCCGAAGCGCCCGGCCTGGACGGGTTCCGACACCCGGGTGCCGTCCGAGCTGCCGCCGGTCGATCCGCCGCCGCCGGCGCCCAAGCCGGAGCAGACCTACGGGCCGCCGTTGCAGGGACCGAACGGGACCGGGCCGATCCCGGTGCCGGCCGGCCCGCAGCCGCCGGCGGGCCCCGGATACCCGGGCCAGCCACCGCAGTGGCAGCCGCCGTACGGACAACCGCCGCAGCAGCAGCCGCCGGCCGGTTGGGGCGGACCGCCCCCGGAGCGCTGAGGTGGCGGTCGACCAACAACGGGTGGCCGCCGCGGTGCGCGAACTGCTGGCCGCGATCGGTGAGAATCCCGACCGGGACGGGCTGCTCGACACCCCGGACCGGGTGGCCCGGGCCTACACCGAGATGTTCGCCGGCCTCGACCGCAGCGCGGCCGAGGTGCTGTCGACCACCTTCGACATCGCCCATGACGAGCTCGTCCTGGTCAAGGACATCGAGGTGTGGAGCACCTGTGAGCACCACCTGGTGCCGTTCACCGGGGTGGCGCACGTGGGCTACATCCCGGCGGTCGACGGCCGGATCACCGGGCTGAGCAAACTGGCCCGGCTGGTCGACGTGTTCGCCAAGCGTCCCCAGGTGCAGGAACGCCTGACCACCCAGATCGCCGACGCGCTGGTGGAGCACCTTCAGCCCCGCGGAGTGATCGTGGTGGTCGACTGCGAGCACCTCTGCATGACCATGCGCGGGGTGCGCAAGCCCGGTGCCCGGACGGTCACCTCCGCCGTGCGCGGCTCGCTGCGCAACCCGGCGACCAGGGCCGAGGCGATGAGCCTGATCATCGGCTGACGCCCGAGCCGGTTCCCGGTGGATACCGCAGGCGCTCGTCCCGATCGTGGTGCCGCCGGATGAAAGCGGCCGGCGGCGGGTCCGAGGGGTCGATAGGCTGCCGGCGTGCGGCAGCTTCTCGATCCCGGGCGGACCCGGGTGATGGGGATCCTCAACGTCACCCCGGACTCCTTCTCGGACGGCGGCCGGTACGCCTCCACCGAGGCCGCGGTCGCCCGCGGCCGGGAACTGGTCGCCCAGGGCGCCGACATCGTGGACGTCGGCGGGGAGTCGACCCGGCCGGGCGCAGCCCGCGTCCACGTGGCCGAGGAACTGCGCCGGGTGCTGCCGGTGGTGCGCGCGCTGGCCGCCGAGGGCGCCACAGTCAGCATCGACACCATGCGGGCCGAGGTGGCCGTCGCGGCCGTCGAGGCGGGTGCGGCACTGGTGAACGACGTCTCCGGCGGGTTGAGCGACCAGGCGATGCTGCCCACCGTCGCCGGTCTCGGCGTCGGCTACGTCGCCATGCACTGGCGCGGCCAGTCGGCGGTCATGCAGAACCTCACCCGGTACACCGACGTGGTCGCCGACGTGGCCCGCGAACTCGCCGCCCGCCGCGACGCGGCGCTGGCCGCGGGCATCGGGCCGGACCGGCTGGTGCTCGACCCCGGCCTGGGCTTCGCCAAGACACCGGACCACAACTGGACGCTGCTGGCGCACCTGGACGAACTCGCGGACCTCGGCCAGCCGCTGCTGATCGGCGCCTCCCGCAAACGATTCCTGGGCGAGCTGCTGGACGGCCGTCCACCGCAGCAGCGGGACGCCGCCTCGGTGGCGATCACCGCACTGGTCGCGGCGGCCGGAGTCTGGGGCGTCCGGACGCACACCGTCGGTGCCCACGCCGATGCGGTCGCGGTGGCCGCCAGGCTGCGCCGGGAGACCTCGGGGTAGGGTCGGGACCCGAAAGGGCGACAGACAGGGGAGGTGGATGCATGGCGGAGGTACCCGATCGGGTGCGCCTGACCGGCATGCGGTTCAGCGCCGTCCACGGCGTCTACGAGTTCGAACGGATCACCCCGCAGCCCTTCGTCGTCGACGTGACCTGTCACCTGATGCCACGCCCGGCCGAGGCCGGCGCCAGCCCGGACGACCTGGCCACCACCGTCGACTACGCCGACCTGTCGGGCAGGATCGCCGCCGTGGTCACCGGTGAGCCGGTGAACCTGATCGAAACGCTCGCCGAACGCATCGCGGCGATCTGCCTGGACCATCCGCTGGTCGCCACCGCCGACGTCACCGTGCACAAGCCCGAGGCCCAGTTGCCCGTCGATCTCGCCGATGTGTCGATCACCCTGACGAGGAGCCGAATCCGATGACCAATCCCACCGCGCCGACCGAGCTCGACATCGACACTCTTTCCGGAATGGTCCCCGTCCGGCAGGTGGTGTTCTCGATGGGCTCCAATCTCGGCGACCGGGCAGGTTTTCTGCAGGGAGCCTTGAATGCGCTGCTGAGCACGCCCAACCTGTACCCGGTCGATGTCTCTTCGGTGTATGAAACGGTCCCGGTCGGGCCGGTCGCCGATCAGCCCGACTTTCTCAACATCGTCGTCCGCGCCGACAGCTCGCTGTCGTCGCTGGTGCTGCTGGAGCGTGCCCAGGCGATCGAGGACAACTTCCAGCGTGCCCGCGAAACACCGGGGGGGCCGCGCACGATCGACATCGATCTGATCGTCGTCGGCTCGCGGATCAAGACCACACCCGAACTGACGCTGCCGCATCCGCGCGCCCGGGAACGCGCATTCGTCCTGGTGCCGTGGCTGGAGATCGATCCGGCGGCCGAGTTGCCCGGCATCGGACGGGTCGCGGAACTGATGACCGGCATCGATGTGTCCGGTGTCCGCCGACGTGGCGACCTGACCGTCGAATTGTGATGGCGCAGCGCCCCACCGTCGAACGAACCCGCTGGGGCGTCCTGGCGATCGCGGGCGTGGTGGGTGCCGGCCTGACCTGGATCGGGTTGTCCGCGGTGGACGGCTTCGGCTGGCCGACGCCGCCGGTGCCGGTGCTGACCCCGGTCGTGGTGGGCGTGCTCGCGCTCGCCACCTGGCTGGCCGCCCGGTGGACCCATCGGACGGTGCAGGTCCGGCGCCGGCCGGTGGAGCCGGGACGGGCGGTGGCGCTGCTGCTGTCGGGTAAGGCCGCCTTGATCGGTGGGGTCGCGCTGGCCGCCGGCTATGCGGCGGTGGCCGCGCATCAGCTGCCCGACCTGGACGCCGAGCTTCCCCGGGAACGCGTCCTGGTGGCCGTGGCCGTGTCCCTGCTCAGCGTCGGCTTGGCGCTGGCCGGTGCGGCGCTGGAGCGGGCCTGCCGGATACCGGGCCCGCCCGACGACGAATCCGGCGACGCGCCCGCGAGCGGTCCCGGTGAGCCGGGGCCGTCCGACTAGGCTGCGGCCGTGAACAGTCGGCCGAGCCACGTCCGCCCCATGTCGACCGATCGCCGGGTCGCGGTCGCGGTGCTGGGCATCGTCAGCGTGGTCGCCACGCTGGCCGTCCTGCTCGGCGACCAGTTCGTCCGCACCCTGGGCCTGATCGCGCTGGTGTCCGGCGCGGCGCTGGCGTGCGCCCTGGCCTGGCGCGCCGTCCGCTCGGCCGAGCGCCGCGCCCAGGCGCAGGCGCTGGGCGCGGCGATGCAGGCGGCCGAGCAGCTGCGTGCCGAGCGGGCCCGGCACCGAGCCGTGATCACCGCACTCGAGGGCCGCATCGCCGCGCAACGCACGCGCGCCGACGAGGCCCGGCTGCGCGCCTGCCGGTTGCAGCAGGAGTTGTCGACCATGCGCGGCAATTACGAGGCGCTCCGGGTCGAATTGGAACTGCAGGCGGCCCTTGGCGTCGAGGCCGGCGTCACCCGCGAGACCGATTTCGACGAGACCGAGCCCTGGGCGACCGCGCGAGCCCTCTGGTTTAACGCCGATCGCGCCGCCAGCTGAACAACTTCCGGCCCGACAATCCGTTGAACGGATTGGAACAACGCAATCTGGCCCCTTCTCTAGGGCAGACTGAGTTTGCCGTTGATTTGTTTACGAGTATGGTTGTGCCAGCGACTGTAGGAGGACAGTCGCGAAAGCGCATTTACCAGCGATCCTAGGAGGATTACCTATGGCGCAACGCATCGTCTATCGTCTCGAAGACGATCTGGACCGTTCCGAGGCCGCCGAGACCATTGTGTTCGGCCTCGATTCGGTCAGCTACGAGATCGACCTGTCGGAGGGGAACGCGGCCCAGCTGCGCGACCTGCTGGCACCGTATGTGGCCGCAGCCCGCAAGGTCGGCGGCCGGCGCAAGTCGGGCGGCCGTCGCCGTTCGTCGGGCACCGGCTCCGCGACCGAGATCCGCGCCTGGGCGACCGAGAACGGTTACACCGTTTCGTCGCGCGGCCGGGTTCCGGGTGAGGTGCGCGAGGCTTACGAGCGGGCCCACGCCTGAGCACGAGTCGAGTGACGAACGGCCCCGGGGAAGCCCCGGGGCCGTTCGCCGTCGGCGAAGCCGGAACACGGCCGGGCGGACGAGGGTTGCATAGACTAAGGAGTGCCCAGGTGCGATCATCCGATCCTGCCGGTGCCCGTCCGGCCCAGGCCGGCAGTGAGGAGTGAAAATGTTCGACCGGTTCACCGACCGAGCGCGTCGCGTGATCGTCCTGGCCCAGGACGAGGCCCGCATGCTCAACCACAACTACATCGGCACCGAGCACATCCTGCTCGGCCTGATCCACGAGGGTGAGGGCGTGGCGGCGAAGGCGCTCGAGGCGCTGGGCATCTCGCTGGAGGCCGTCCGTGAGCAGGTCGAAGAGATCATCGGCCAGGGCCAGCAGGCCCCGACCGGGCACATTCCGTTCACCCCGCGGGCCAAGAAGGTGCTCGAGCTGTCGATGCGCGAGGCGCTCCAGATCAACCACCCCTACATCGGCACCGAGCACATCCTGCTCGGCCTGATCCGTGAGGGCGAGGGGGTCGCCGCGCAGGTGCTGATCAAGCTGGGCGCCGACCTCAATCGGGTGCGCAACCAGGTGCTGCAGCTGCTGAGCGGCTTCCAGGGCAAGGAGGCCGCCACCGCCGGCGCGCCCGATGCGGGCCCGCAGCAGCAGGGCTCGTCCATCCTCGACCAGTTCGGCCGGAACCTCACCCAGGCCGCTCGTGAGAACAAGCTCGACCCGGTGATCGGGCGCGAGAAGGAGATCGAGCGGGTGATGACGGTGCTGTCCCGGCGCACCAAGAACAACCCGGTGCTGATCGGCGAGCCCGGCGTCGGCAAGACCGCCG
>JAGPGQ010000281.1:0-2919 GCA_018055925.1 Micropruina sp.
GCCGGGCCTGCGGAATCGGCGAGAACGATCCGGATCGCGCAGGTCACTCCCTGCGCGATCCGGCTTCTTGTTGGCGCTCACTCGAACGATCCCGGGTCACTGCCCACTCCACGCCCCCAGGCGGCCGCCTCCATGGGTCGCTTGCCGGCCGGTTGCACGGTGAGTAGTTCAAGGACCCCGCGTCCGGTGCCGACGTTGACGCCGCGGCGGCCCACGTCGAGCACGCCGGGGGCGAGCACCGTGCCGGCCTGGGCTCGCCCGAGCCACACCTTGAGCCGTTGGCCGCGGTGCGTCGTCCAGGCCACCGGGTTGGGGTTGCAGGCACGGATCTGCCGATCGATGGTGAGGGCGGGGGCCGTCCAGTCGATCCGGGCGTCGGCGACGGTCAGCTTCGGCGCGAGCGTGACGCCGTGCTCGGGCTGTGGGGTCGCGGTCGCGGTTCCGTCCTCGATCGCGTCGAGCACGCCGACGAGCAACTCGGCGCCCCGGACGGCGAGCCGGCGCAGCACCTCGTCCGAGGTCTCGTGGGCCAGTGGTGACGGCTCCCGCAGGTAGACCGGACCGGCGTCCAGTGCGGGCACGATGTCGAAGATGCTGATGCCGGTCTGTTCGTCGCCGGCCAGGATCGCGCGCTGGACGGGGGCCGCGCCCCGCCAGGCGGGCAGCAGCGAGAAGTGCACGTTCACCCAGCCGTGCGGCGGCATTGCGAGAACATCGGAAGGGATGAGCGCCCCGTAGGCGACCACGGGGCAGCAGTCCGGGCCCAGTTCCCGCAGCCGATCGACGAATGCCGGGTCGCGAGGACTGGTGGGCTTGAGGGTCTCGATCCCCTGCTCGGACGCCCAGGCGGCCACCGGGCCGGGGACCGGACGCCGGCTGCGTCCCTGCGGCGCGTCCGGACGAGTAAGGACGGCGACCAGGTCATGCCGGGAGGCCGCCAGTGCCTCCAGGCTGGGCAGGGCTACCTCCGGAGTACCGGCGAACACGATCCGCACGGCGTCAGCCTAGTGGGCGCTGGACAGCCCTCGCCGGTTGCCTGTCGATAGCACCGAACCCAATGGTCCCGACTCGCTCGACCGACGATGACTCAGACGTCCGCCCCGATGGTGCGCTCGGGTGCCCCAGGCCCGGCCGGCCGCGTCATCCCGGGCTCGCCCCGGGATCCCGGCGTCCGCCGCCGATCCACCATCAACCACCCGAGCACGACCAGGACGCCGGCCCCGGCGACCAGACCGAACACGGAGCCGACTACGGGATACAGCGTCGGCACGGCACCGACCGGCAGCGTCACCTGCTGCTCGCCCGGGGCCCGGCCGGAGGCATCGAAGGAGTCCACCCGGCTGTACTCGCGGCCATGCGCGTCGGTCGCCAGGCTGACCCCGGAGCCGGTCTGCCGGAACACCGCCATGCCGTTCTCGACGGCCCGGACGATGCTCATCTCGGCGTGGATCCGCCTGACCTCGAACCAGTCGTTGGCGGGGATGACCATCAGATCGACGTCCTGGGCGCCCGCCTGGCGGATCACCTCGGGAAAGTCGGCGTCCCAGCAGATCACCGCGCTCAGCCGCCCGAACGGCGTGTCGACGACCGCGAGCCGGCCGTCGCCGCGCAGGGAGCCCTCGAACGCGTTGCCGCCGTACTTGACGTGCGAGAGCACCACGCTGCCGCGCGGGTCCAGCACCTCGACCCGGTTCGCCGCGGGTCGGGTGTCGACGGTCAGGGTGGGCAGAACGATCCAGGCGTCGTGCCGGCGGGCCACCTCGGCCAGGTTCGCGCGCAGGGTGGCGACGTCGGCCTCGGTGCCGAAACCGGCCGCCTCGGGGAAGACGATCAGTTCGGCGTCCGTGGTGGCGAGGCGCTCGGCCTCGGCCACCAGGTGGCGATGGGTGGAGGCCACGACCCCGGCGAACTCGGCCGAATCGTCGTCCAGGGCCAGCGCATCGGCGATCGCGCCGTTCGGCAGCGACACGCCGGCGACCTGGACGACGCGCTCCGGGGTGGTCGCCAGGGCCGGCCGGACCAGGCCGCCGACCACGATCAACCCGACGAGGGCGGCCGCACCCCACGCCGCCGCCGGGACGTCCCCCCAGCGCTCCCAGACCAGGGCGGCCAGGCTGGCTCCCCAACCCACCACGAACACCACCAGCGGCAGGCCACCGAACGCCGCCAGCTGGATCGCCGGCGTCCCGACCTGGGTGTACGCCTGCGACCCGAACGTGCCGATGTCGGTGCTGGCGGTGGTCAGCGTGTCCATCGCCGTCCAGGCGATCGGAAAGACCAGCGACGCGAGCGTCGTCGCCCCCACCCGGCGATGCACCCACCGGTCGAGCACGAACACCAGCATGCCGGCCAGGGCACCGGTCACTGGGATCACGGCCGTGGGCAGCGGCGCGGTCACAACGGCCGGGACGACGCCGTTCCAGGCGACGGCACCCACGACGCCGACCAGCGCCGACAGCAGAAGGAAGTCGAGCACCGGACGGCTCGTGGCCCGGTAGTAGTGCAGCGTGAGCACCACCCCCACCCAGGCCGCGACGGGCAGGTTCCATTGGCCGCCGGTGAACGTCGTCGCGGCGACGATCCCGGACAGCAGCACGATGCGGGTGACGGGTTTCATGGCTTCCTCCTCGGGTCGGACCACCACGACGCTACGAAGCCGGCGACGGCCCGGCATCGGCCGGTGGGGTGTCCGTTCGGGGTCCCGTTCGGCCAATGCCGTGCCGGGAGGCAGGTCCTACGATCGAGGCACCGAGCACCCTGACCGAGGAGGGAGCATGGCGGATGCTGGCCCGGTGACCGCGGGACGCGGCTGGAGCCACCTGTGGCGCACGCGCGCGGAACCGCTGGTGATCTACTTCTTCGTCACCGCGGTGCTGACCGTGCTCGCCTGGCAGGCGGTGGCCACCCTGCTGCGGGAGA
>JAGPGQ010000281.1:3019-4510 GCA_018055925.1 Micropruina sp.
GCGGGGCAGGTGGTCGTCCAGTTCACCGACGGCGACGGTGGCCTCAGCCTGCGGGTGACCGACGACGGCCGCGGTTTCGACCCGGACGCGGTGGGCGCGGGCCACTACGGGCTCGTCGGCATGCGCGAGCGCGCGGGCCTGTTGGGCGGCAGCCTGCTCGTCGACTCCCGTCCCGGACGGACGTCGGTCGGGTTGGAGGTGCGGCGATGATCCGGGTGCTGCTGGTCGACGACCATGAGGTGGTCCGGCAGGGGCTGCGGCTGCTGCTGGAGACCAGCGACGAGATCGAGGTCGTCGGCGAGGCCTCGGACGGGGTGGAGGCGCTGCGCGCCGTCGCGGACGACCAACCCGACGTGGTGCTGATGGACATCCGGATGCCCCGACTGGACGGCATCGAGGCCACCGAACGGCTGCGGGTGGACCACCCGGAGGTCGCCGTGGTGATCCTGACCACCTACAACGAGGACGCCCTGCTGCTGCGCGGCCTGCGGGCCGGCGCCCGCGGCTACCTGCTCAAGGACACCAACCACCGGCAGCTCGAGCACACGATCCGGGCGGCGGCCGCCGGCGATGCCCTGCTGCAGGCGGACGTCCTGGCGCGGGTGCTCGCGTCCCCCGGCGAGCCAGGTCGCGCCGGCGTGGAGGCCGGGCCGACCGCCGCGTTGCCGGCCGGCCTGACCGGCCGCGAACTGGAGGTGTTGCGGCTGGCCGCCGACGGCCTGCGCACCCGGGACATGGCCAAGGCCCTGTTCGTGGGCGAGCGCACGGTCAAGGCGCACCTGGCGTCCATCTACCTCAAGCTCGAGGTCGGGACGCGCGCCGCCGCGATCGCGAGGGCCCACCAGCTGGGCCTGCTCCGCTGACCCCGGCCATCCCGCCGCCTCACCGGTCGCGCACAGACGAGAAGATCCCGGCGTCCGCCGGGATGACGAAGCCAGCCGATCGCCCACACCTGCCGTCATCCCGCCCACACCTGCCGTCATCCCGCCCACACCTGCCGTCATCCCGCCCACACCTGCCGTCATCCCGCCCACTTCCTGTCGTCATCCCGGGCTCGCCCCGGGATCTCGGGACAAGCCACTCGGGCCGGTGTGTGGCTGCGTCCGGGACTGTCCGGCGGAGCCGCTAGCGTGGGCGGGTGCTGAGGATTGCGTCGTTCAACGTCAACGGAATCCGGGCCGCTGAGCGACGAGGCTTCGGGCGCTGGCTAGCGGCGACGGCGCCGGACGTGGTGGGCCTGCAGGAGGTTCGCTGCACTCCGGCCCAGGTGCCCTCCGAGGTCATGGCCGGCTACCACCTCACCTACCATCCGGGCGAACTGGCCGGACGCAACGGGGTCGCCCTGATGACCCGCGTGCCGCCGAGCTCCGTCCGGCTCGGGTTCGGTCACCGCTCCGACCTGGAGGGCCGCTACATCGAGGCCGACCTGGAGATCGGCGGCGTCGGCCTGACCGTCGGTTCGGTGTATGTGCCGAAGGGGGCGACCTGGGC
>JAGPGQ010000282.1 GCA_018055925.1 Micropruina sp.
CACCGGCTCCCGGTCGGCATCGGTGAGGGATTCGAGCGGGGCCAGCACCGCGGCCCGGCCGGTGGTCACCGCGGCCGGATCCGGTTGCCCGGCCAGGGGGCGGACGCCGCGGAGCTCGGCCTGCAGCCGGGTGCGGCGGTCACGGCCGCGCCAGTGGTTGGCCAGCACGCGTCGCGCGGTGGCCAGCAACCAGGGCAGGGCCTCGGCCGGGACGTCGTCGAGGCGTCGCCAGGCGACCAGGTAGACCTCGGAGACGATGTCGTCGCAGTCGGTGTCGTCGCAGTGCCGCCGGACGTAGCCGTAGACCCGCGCGGAGGTGCGGTCGAACAACGCGGCGAACGCGGTTCGGGGGTCGTCCGATCTCACCACGGGGCTGGCCTGACGGGGGTGCTCACATCTGGTTAGTGTCCGGCACCCCGGCGATTGTGACCGGGCGGGTCACGATCGCCGGGAACGGCTACCTGCCGCGACGGCTCCACCCGTAGATCACGTTGACCAGCACGATGCCGACCCAGGCGATCAGCAGTCCGGGCAGGCCAGCCATCTCGCCGGAGATCGCGGTCAGCGGCACGCCGAGCGCCAGCGACACGATGGCCAGGGCGAACACCGACCGGTCGGTGCGCTGCGCGGCGGGCGGCTGGGCCGGGGTGTGCGGGGCCGGCACCTGCCCGTGGGGGGCAGGGGCCAGGCCCTGGCCCGGTGCGGCCTGCTCATGGGCGGCCGGCGGCTGAGCCCACAGTTGCTCGTTGGTGGGTTCGCGGTGGTCCGGGCTGCTCATGCTCAGAAGACTAACCCCGGGTGCCGGGCCCTCGACCCCGGGAGCTGCCCGCCGTGCACCCTGAGATCACCCGCTCAGCCGACCGGGCTGGGCTCCCGGGCCGGCTCGAGCGCACCGGCCAGGATCTCGCGGACGTCCGAGACGATGTGCACCGTCAGGTCGTTCAGGATCTCGGCCGGCACGTCGTCCAGGTCGGGCTCGTTGCGCTTCGGCAGGTACACCTCGGTCAGCCCGGCCCGCTGGGCGGCGAGCAGCTTCTGCTTGACGCCGCCGATCGGCAGCACCTGCCCGGTCAGCGACACCTCGCCGGTCATGCCGACCTCGGCGCGCACCGTCCGTCCGGTGAGCATCGACACCAGCGCGGTGGTCATCGTGACGCCCGCGGACGGGCCGTCCTTCGGCACGGCGCCGGCGGGCACGTGCAGGTGCACCGGGTGCTCCAGCTGCTCGGGCGAGATGCCGAAGTCGGCGGCGTGCGCGCGCACGTAGGACAGCGCGATCTGCGCGGACTCCTTCATCACCTCGCCGAGCTGGCCGGTGATGGTCAGCGACGAGGTCGAGCCGGGCAGCAGCGACGCCTCGATGTAGAGCACTTCGCCGCCCATGCCGGTGACCGCCAGCCCGGACGCCACCCCGGGCACCGCCGTCCGTTCCCGGGACTCCGGCAGGAACCGCGGCCGGCCGATCAGTCCGGTCAGCGCCCCGGCGTCGACGGTTGCGGGCAGTTCCTTGAGGCCGGCCTTGCGGAACGCCTTGGCCAGCAGCCGCTCCATCGCCCGGACGCCCGGCTCGCGGGTGTAGTGCGCGGCGATCTCGCGGAGCGCCTCATCGGTGACGGTGACCTCGTCGGCGGTCAGCGCGGCCCGTTCCAGCAGCCGCGGCACCAGGAAGTCGCGCGCGATGGCGACCTTGTCGTCCTCGGTGTAGCCGTCCAGGCCGATCAGTTCCATCCGGTCGAACAGCGCGGCCGGAATGGTCTCCAGCACGTTCGCGGTGGCGATGAACAGCACGTCGGACAGGTCGAGGTCGAGCTCCAGGTAGTGGTCGCGAAAGGTGTGGTTCTGCGCCGGGTCGAGCACCTCGAGCAGCGCCGCGGCCGGGTCGCCGCGGTAGTCGGCGCCGACCTTGTCCACCTCGTCGAGCAGCACCACCGGGTTCATCGAGCCGGCCTCCTTGATGGCCCGGACGATCCGGCCGGGCAGCGCGCCGACGTAGGTGCGCCGGTGCCCGCGGATCTCGGCCTCATCGCGGACGCCGCCCAGCGCCACCCGGACGAACGTCCGCCCCAGCGCGCGGGCGACCGATTCGCCCAGCGAGGTCTTGCCGGTCCCGGGCGGGCCGGCCAGCAGGATCACCGCGCCGGAGCCGCGGCCGCCGACGGTCTGCAGGCCGCGTTCGGCGCGGCGGGCGCGGACGCCGAGGTACTCGACGATCCGTTCCTTCACCTCGTCCAGGCCGTGGTGGTCGGCGTCCAGGACGGCGCGGGCGGCGTCCAGGTCGGTGGCGTCGTCGGTGCGGACGTTCCACGGCAGTTCGAGGACGGTGTCCAGCCAGGTGCGGATCCAGCCGGCCTCGGGGTTGCCGTCGCTGGAGCGTTCCAGCTTGTCCACCTCGCACAGCGCGGCGGCCCGGACGGCGTCCGGCAGGTCGGCGGCCTCGACCCGGGCGCGGTAGTCGTCGCCGCCGTCCGGTTCGCCCTCGCCGAGTTCGGAGCGGATCGCCTTCAGCTGTTCGCGCAGCAGGAACTCGCGGTTGCGCTTCTCGACCGATTCGCGGACGTCGGTCTCGATCTTCTCGCTGACCTCGCTCTCGGCGACGTGGTCGCGCGTCCACTCGATCAGCATGGTGAGCCGGGCCTCGACCTCGGGGGTCTCCAGCAGCCGGCGCTTGCGTTCGTTGGAGAGGTACGGCGCCCAGCCAGCGGTGTCGGCCAGCGTGCTCGGGTCGTCGATGGCGCTGACGGTGTCGATCACCTGCCACGCCTCGCGGCGCTGTAGCACGCCGATCACCAGCCGGCGGTATTCCTCGGCCAGCTCCTGGGCGTGCTCGGTGACGAGTGCGTCGTCGAGGACGTCGGCCTCGACCCACAGCGCGGCGCCGGGTCCGGTCACCCCGCTGCCGATCCGGGCACGCTGCCCGGTCCGCAGCACCGCCGCCGGCGCGCCGCCGCGGGAGCGTCCGAGCTGCTCGACGGTCGCCAGCACGGCGAACGAGCCGTAGTGGCCGTCCAGCCGCGGCGCGGCGAGCAGTTCGCCGTCCGAGGAGGTCTGGGCGGCGTCGATCGCCGTCTTCGCGGCCTGGTCGAGCGGGATCGGGACGATCATCCCGGGCAGGAGGACGACGTCATCGAGGAAGAGGACGGGAAGGTTCTTGGTAGTCATGCCACGCTCCATGAAAGTTGAGTGCATATGACTCAACCCCCACCCGGCATCCGTTGTTCCACCACCGCGTCAGCTGTCGGCGAATTCTGTTCCACAGCGCCTACCTGCGCCTCCGCGGCTTGCACCCAGTCCAGGGACCACTTCGCTGGACACCACCAGGACTGAACGCACGCGAGTCGACCCGACCGGCAACACCTGACGCCCCGCCCACACCGGTTCGGCCCGCCGAACCGACCCCGGCCACGAGGGCGTTCTTCCCAAGAGAAGCCCACAACGATACGATTACCTCAACCAGGATTGAGGTATCGGTATGGATGTGTTGGTGGCGCACCAGGCACTGGCCGAGGAGAGCCGGTTGGCGGTCGCGCAGGCGTTGTTGACGCAGGATCTGGCGCCTGGCGAGATCGCCGAACGCTGGCAGCTGTCCACACCACTGGTCGCGCATCACCTGAACGTGCTTGCCGAGGCTGGTTTGGTGGTGCGCCGGCGGGGCGAGCACGACGGCCGCAAGTCCTATATCGCGTTGCGCCATGACGATCCGGAGGTGGTGGCGCTGGTGGGCGTCGGGACGCAGGCGATCACCTCGCCGGGGCGGGTGGTGTTCGTCTGCACCCGCAACTCGGCCCGGTCGAAACTGGCGGCGGCCTGGTGGCGGCGGATGAGCAAGGTGCCTGCGGTGGACGCCGGCACGGACCCGGCAGCCGCGCCGCATCCGTTGGCGGTGCGCACGGCGACCCGGCACGGTCTGGCGGTCGACCCCACGATGCGTGACATGGACGACACGGTGCACGACGACGATCTGGTGATCGCGGTCTGCGACCACGTCCACGAGACCCTGCCGGACGAGTTGTCGAGGTGGCACTGGTCGATCCCCGACCCGGTGCCCGCGGCCTCGCCGGCGTCCTTCGATGACGCCTGCCGCACGATCCGAACCCGCGTCCGCGACCTCCACCACGCCCTGAACTGACCACACGACCTGCCCGAGGCTGATGGAGAGGAGCCTGATGACCACCGAGTTGCACGACCCCTACGAGACGATCATCGACGACCTGGCCTACTCCTACGACGGGGTGTTCAGCCGCGATGACGTCGCCGGCACGGTCACCGCCGCCCGGCAGGCGTTGGAGGCCGCGGCCACGATCACCCAGTTCCTGCCGGTGCTGGTCGCCAAGCAGGCCAGGGAACAGTTGATGGCCCAGGCACAGGCCTCCGGACGGCGGGCCAAGACCGTGCCGGAGCTGCTGTTCGTGTGTGTCCACAACGCGGGCCGGTCGCAGATGGCGGCCGCCCTGGCCGAGCACCTGTCGGCCCGCCGGGTGCATGTCCGCTCGG
>JAGPGQ010000072.1 GCA_018055925.1 Micropruina sp.
GGTGACCGCACCCGGCCCGGTGTAGCCCTCCCGGGCGGTCACCCGGAACCGGGAGCCGTCCAACACCTCGATGGCCAGCCGATCGTCCGGGGCGGCCGAGGCGGCGTCCCCGCTGGTCAGCCGCACCTCGCGGTTGCGCGGCGACATCACCACGTCGCCCAGCGCGACGGTGACGCTGCGGTCCTGGCCGACCTCGATCAGGCTGCCCGGACGCAGCGCCGGCGCGCCGCCACCGGCCGGCAGGACGAAGATCAGCGCCGCGCTCTGGGCACCCCGTTCGTCGGTCACCGAGAACGGGATCACCTGCGGGGCGTCGGTGACCGGCACGCTCACGGTGCCACCGGTCACGGTGATCCGCGGGTCGACGCGCAGCACGTCCACCTTGAGCCGTTCGTCGCGGCCGTCCGGGTCCCAGGCGCGTTTCAGCACGTCGACCTTGGCCACGGTGCCCTCGATCAGGGCGACCTCGTCGAAGACCACCGGCGGATTCTCGTAGCCCGGCTGCGGCGTGATCGTCACCCCGGCGGCCGGCCCGATGCCGCCGTTGCCGCGCAGCGCGTACTGCAGCAGCATCGGCTGTCCGTTCTCGGGCGCCTGGGCGGTGATGAAGCCGTCCGAGGTCACCTTGACCCCGGCCGGCAGGCTGTCGTTGAGCGGATCCAGCGGGGCGATGCCGACGGCGTCGCCGCGTCCGATCAGGTCGTTGGCGCGGGCGTCCACCCGGATCATCGCCCCGGGGGCGGCGGTCACGTGGTCGTCGATCGCGACCGGCGGTTGCGGGGCTCCCGGCGGGACGACGGCCACCCGGAGCACGGCCGGTGCCTGCTTGCCGTACCGGTCGGTGACCAGCACGGCGAAGGTGTCGGTGCCGACGTTGCCGGCGTCCGGGTAGGCCTCGTAGGTGATCGAGGTGGGGCTGGAGCCGACCACCCGGCCCAGCTTGGGGGCCGCGCCCAGCCCGGCGACGGTGACCGAGTCGCCGTCGGGGTCCTGGACGGTGGTGGGCAGCGAGATCTTGACCCGCTGACCGGCGATCACCCGTGCCTCGATGTCGCCCGGGCGGGGTGCCCGGTTATCGTCCGGGGTCTCGGGCTGGGGCCGGACGGTGACCGTCACCTCGCCCTTGGTCCGCTCCCCGGACGGGGTGGCCGCGTAGTACTCGATGGTCACCTCGCGGCTGTCGGTGAGTCCGGCGGGGGCGACGTAACGGATCTGGTCGGCGTGCACCCAGGCGCGCCCGACCACGGCCGGATCGGTGGAGTTGCCGGCGGCGTCGTAGAGCTGCAACTGGCCGACGGTGCCGCCGTCCAGGTTGGTCACCAGCGACAGCCGGGAACCGGCCGGGCTGGTGTCGTTGCTGAGCGCGTTGATCAGGACGGTGTCGGCGTCGCGGACGACGGCGCGATCGTTCCGGGTCAGCGGGACGTCGGACGCGACGGCGTCCAACTGGGCGACGGTGACGTCGCCGCGAGCGCTCTGGAAGCCGTTGGTGACGGTGTACCGGACGGGGAACGGGTTGGGGCTGACCCGTTCGGCGCGCGGGGTGATCATCAGCCAGCGGCCGCCGATCACCGACACGTCCACGTCGGCGTCGGTCTCGGCCGCGGTGACCGTCAGCAGGCCGCCCTGCGGGTCGGAGTCGTTGGCCAGCACGTCCACCCGGACGGGATTCGCGCCCCGGATCGCGGCGGTGTCGGGCATCGTCTGCGGCACGAAGCCGGCGGCGTCGCGGGCCACATCGATCCTGATCTGGCTACGGGCGACGCGGGCGGAGCCGTACGCGGCGACGTAGTCCAGGAAGTACGGCCCCGGCCGGGTCGCGACCACGGTGACCAGGCCGGAGCGCTGGTCGGTGGTGACCTTCAGGTTGGCCTTGGGCGCGATGTCGCCGCCGAGGGTCAGCCGGGCGTCCGGGGTGCGCGGGTCGGAGCCGGGCACGTCGTTGGCCAGCGGACGGATCACGATCGGCTTGCCCACCTCGCCGCGGGCGGTGTCGGGGTGCGCCACCGGCTTGGCGCTGTCGAGCGCCTTCTCGCCGAGCACCCGCACCTGGAGGTCCTTGCTGACCTCGTTGCCGGGCACGTCCGCGACCCGGTAGCGGATGGACTTGCGGGTGTCGCGGGCGTGACCCGCGGCGGTGTACTCCACCCGTCCGTCCGGCGTGGTCGGCACGGTCTCGCCGTCGCTGGTGGCGTCGACCAGCATCACCGGGTCGCTCTCCGGGTCGCGCCAGTCGCCCAGCGGGGCGACGGCGAGCGTCCCGAACGAGGGGACGCTGTACGACGGTGTGGCGGCGCCGGAACGCAGGAAGGGCTTGCCGTTCTCGTTGGTGCCCTTGATGGTGACCGTGACGGTGGCGTCGTCGTCGTGGAACCCGTTGCCGGCGACGTAGCGGAAGGAGAAGGTGCGGGCCTGCTCCGGCGTGGTCACCTTGAGCGCCTGGCCATCGGGCGTGATCTCGACCCGGTATCCCTCCGGCACGTCCCGCACCGCGCCGATCATCAGGATGCTGCTGATCGAGTCGGTGTCGTTGTCGAGCGGATGGACGACCTGGGTGCGGCCGGCGCGGGCGCCGAACTGGTCGTCGTTCGCCCGTGGCTTGGCGTCGGCCAGGGACGGCTTGTCGGAGTTCTGCGGATCGTTCGGGTTCTGGTTCGCCTTGGGCCGGATCTTGTCCCAGTTGTCGATCCGGAGCTGCTGGTCGAGGTCGAAGACGCGGCCGTCGGCGGAGTCGTTGAGCACCAGGGAGTTGCGGTTCACCCGGAATTGGGGCCGGACCAGCGGTTGCGCCCGGCTGGTGGCCGCCATCGGTTCGGCCTTGCCCTGCCCGCAGGCCCGGATGACCGTGGTCGGTGCCCCCGACCAGGCGGCGAAGTCACAGCCGGCCAGATGGACGGGTGCCGCCGGGGCGGTGCCGGCGCCCTTGGCCACCTCGGCGCTGATCCCGTCGTCCAGTCCGATGCGGGTCAGGCCCGCCGGCTGGGCGAGCAGCACCCCGGACGTCTCCGCGCCGCTCAGCTGCAGCCTGCCGCCGGACGCCGCGGTCACCTGCTTGGTGCTGCCGCCGGGCAGGATCAGCAAGCCCTGGGCGTCGTCGTAGGCGACCGCCCGGGATCCGACCGCGGTCACCTGGACGGAACGCAGCGCGGTCGGCAGCTTGCCCTTCACCGGTTCGGCGAACCGTCCGTCGTCGATCCCGATGGTGAGCGTGTCGCCGGTGGCCGAGACCACGTGGACGGTGCCGTCCACCCCGACCGCGAGCGCGACCACCGCGTCGGTGGCGGTGCTCCCGGGTGCCGGGACGGGCACCGTGGCCAGGGCGGGCAGCGCTGGATCGAGGGCGCGGATGTCGGCCGTCCGCTGTTCGGGGTCGTAGCGGCCCGCCCACACCTTGCCGGACGGGTCGACCGCCGCGACGGTGCCGCCGCGCAGGTCGACCACGCTGCCCGGGGGCAGTGTGATGGCGTTGTCGGTGGCGTTGGTCACGGCCGAGGAGTCGACCGGCACCAGCGCGCCGCCGGCCCGGTCGTACTCGACGACGGCGCCGCCGTCCTGCAGCACGTCGAGTTCCTGGCGTCCGGCCGCCCCGGGCAGATCGAGGAAGGCGTCCAGGCCGACCGCGGTCTTGTTGATCCGGCCGTAGGACTGTTCGGCGTCATTGGTCACCCAGATGCCGGAATCGTGCAGATTGAGCTTGTTCACCGGATAGCCGACCGAGATCACCGCGAACGTCGCGATCAGCGCCAGCGCCAGCGTCGTCACCAGGCCCGGGAGCCAACGGACGATCGGCCTGGCACGCATGATGTCGGCGATCCCTCCCCAGCTCGGCCGCGCTCCGTGGGGTGCCCGGCGACACGTATAGCTGCTAGCAGGGTAATCGAGCACGTGCCGCTGCCCGAATCTTGGAGTGGGGAGCACTCCCCATCCGGTGATATCCGCCGGGTAGCCGACCCTACTCGGACGAGGCTGTGCACCAACAGGCTCGTTCCGTATCGACGTGTCTACCCAAAGAGCCTTTCTGTGCGCAATGTCGGTCGGCAATCCACCCGGCGTGGCCGAGGCGCCGCATTGCTGGCCAGTGAATCCACCTGCCGGCGCGGAGAACTGATCGCGAGATCGTCCACTGGTGACGGAAAGCGCCGACTGCTGTCGGGAAATATCACGACAGTGGTGGGCGATCCCGAAAGCACTGGACGATCGCGCGATCGACTCGGGCCGGCGTCCGGATTCGGGTGGGTGTCCGGTCTCGGGTCGGTGTCCGGACTCGGGTCGCCGCCCGGACTCGGGGTCAGTGCCCGGACTCGGGCCGCCGCCCGGACTCGGGCCGGCACCCGCATCCGGGAACGCGACAAGCCCTCCGCGGAACACCGGCCCGGGAATGTCCCGGGGCCGCCCTACGGCAACAGATCGAGATCGTCGGCGGTCACGATCCGGGCGGCCATCGCGTATTCGACCAGCCGGGCCTTGCGGCTCGAGGCCAGTTTCGTCGGACCACCGCGCAGCCCCCGGACCCCCACGTCCGCGAGCTTCTCGCAGACGGCGTCCAGCTTGCGGTTGAACTTCGTGACCGTCCAGCCGAGCCGCTGCGCGGCGGCGCCCGACTGCGGCACGTGGCCCGCGCCCCGGTCGCCACGGCGCAGCACGTTCTCGCACAGGGCGACGATCAGCAGCTTCTGTTCGGGGGTGAGCTGCACCCGTCCGATGGTGGCGGTGCCGTCCTGGGCCTGCACGGCCTCGACGGGTTCGTAGCTGCTGTCCTCCAGGTAGACGTCGAACTCGTAGGTGGTCGAGCCGGCCGTGAACCACACCACGGTGTGGGCGAACACCACCGGCAAGGAACCACCAGGGGCGAGCCAGGCCTGCAACCCGCCCTGGCCGTCCGACACCGTCGCGGTCAGCTGGCTGCCCACATTCGACAGCCACCACAGTCCCTGCCGCTGCGACAACATCAGGAAGACCCGGTGCAGGAACTGGTTCTCGTCGTCGATCGTCACGTCGGCCTCACGGCCCAGCGTGAGTGACTCGCCGTCGCCGCGGCGGTACAGCTCACCGCAGAAGTCGACCGTGAGTGTGCTCATGCAACGCACCCTTTCGCATAGGTTCGGGGGGTGTCGTGCCCGCTGGCCCGATGCACTCGGACCCACAGGCACACGTCCTTGCCCTTGGGCTGTCCAGTCAGCCGTAGCATTGCATTTCGCGCAACCCTGGGCCGCTCCCCCTCGCGCAGCAGGTAGTAGAACTCGTCGGTCGGCAGCGCGTTCGCGTAGCTCCACCGGAACGTCACCACGGTGCCCTCCCGGGTGCCGCGCACCTCGACCGGACCCGGCGGCGGGACGGTCGTCCCCGGGTCGGGCGGCGGGTCCGGCATGCTGCTGGACGCCGTAGGACGGGCCTCCGGCCGCTCCGCCCCACCCAGCAGCCACCACCCGCCCCCGGCCAGCATCGCCACCGCGACCGCGACCGCGATCCAGATGCCCACCCGGCCGCGCCGCGGCTCCTCGCCGTCGGCCAGCTCGGGATGCTCCAGCGACAGGCCGGGACGATGGACGGTGGCGTCCTCGGGCGCGTTCACCCCCCGGACGGCGGGGGTGCGGCGACGGGTGCGCAGGTCGTCGGTGACCGGGGTCCGGTCGGGCGCATCGGGTTGGACCACCAGCTGCGGACGGGTGCGGTCGCCGCCGTCGTCGCGTCCGTCCCGCGGCGACGCCTGCTCGGCCACCACGATCTCGGTGCGGGGCAGCCGGAGGTCCTGCTCGGTGACCTGCAACGACCGGGCGAAGTCCAGCGCGGTCGCGGGACGCAGCCCGGGATCCTTGGCCATGCCCGCCTTCAGCAGCAGTTCCAGGGACGCCGGCACGTCGGGGCGCCCGGTGTCCGGCACCGGCAGGTCCCGGATCCGGCGCATCAACGCGTACGGCGAGTTGTCCCGTCCGGGCTGCTCGAACGGCGACCGTCCGACCAGCAGGTGCCACAGGGTCGCGGCCAGCGAGTACACGTCCGACCGCGGCGACGCGGGGGTCGTGGCGTACAGCACCTCGGGCGGTGACCACGGCACCGAGACCCCGGCGTCCGGATCGTCCGCCTGGCTGACCTCGGCGGCGATCCCGAAGTCGGTCAGCGCGGGGGTGCCGTACTGGTTGGTGAGCACGTTGGCCGGTTTGATGTCGCGGTGCAGCAGGCCCGAGCGGTGCGCCGTCTCGACCGCGCTGGCCAGCTGGATGCCGATCCGGAGCGCCTCGGCGACGCCGAGGCGTTCGTACCGGACCCGTTCGGCCAGGCTGGCGCGCGGGTAGTACATCATCACCAGGTACGGCCGGCCCTCGGCGCTGCCGGTGGCGTACACCGGGACGATGTGCGGATGCTCCAACTGGGCCATCGCGTTGGCCTCGCTGCGGAACCGCTGCACCACCCCGCGGCCCAGGTCGGTGTCCCGCAGCACCTTGACCGCCACCCGTCGCTGCGGCAGCGCCTGTTCGTAGAGGTAGACGTCCGCGTACCCGCCGGCCCCCAGCTTCCGGATGAACCGGAGACCGGGAATCGTGGGGGCGGCCGGATGCTCGGGCACGGTCAGCTCACGGTCACGGGGTCACCTCGAAGGTGAAGCTGAACACCCCGGCCAGGATCACCTTGGTTCCCGGCTCGATCATCATCGGATCGTTCGGCCGCAACGTCACCGGGCTCTCCCCCGGCAACACCACCTGGGTGCCGTTCGTGGAGCCCAGATCGGTCACCGCCACATGCCAGTAGTCCAGCCGGACCTCCAGGTGCTGGCCGGAGATGTCCTTGTCGGGATCGATCAGCCGGACGAGGTTGGGCTGCTCACCGGCCAGACCGGGTGGCACCCGCGGGTTGCGGCCGAGCACACAGGCCCGGTCGAGCACCACCGTGTCGCCGTTCGACAGCCGTAGCACCCCCAGCGGAGGCCGCGGGATCTCGACCGGCTGCTGGGTGGGGATCGGACGGCCGCACACCCGGCAGGCGCCGGCGTGCGCCGGACTCAGGTGACCCTCGGAGCAGCGCACCGCCACCACCGTCTGGACGGTCTCCCGCGGGAGCTGGTCGCGGCTGATCGTGCGGTCCGCGGCCGGCTCGGACGCGGGCAGCCCACGGGCCATCGGCTGCGTGGCCGCGGGCGCCGTGGAGTGAGCGGTGGCGGGGGGCGGCGAGCCGGGCGCCGGCGGCGTCGCCGCGGCGGGTGTGGGTGCCGGGCCGGTGTGCACCGGGGGCGTGCTCCACGGCAGGGAGTCGATGAAGGTCGGCCGCTCGTCGTCGTCCTGGCCGGGAGGCGCGAGCGCCGCGGTGGGCGGTGCCGGCGGCAGCGCGGGCGCCGGCAGCGGGGTCACCGGGGGAAGCGTGGTCAGCGGGCTGGTGAACGGCGAGGGCAGCGTGTGCCCGGTGCCGCCCTCGTCCGGATCGTCCGTGACCGGCGTGGGCGCCACCGGTTCGGCCGGCGGCGTGAGCGGGACGGGCGACGCCGGTGACGTCCCCACCTCGGTCGCCGGCTGCGCCTTCGCGGCGGGACCCGCCGGTGCTTCCCCGGCCGGCGGTTCTCCGGTCTGCGGTTCCCCGGCCGGCGGTCCTCCGGTCGACGCTTCCCCGGTCGACGGTTCCCCGGCCGGTGCGTTCGCGGCGGGCGTGTCCCCGGTGGGATCGGACGCCGTTCCGCCGGCCGCGGATCCGCCGCTCAGCGAGAGCAGCGCGGCGTCCTCGGCCGCGATCGCCGCCGACGGGATGCTGCCCGTCGTCCAACCGTCGCCGGCCGAGACCCGCCCGTTCAGCTGCGCGGCCAGCACCACGCCGTCCGCCAGCGGCAGCATCGCCCCCACCGTGTCGGAGTCGATCAGGGTGTAGCTGTCGACGGTGACGATCCGGTCGGTCCACAGCCCGCGGCCGGTGATCGTGTGGGCTCCGGCGACCGCCCGGTAGCCGCCGCGGACCACCAGCCGCAGTCCCTCGTCGGTCGGCTCGGCCAGGGCGAACTGCTGGATCGCCCGCAGGCCCGGACTGATCAGCAGTTCGAGCACCTCGTCCAGGCCGGCCTCCGGCAGCCGGACCAGCTCGTACAGGCCGGCGACCAGCCCGGCGTCCGGGGGCAGGTCGACCAGCACGGCGACCCGGGCGCCGCAGACCGCCAGCGCGCGGCCCGGCGTGTAGCCGTAGGTGGTGACCCGCTCGGCCGGGACGGACGGCGAGGCCGCGCTGGGTGTGTTCGGGGTACCGGTCATTGCTTCTCTTCCTCAAGCCCTGGTTCGGCGTCCGGCGCGGCACGCAGATCGTGCGGGACCGTGGCCTCGTCGCCGGTGCCCGCCTCGTCGCCCAGCACGTCGACCACCACGACCGTCACGTTGTCGCGGGCCGGGGTCGCCAGCACGGCCTCGACCAGCGCCGAGGCGGCTTCGCGCGGATCGGTGTGCCCGGCCAGCAGGTCGGCGATCTCGTCATCGGTCAGTTCGGAACTCAGCCCGTCGGAGCACAACAGGAACCGCTCCCCCGGAATCTGCGGCAGCACCCACACGTCGACCCGGGGTGCCGGGATCATGCCGACCGAACGGGTGATCACGTGCCGGGCCGGATGGTCGCGGGCCTCGTCGTCCGCGATCAGCCCGCGCGCCACCAGCTCCTCGACCTCGGAGTGATCGACCGTGGTGCGCTGCAGCCGTCCGTCGGCGTAGCGGTACACGCGCGAGTCCCCCACGTTGAACACGGCCCAGTGCGCGACTCCGCCGACGCGGACCTCGGCCAGGCCGGTGACGGTGGTGCCCAGTCCGCGGGCCTGCGGATGTTGCCGGCCGTGACCGACCACCACGGCGTTCGCGCGGGCTACGGCGGCGTTCACCCGGGCCGGGGTCAGGTCGGCGGCGTCGAGTTCGCGCAACGACTCGACCGCCAGCCGGCTGGCGATGTCGCCGGCCGCGTGTCCGCCCATGCCGTCGGCCACCAGCCAGACCCGCTCGCCCTCGAGGTAGGCGTCCTCGTTCAGCGTGCGGACCCGACCCACCTCGGAGCGGGCACCGACAGCCACCTGCGGCATGGTTCCCCCCTTGCTGACGCCGCCCGGACGGATTCCGGTGACAGCGGTCAGATTACCGAACCCCGTCCACCCCTCGTCCCGAACGGCCGGGCACGACTCCCCGTCCCACGCCCTGGTGGCCCGGGATGTCTGGGCACGGCCGGGGATCCCGGCGTTCGCCGGGATGACGGTGGTTGCGTTTGCAGGAGCGGAGTCAGTCCGGCCCCGGACGTCCATCCGTCGTCCTGGACCTCCACCCCGTCGCCCCGGAGCTCCTTCCGTCATCCCGGACCTCCTTCCGTCATCCCGGCGGACGCCGGGATCTTTGTCATCCGAGTTGAGGCGTACGCCAGGGACGTCTGGGCTCGGCCCGTCATCCCGGCGTTCGCCGGGATGACGGTGTTGCCGGATGCCGGCTGTTGCGATTGCAGGAGCGGAGTCAGTCCGGCCCCGGCCGTCCGGTGGTGGGTGAACCCCGACCGCAAAGCGGAGTGGGCTGCACCCCGTCCAGGTGTGGTGGGCGTTGGACGCTGCTCGTCCCAACCACCCCACATGCGCCGAGTGATCAACGAAGGACGAGCAGCGTCCGGGCGGGACGGGGTGCAGCCCACTCCGCGGCACAAGACCCACTTCGCGGCAAACCCACTCCGCGGCACAAGCGGCACGGACACGTCCACAGCGATCCCACAGCCGATCCAAAGACTGCACCCCGGCTCGCTCCCCTAGCCTCGATCACGAACAAAACGCAGCGACCCACGGAGAGCACGATGAAGCACCTGACCCACCTGAAGACCTGGATAGCCGGCGGACTGGCGGCCACCGTCCTCGCCGTGGCCGGATGCACCGCCTCGCCGACCGTCACCACCAGCCCGACCAGCAGCACCAGCACCACTACGACGACCGTCGGAACCGTTGCCCTGACCGCCGACCACGACGACACCGCCGACCACGCCTGGGACGCCGCCGACGAGATCGCGATCAACCTGTCCAGCCCGACCGCCACCACCGGGGTGACGATCTCGGACGGGACCATCACGATCACTGCGGCCGGCGCCTACCGGCTGACCGGGACGCTGGCCGACGCCCAGGTCGTGGTGAACACCACCGAGACCGAGAACGTGTACCTGATCCTGGACAACGCGTCCATCACCAACCCCGACGGGCCGGCGCTGAGCGTGCTGCAGGCCGGACTGGCCCTGGTCGTCCTGCCGGAGGGCACCTCCAGCACGCTCGCCGACGGCGCCACCTACGCCGCCTCGGGCGAGGACGACCCGGACGCCGCGCTGTTCAGCGCCGCGAACCTGACCATCCTGGGCGACGGCACCCTGACCGTGACCGGCAAGCACGAGGACGGCATCGCCTCCACCGGCGGGCTGGTGATCGTCTCGGGCACGGTCAACGTGACCGCGAAGGACGTCGGCATCCGCGGGGACGACTACGTCGTGCTCAAGTCCGGCGCCGTCGAGGTGACGAGCGAGGGCGACGGGGTGCAGTCCGACAACGAGACGGACGCCGGGCTGGGCTACGTCAGCGTCCTGGACGGCGTGCTCACCGTGTCGTCCGGGGACGGCGGCATCGACGCCTGGACGGCCATCACCATCGCGGGCGGCAGCACCACGGTGGCCACCGCCGTGGAGGGCATGGAGTCGAAGGTGATCGGCATCTCCGGCGGCACCACCACGGTCACCGCGACCGAGGACGGCCTGAACGCCACCGACTCGGCCTCGACCGCCGCCGCCAACCAGGCCCAGGAGGGCACCCTGCTGAGCATCTCGGGCGGCGAACTGACGGTCACCGCGGACGGCGACGGCCTGGACTCCAACGGCTCCATCGAGATGACCGGCGGCACCGTGGTGATCAACGGTCCGACCAGCAGCGGGGACGGCGCGCTGGACTACGACGGCACCTTCACGATCACCGGCGGCACGCTGGTGGCCGGCGGCGCCGCGGGCATGGCCCAGGCACCGAGCACCGCGTCGGCGCAGAAGTCGCTGATGTTCACCGTCTCGGCCGGTTCGGGTTCCACGGTCGAGGTGAAGGACGCCGCCGGCACCACGATCGCCACCTACAGCCCCACCCGGCAGATCGCGTCCCTGGTGGTCTCGACCCCGGCAGTCCAGCAGGACGTCACCTACACCGTCTATGTCGACGGCACCGCGGCGGGCACCACCGACAGCTCGAAGGCCACCGGCAACCCCGGACGGCGCTGACCGGGGCGTCCACCATCCCGGGCTCAGAGATCCCGGCGTTCGCCGGGATGACGGGGCTTGTCAAGCGGATGGGAATGGGGACGGTTCCTATTCCCGTTCAGGGAACCGTCCCCTTTCCCGTTCAAGGAACCGTCCCCATTCCCGTTCAGGCCTGGCGCAATCAGTCGACGATCAGCGTGCGGCCGGTGTCCACGCCCTCGACCGAGCGGACGTAGGCCTGGGCGACCCGGGCCGCGGGAGCCGGAATGAACCCCGGGAAGCTGGCGTGGTACGCGGTCGCCTCGGTCAGCACGGTGGGGCTGACCGAGTTGATCCGCAGGCCGCGCGGCAGTTCGGCGGCGGCGCTCCGGACGAACGCGTCCAGGGCGCCGTTCGCCACCGCGGGGGCGACTCCGGTCCGGATCGGCTCCCGGCCCACGATCCCGCTGGTCAGCGTGAACGAACCACCGTCGCGCAGGTGATCGATGCCCGCCAGCACCAGCTGCAGTTGCCCGAGCACCTTGTTCTCGAAGCCGCTGCGCAGGTCGTCCGCAACCAGGTCGGCGAGCGGCTTGAACGGCACCTTGCCGACCGTCGCCACCACCGCGTCCACCGTCCCGACCGCCTCGTAGAGGGCCGCGATGGACGCCGGATCGCTCACGTCGACGGAGACCTCGGACGTGCGGGTGGCCACGATCACCCGGTGCCGGCCGGCCAGCGCCCGATGCACCGCAGCACCGATGTGACCGGTGCCGCCGATCAGCAGAACGTCCATGAGATCCCTCGCAGATTGCCTGACAAGTCCGCCTCGAACCTATGAGCCGGACGAGCCCCGAGTCAACCGGACGGGCACCCCCGACCCGCCTTGCGAAACCCCGGATTGTCTGACAATCTCCGGGTGGTAGCCAACGACTCGACCGAGGGGTCTCAGACGTGCACGTCGTCGTCATCGGGGGCGGGGTCATCGGCCTGACCACCGCCTATCACCTCAGCCGCGCGGGCGCCGAGGTCACCGTGGTCGATGCCGGCGGCACCGGCACCGGGGCCTCCCGGGTGAACGCCGGCTGGGTGGTGCCCTCCTGCGCGGAGCCGGTGCCCGGCCCGGGCATGGTGCTGAAGTCCCTGCGCTGGATGCTGCGCCGCGACAGCCCGCTCTACATCCGGCCGTCCCTCGACCCGGCGTTCGTCCGGTTCATGCTCGACATGCGGCGACGCTGCAACGCCGTCGACCAGCGGGCCGGCTTCGAGGCGCACCTGGAGTTGATGGCCCGCAGCGCCGAGGTGTTCGACGACTACCGCGCCGACGGCATCGACTTCGAACTGCGCAGCGCGGGCCTGCTGATGGCGTTCACCGACCGGCACAACCTGGACCACCACCTGCCGAATCTCGACATCGCCGAACGGCACGGGCTCGAGCCGCAGGTCCTGCTCGGCGACGCCGTCCGGGAGCAGGAGCCGCTGCTCTCGGCGCGGGTGCGGGGCGGCATCTACTTCCCGCACGAGCGGCACCTGGCGCCGGACGTGTTCGTCCGCTCGCTCGCCGCCCGGCTGGTCGCGCACGGCGTCCGCATCCTGGAGGACGCGCCGGTGGGACGGGTGAGCGCCCGGGCCGGCGCCGTCACCGCGGTGCACACCACCCGGCACGACCTCGCCGGGGACGCCTTCGTGCTGGCCACCGGCGCCTGGTCCGGACGCAGCGCCGCCCTGTTCGGCGCGCGGCTGCCCGTCCGTCCGGGCAAGGGCTACAGCATCGACCTCGCCCCGCTGCCGCTGCGCCAACCGGTCAACCTGTCGGACGCGAAGGTCGCCGTCATACCGCTGAGCGACCGGCTGCGGCTGGCCGGGACGATGGAGTTCGGCGGTCTCGACCAGGCGGTCAACAACGTCCGGGTGCAGGCCATCCTGCGCGCCCCCGGAGCCTACTTCCGGGGCTGGCAGCCGCCGTCCGATCCGCCGCGGGCGCTGGCCGGCTGCCGTCCGATGACCCCGGACGGGCTGCCGGTGATCGGCCGGCTCGGCGGCCTCGGCAACGCCTACGTGTCCACCGGTCACGCGATGCTGGGCCTGACCCTGGCGCCGGCCACCGCGCAGGCCCTCAGCGCGCTGATCCTGCACGGCGACCAGCAGCCGGCGCTCGCCCCGTTCTCGGCCGACCGGTTCACCACCGGCCGCCCGCACCCTCGGAACACCCGTGCCGTCCGGCACGCCGCCACCCATGGAAGGAAATCTCACTGATGGCAAAGCAACTCCGCGGAATCCTGGCCGCGGTGCCCACCCCGTTCACCGCCGACGGCTCCGAGGTGGACGCCGAGGCACTCGGCGCCCTGGTGGAGCGGCTGATCGCCGGCGGCGTCCACGGCATCGTGCCGACCGGGACCACCGGCGAGTTCACCTCGCTCAGCCCGGACGAGTACCGGCGGGTGATCGCGTTGTACGTGCGGGCGGTCGACGGCCGCATCCCGGTGGTGGCCGGGGTCGGTTCGATGACCACCGCGGGAGCCATCGACCTGGCGCGGCACGCCGAGTCCGTCGGGGCGGACGCGGTGATGCTGGTGCCGCCGTTCTACGACCCGCTCGGCTTCGACGCGCTCAAGACGTTCCTGTCGGCGGTCTCGGCGGCGATCACCCTCCCGATCGTCTACTACAACGTGCCGGGCTGCACCGGCATCCGGCTGGACGCCGACCAGATCGCCGAACTCGGCGAGATCGAGCGGGTCGACTACCTCAAGGACACCTCCGGGGACGCCGTCACGCTGGCCGACCTGCTGGCCTCCCGCGGCGACCGGATCTCGGCCTTCAACGGCTGGGACACGCTCACCTTCTTCGGCATCGCCAGCGGCGCCCGGGCGTCGGTGTGGGGCGCGGCCAGCGTCGTCCCCGACCTCGCCGCGCAGCTGTGGACGGCGCTCGCCGAGCAGGGCGACCTGCCCCGGGCGCGCGAACTGTGGCGCGACCTGTGGGCGATCAGCGCGTTCCTGGAGTCGGTCAACTACGTCGCCGGGATCAAGGCCGGGCTGGAACTGATCGGCGCCCCGGCCGGGCCGCCCCGGGAGCCCGCGGCACCCTTGTCGGACGCCGATCGCGCCCGGTTCGCCGAGATCCTCCGGACGGCCGGCGTGGCCGTCGCCGAGGGATGAACCGGACGGTGCGCCTCGACGCGATCGAGGCGCACGCCGCCGGGGAGGCGTCCCGGGTGGTGCTCGCCGCGGAGGAGTTCGTCCGCGGCGACACCATGGCGCAGCGCCTGGACCACTGCCGCGAGAACCTGCACTGGCTACGGCATCTGCTGCTGCACGAGCCCCGCGGCTACCCCGGCCTGTGCGGGGTGTTCGTGCTGCCGCCGGTGAACCCCGGTTCGCATTTCGGCATCGTGGTGCTGGAGCAGGGCGGCTTCACGCCGATGTCCGGCAGCAACACCATCGCCACCGTCACCGCGGTGATCGAGGCCGGCGTCGTCCCCGCCCCCGCCGAGGGCGAAGAGGTGGTGATCGACACCGCGGTCGGCACCGTCCGGGTGCGGGTGGATCTGGACGGCGCCAAGGTGCGCTCGGTCACCTTCGCCAACGTCCCCACCTTCGTGGTGGCGCTGGACCATCCGCTGGAACTGCCCGAGTTCGGCACGATTCCGGTCGACATCGTCTTCGGCGGCCAGTTCTTCGCCCAGACCGACGTCGCCAACCTGGGCCTCGAGCTCGACCCGGCCAACGGACGGGCGCTCGCCCGGGCCGGCGCGATGATCAAGCTGGCCTGCGAGGAACAGGTCACGGTCTGCCATCCCGAGAATCCCGGCATCGACGATGTGAACCTGGTCATGCTGCACAGCGGTCCGCCGGTTCCGGGGCGGGTGTCGCGCAACACCGTCGTGCTCAACAACGCCCCCGTGCTGCGCGACAAACCCGAGACCTGGACGGGGGCGCTCGACCGCTCCCCCTGCGGCACCGGAACCTCGGCCCGGATGACCGCGCTGCACGCCCGCGGGCTGCTCGCGATCGGCGAGGAGTTCCGGCACCACAGCGTGATCGGCAGCGAGTTCGTCGGACGCCTGGTCGGCGAGACCGAGGTGGGCGGGCGTCCCGCCGTGCTGCCGACGATCACCGGCCAGGGCTGGGTCACCGGCCGGGCCGAGTGGGTGCTGGACGCCACCGACCCGTTCCCCACCGGCTACACCGTGGGCGACATCTGGGCCCCGCGGCCCTGACCCCCCACGCCCACACGGACCCGCTCGACGAAGAGGAGACAACGCCCATGAGCCACTACATCAACGGACGCCGCCGCACCGACAGTTCGATCGGCGCCACCACCGACGTGATCGACCCCTCGAACGGCGAGCTGATCGAACGGCTCCCGCTCGCCGGCCCCGCCGAGGTGGACGAGGCGGTCGCCGCGGCCGCGGCGGCCTTTCCCGGCTGGTCGAAGGCTCCCCCGGTGGAACGCTCGACCGCCCTGCTGAAATGGGCCGCGATCCTGGAGGACCGGGCCGAGGAGTTCGCCCGGGTGGAGAGCCGCCAGGCCGGCAAGCCGATCCGGCTGACCCGCGAGTTCGACGTCCCGGGCACCATCGACAACGTCGCCTTCTTCGGCGGCGCCGCCCGCAACCTGGAGGGCAAGGCGGCCGCGGAGTACTCCGG
>JAGPGQ010000283.1 GCA_018055925.1 Micropruina sp.
TCTTCGATGGTGTCGGCGCTGACCAGGCGGTACACCATCACGTGCTTGTCCTGGCCGATCCGGTGGGTGCGGTCGATGGCCTGCAGTTCGGCCGCCGGATTCCACCACGGATCGAGGATGAACACGTAGTCGGCCTCGGTCAGGGTGAGCCCGAAACCGCCCGCCTTCAGGCTGATCAGGAACACCGGGTCCGTGCCCTCGCGGAACTGCTCGATCCGTGCCGGTCGGTCGCGGGTCCGTCCGTCCAGGTACGAAGCACCGATCCCCTCGGCCTCGAGCCGGTCGCGGACCAGGCCCAGGTAGCGGGTGAATTGGCTGAACACCAGCGCCCGGTGCCCCTCGGCGGCCAGTTCGGTGACCAGGTCGATCAGGGTGTCGATCTTGGCCGAGGACGCCGAGCTCTCGGGCATCACCAGGGCCGGGGACAGCGCCAGTTGGCGCAGCCGGGTGAGCGAGGCCAGGATCGCCACCCGGTTGCGGGTCAGGTCGTCGACCAGGCCGAGCACCTTCTTGCGTTCCGCCGCCAGTTGCCGTTCGTAGAGCCGGCGGTGGGCCGGGCTCAGCTCGATCGAGAGCACCTGCTCCTGCTTCGGCGGCAGTTCGGCGGCCACCGTCTCCTTGGTGCGCCGCAGCATCAGCGGACGGACCCGCCGGTGCAACCGCGGCAGCGCGTCCGTGTTGGAGCCCGACTCGATCGGACGCCGGTAGCGCTCGGTGAACCGGGCGGGATCGGCGAACAGCCCGGGCGACACGATCGACAGCAGCGACCACAGGTCCATCAGGTTGTTCTCCAGCGGCGTGCCGGTGATCGCGAACTTGGTGCGGGCGCGCAGCTTGCGCACCGCCTGGTAGCCGCGCGCCTGCCGGTTCTTGACGAACTGGGCCTCGTCGAGCAGCACGGCGGCCCACGGCTGGGCGACGTAGTCGTCCTCGTCGAGGCGCACCAGCGTGTACGAGGTGACCACCAGGTCGGCGCCGTGGGCGATCTCGGCGATCGAGTCGGTCCGCTTCTTGCCGGTCTGGGTGACCACCCGGACGGTCAGCCCGGGCGCGAACCGGGCCGCCTGATCGGCCCAGGTGCCGAGCACCGAGGTGGGCGCCACCACCAGCATCGGACGGGTGAGATCGCCGGCCTCCTTGAGCGCGCAGGCCAGCGCCAGCGCCTGCATGGTCTTGCCGAGCCCCATGTCGTCGGCGAGGATCCCGCCCAGCCGAGTGGTGTACAGGAAGTGCAGCCAGCGGTACCCGACCTCCTGGTAGGGACGCAGTGTCGCCCGTAGTCCGGTCGGCATCGGCGGCTCGGGCAGCTGCTCCAGATCGAGCAGAGCGGACGCCGCCCGCGACCAGGTCGCGGACTGTTCCGCGACCACGCCGAGGCTGACCAGCTCCTCCCACAGGCCGGCGTGCTCGGTGCGCAGCCGCAGCGGCCCCTCCTCGTCGCCGGAGAGTTCGCGAGCCTCGGCGATCAGGGCCCGCAGCTGCTCCAGCTCGGGCCGGTCCAGGCTGAACCAGGTTCCGGACGGCAGGATCAGGTGGTCCTGTCCGGTCGCCAGGGCGGTGAACAACTCCCGGTACTCGACGGGTTCGCCGTCGATGCTGACCCGCACGGACAGGTTGAACCAGTCGGTTCCCTCGGGCGGGTCGGTCACCGCGAGGCTCACCTCGGGCGCCGCCGATGCCCGCCGGTAGGCCACCGGTTCGCCGGTCACCTCGACGATCACGCCGTGCGCGCGCAGTTCGTCCAGGGACTCCTCGGCCAGTTGCGCCGTCGCCCCGCCGGTCAGCCTGGCGATCTCGGCCGGACGACCACTCCTGCCCGCGCTCTCGACGACCGGCCACGGCCCCGAGGGCAGAGCGCCGAGCAGCGCCTGCTCGGCCTCGAGATCGCGGAAGCGCTGGGTGTCCGAGGCGCCGAAGGCGACGTCCAGCCGGGACGCGCCGACCTCGTAGCGGAACCCCCACTGCAGCTCGGTCACGTGCTCGGGCAGGAACCGGACGCGCAGCAGCACCCGCGGCGGCTCGGGTTCCGGCAGCTCGACATCGTCGTCCGCCTCGACGGTGGTCACCCGGCGCAGCGCCGGGTAGAACTGGGCCGCGAACGAGGGCACCTCGTTCGCCGGGATCGTCAGTCGCGCATGCTGCAGGATCAACGACTGCTGTCCCCTGGTGAGCGGCTCCGCGAACGGCACCAGCAGCAGCCCGTCCGGATCCTCGATGGCGAACCCGTGCGGCGGATCGCCGATCAGTTCGGAGAACTGCAGCGGCCGTTCGAGGTCGCCGGTGGCGACCAGGGTCCGAAGCAGCAGGTCGTCCCCGTCCCGGCTCAACCGGCTCACCAGCCGGGCGGGTTCGGTGGCCACCCGGACGGGCGGCGTGCCCCGTCCCGGCACGAGCTGGACGCCGGCCGCGACCGCGTCCCGCAGGTGCTCCCACGCGTCCGCGCCGAGTTCGCTCAGAGCGAGCTCGTCGGCGCGGCGCGAGTAGTAGTAATAGCTCGGGTTGCTGCTCCGGTCGCGCGAGCGGACGAGCGCGGCCAGCGCCAGCCGGTGCCGCTCGCTCGGCCGCGGGGACGTCCCCCACGAGTTCTGCACCGACTCCCAGCTGATGCCGGTCTTGATCCAGCGGCCCGACCGGCCCCACAGCAGGGGCCGCAGCACGACGCTTCCGCCGCTGGCGTCGACCTGGATCGCGAGCGGCACGCCCTCCTCGGACGGCGCCGCCTCGGCGGTGATCTCGGCCAGCGCGCGCTCCCAGGCCGGGGTGAGTGCCCTCAGGTTCACCGCGCGCATGTGCCACACCACCGCGGCGCCGTGCTTGCAGTTGACGTGCACCGGGCAGGAACAGCTCGAGCTGAGTCGCTGGGCCCCCGACTCGTACCGCACCACGGTCGTGTACAGGTGATAGGACGATCCCCGCACCTTCGCCTGCACCAGGGTGCCGCCGGTCCCGGAGCCCTGGACGATGTGCCCCACGCGTCCCTGTTCGGCGTAGGCCCGGCCGCGTTCGAGGGTTCCCTGGTCGAAGGTCGCGAGCAGTGCCTGTTCGCTCAGCGTGTGCGCCCAAGCGGGATGCCTCGCAGTGCTCATCGGCCGCTGCCCCGCGCGGCTGCCCGAGACTGCCACCGGTCGGTGACCGGACAGGTCATGCGCTCCTCCATAGGTGGGTGATCCTTCGCTCCCAACCCGGTCAAGTCAACCAGCACCCGCCGACAGAACCGGGACGGCGTCCATCGCCGGGCGGCCTCACCCACGTTTCGCCATCCCGCACTCGCTCCGGGAACCGGGTGCCATGTCGAGATCCCGGCGTCCGCCGGGATGACGGCACCTCATCCAGTTCAGTCATCCCGGACTTGATCCGGGAACCCAATGCCGAGTCGAGATCCCGGTGTGCGCCGGGATGACGGCAACGCGAAGACAACTCATCCAGTCCCGCCGGCCCGGACTTGATCCGGGATCCCGATGTCATGTCGAGATCCAGGCGTTCGCCGGGATGACGACGAGAGGATCGTGGCGCCCTTCAGCGGGCCGATGAATCGGCGTTTCCGCTAGTCACTGTGCTGAGACTTTGGTGGGCCCACTGGGAATCGAACCCAGAACCCGCGGATTAAAAGTCCGCTGCTCTGCCAATTGAGCTATAGGCCCGCGACGGATGCTCACTCTACCGCCGCTCCAACCTCGCCCGCACCGCCGACAACTCCGCCGGGACGCCGCCCGAGACGTTCCCGGATCTCCGCGGCTCGCTGCACGGCCCGGGTCGCGGTCCAGGCGCCGCCGACGGCCAGCAGCAGGCCGAAGAGGCCGATCAGCAGCAGCACGGGCCCGGGAAACGCCCAGATGGTCGCGCCGAGGTCGCCGCCGGCCATCGCGAACGCCATCCACAGCGTCGCGGCGAGCCCCAGCAGCCAGGCGGGCACCACGGTGAGAGCCATCTCCCAGCCCACCATCGAGCGCACCTGGCCGGGCGTCGCGTTCAGCCGGCGCAGCGCGGACAGTTCCGCGGAGCGATCGGCGGCGGACAGCGCGAGCGCGTTCGCGGCGGCCACGACCAGGAAGACCCCCACCAGCGCGGTGGCGATGGTGCCGAGGTTGTCGATCGCTCCCCGCCGCTCCTCGACGTAGGAGTCGAGGAAGGCCGCGTGGTCCTCGACCGCGACCCCGCCGGAGAGGACGGCCCCGAGGGCCTCGGCGCTCAGTGCGCGGGAGCCGTCCACCAGCACGTACTCGAACCACTGTCGGCTCGCGTTCCCGTCGAGCGCCGCCTGGGACACCACCGCGGCCTCCTGTCCGCCGCGTTCCCGGTCGAACAGGGCGACGACTGGCAGCGTGGTGGGTTCGGTCGCGCCGCTGAGCCGGACACGCACCTCGTCGCCCAACCGGATGCCGTTGCGTTCGGCGTAGCCCGCGCCCAGTGCGATGCCTTCGCCGGTGTCGATGCGTCCGAGGTCGCCGCGGACCGCACCCAGGTCGAGCAGCCGGCTCGCCC
>JAGPGQ010000284.1 GCA_018055925.1 Micropruina sp.
GGATCTCGAACGTCCGGGTGTAGAACGCCAACTCCGCTTCCATCGCCCGGACGATGTTCTCGGCACGACGGAAGCCGTGTCCCTCCCCCTCGAACACGATGAGCTCGACGTCCAGGCCCTTGGCGGCAACGGCGGCCGCCATCGTTTCGGCCTGGTTGAGCGGGACCACCAGGTCATCGGCGCCCTGCAGGATCAGCATCGGACAGTTCAGCCGCTCGACGTGGTTGATCGGCGAGCGCTCCGCATACACACCGGCCGCCTCGGGCCAAGGCCCGATCAGGCCGTCGAGGTAGCGTGCCTCGAACTTGTGGGTGTCGGACGCCAGCGCGGTGAGGTCGCCGATGCCGTAGCGGCTGCAGCCGGCGGCGAAGGTGTCCGAGGTGGTGAGCGCCCGCAGGGTGGTGTAGCCGCCGGCGCTGCCGCCCCGGATGGCGAGCCGGGCACCGTCGACCCGTCCGGTCCTGGCGAGTGCCTGCGCCCCGGCGACGCAGTCGGCGACATCGAGCACACCCCATTGGCCCCGCAGCCGGTCACGGTAGACGCGTCCGTAGCCACTGCTGCCGCTGTAGTTGACGTCGAGGACGGCGAACCCCCGGCTGGTCCAGAACTGGACGCCCGCGTTGAAGCCGCCCGTCGAGAAGGCGGTCGGTCCCCCGTGACTGATCACGATCAGCGGCGGTCGCTCGTCGGCGGGCGGCCTGACCTGGGGATTCACCGGGGCGTAGAACCAGCCGTGCACCTCGCCGGCCGGCCCCTGCCAGGAGACCGGCTCCGCCCGGCTGACCCACTCCGGGGCGAGCCTGTCCGGCGTGGACGCGCGGACGATCCGCCGTCCGCCGGCGGTGTACTCCACGATCGCGTCCGGGACGTCGGCGAACTGTGCCAGCGCCACCACCCGCTCGCCGGCCGCGTCCAGGCTGTCGCAGTCGGCCACGGTCGGATCGAGGAGGTCTGTGCCCCGATCGGTCAGGAGAAACGGGCGGCTGTTCCCGTCGACGCGTGGCCGGATGACCACCTCACCAGCCCCGGTCAACGCGAGCGGACGCCGTCCGAACACCCAGAACGGTTCAACCAGGTCGGCGTGCAGGTGAGTGAGCCGAGCAGTGTCTCCGGTGGAGTTGTCGGCGTACAGCTCCCAGAATCCCGAACGATCGCTCACGTACAGCAGGTCGCTCCCCCGCCACAAGGGATGGACGGCGGACTCTCCCGGACCCCCGGCAACGACTCGCGCATCAGCGAGGGTCGACTCGTCCGGATCGAACCGGGCGACCCGGATCTCGCAGGCGTCCCAGGGCATGTGCGGGTGCTCCCACTGCATCCAGGCCAGCCGGCCGTCGTCGGAGAGCTCGGGGCAGGCGTAGAAGTCCGCCCCGGTGGCGAGGATCCGTCCGCCGTCGTCGTTGCTCCGATCCAAAGCCAGCACTACCAGGCAATTCACCGGTTCGCCGGGCCCCGCATGGTCCTCCCGCACCGCCAGCACGGCACCCAGCTCCGGTCGTACCCTCAGGTCGGCGAAGCGCCACCGCCGGCCCTCCGGGGTCAGCGGCAGCGGGCCATCGCCATCCAGCCGGATGAGCTGTCCGGACGGATCGCTGCTGATCACCACCACGCCGTCACGGGCGTCCCACGCTCCGCCCCCGTACTCATGGACGCGGGTGCGGACGCTCAGCCCCGGCGCCACCTCGTCGACGTTCCCGGCCCGTTCCCGCATCAGCGCCACCCGTCCCTGCTCGGCGGGGCGGCTCTCCGTCCAGTAGAGATCGGAACCGTCGTAGCGCGGCTCGGCGAGCCGGACGCCCGAGACTGCGAGGTCGGCGGGGCTGATCGGGGACGGCCAGGAGCCATAGGGCAGCGTGGTCATGTGGACACGGTAGAGCGTGCCGGCACGCTGCCTGGACGCCGGCGCGGGGTGCGGCCGCGACTTCCTCGGCGCAGTTCATCCGATCGTCCACCCCGTCCAGCACTGAATACTATGCTGCGTAGTAGTCATTCGCCTAGGAAGAGGTGCCATGTCTCGGGTCCAGAACAAGAAGCTGCGCAAGAAGCTCACCACGGCGGCGGAGGCCGCCAAACTGATCAAGCACGGTCAGAACGTGGGCATGAGTGGCTTCACCGGCGCCGGCTACCCCAAGGAGGTCCCGGGCGCCCTGGCGAAGGAGATCAAGACCGCCCACGACCGCGGCGAGGAGTTCCAGATCGGGCTCTTCACCGGCGCCTCGACGGCACCCGAACTCGACGGGGTGCTCGCGGCGGTGGACGGCATCAGCTTCCGGACGCCCTACCAGTCCGACCCGATCATGCGCCGGAAGATCAATGAGGGCATCTCCGAGTACGCCGACATTCATCTCTCGCACCTGGCGCCGATGATCTGGGCCGGCAGCATGGGCAAACTGCACACCGCAGTGGTCGAGGTGACCGCGGTCAAGGAGGACGGCCTGCTGGTTCCGTCCTCGTCGGTGGGCAACAACAAGACGTTCCTCGACCGCGCCGACCAGATCATCCTCGAGGTCAACTCGTGGCAGTCGGCCGACCTGGAGGGCATGCACGACATCTACTACGGGACGCGGCTGCCACCGGAACGCCAACCGGTGATGCTCACCCACACCGGCGACCGCATCGGACAGCGCAACTACCGGGTCGATCTCGACAAGGTCGTCGCCGTGATCGAGACCGACGCGGAGGACCGCAACACGCCCTTCAAGCCCGCGGATGCGGACTCGGAGAAGATGGCCGGCTACTTCCTGGAGTTCCTGACCCACGAGGTGAAGAAGCGGCGGCTGCCGAAGGATCTGCTGCCGCTCCAGTCCGGTGTCGGCAATGTGGCGAATGCGGTGCTGGCCGGCCTGATGGACGGTCCGTTCGACTACCTGACCTCGTACACCGAGGTGATTCAGGACGGCATGGTCGACCTGCTCGATTGCGGCAAGATGAGTGTGGCGTCGGCGACGGCGTTCTCGCTCTCGCCCGAGTACGCCAACCGGATGAACCAGAAGGCTCGCAAATACCGGGACAAGATCGTGCTGCGACCGCAGGAGATCTCGAACCATCCGGAAATGATCCGCCGGCTCGGAATCATCGCGTGCAACGGCATGATCGAGGCCGACATCTACGGCAATGTGAACTCGACGCACATCATGGGTTCACGCCTGCAGAACGGTATCGGCGGGTCCGCCGATTTCACCCGCAACGCGTTCATCTCGGCCTTCGTCACGCCGTCGGTGGCCAAGGGCGGCGCGATCTCGTGCATCGTTCCCATGGTCAGCCACCACGATCACACCGAACACGATGTGCAGGTGTTGATCACCGAACAGGGACTGGCCGACCTTCGCGGAAAGTCACCCAAGCAGCGGGCGCGATTGATCATCGACAAGTGCGCGCACCCGGCGTACAAACCGATGCTGGAGGAGTACTTCGAGCATGCGCAGAAGGTGTGCAACGGCATGCAGACGCCGCACGACCTGCGGCTGTCGCTGAGTTGGCATCAGCGCTTCCTCGAGACCGGAACCATGCAGCCCTCGTGAGGCTGCGCTGTGGCGGTTGAGCCTGTCGAGACTGGACTCCGACGGGCTCAACCAGCCCGGCCCTTCACCGGTTTCGAATCGCTCAGAGGCCGAGCAGGTCCCGCAGTTCGTCGACCGAGTCGACGATCTCGGTGGGACGTTCCGCCGCGAGTTCACCGGCCTCCGCCACACCCCAGGTGACCGCGATCGACGCCATGCCGGCCGCCTTCGCCGCCTGCATGTCGACGACGGCGTCTCCCACGTAGACCGCGTCGGCGGGTTCGACTCCGGCTCTGGCAAGCGCGAACAGCAGGGGCTCCGGGGAAGGCTTGTGAGTCGTGGTGTTCTCCTCGGTGGCCAGCAGCGGGATCCGTCCGGCGAGCCCGGCGCACTCCAGGCTCAGCACCGCAGAGTGGTACCGCTTGGACGTGGCCACCCCGTAGGTGCGGCCGGCACCGGCCAGGTCGTCCAGCACCTCGCCGACACCCGGGAACGGTCGGACGTAGTCGCGATGGTTGGCCAGATTCCATTCCAGATAGCTCTGCATGAGCTCGTCGACCCGCTCCGGCGCCAGCCCGATGCAGGTCTCGCGGAGGGACCGTCCGATCCACTGCTTGCACTGCTCGAACGTCGGCTCCCAGCCGAGCACGGTGCGCACGGTCCGTTGGTAAGTGGCGACGATCAGCGGGATCGTGTCCGCGATCGTCCCGTCGAGATCGAACAGGACAGTGCGGTTGGCAAGGGAACTCACCGGCTCAGCCTACGATGCGGACGCTTGGCGTCGGGACGCGGCCGTGGCTCTGGACCGCTGATCCGAACGTCGACCTGGGTCACCGGTTGAGTGCGGTGAGTTCTCCGATGGGGATGGTGGCGGTGGCTTGGTTGTGGGCGGGGAGGGTGCCGGTGAGGCCGGCGACGGTCCAGGTGACGTCCCAGTTGGCGATGGCTTGGAC
>JAGPGQ010000005.1:0-4939 GCA_018055925.1 Micropruina sp.
CCGGCACCATGATGGCGATGTAGTCGTCCGGCAGGGCACTGAGCATGCCCTCCACCTCGGGCCCGATGCCCCCGCGACAGGTGGTGTCGATCCGCTTGGTGAACTGGCGTGCCCCGGCCGCGACCAGCTCCTGCGTCGCCTGTCGCACCCGCTCGTACGCCTCGGCCGCCGGCAGCACGATCGACTGCGATCGAACGCGAGGTGGCTCCGACCGCCCGAAGACACCAACCAGGGACGCGACCGCGGGGCAGAAGCCTGTGGGTCACGGTCCGCGCATTGCCGTGGCTCCACCGGTTCCTGTCTCGTGCGCCGGTCGGGCACTGGAACATCGGGTGCCACCTCCGTGCTGCACTGCCCCGGAGCGTGGCGGATTACCAACTCTGAGCAGGATGGTACCCATGGGACGCGGTCGGCGCTACCCCCGCGCGCAAGTCGTCCGCGGGGACCGTCCGGGCCTTCCGGCACCTTCGAGCAAAATGATCGATTCGATCATCTCGGGTCCAGAGGACGCGTAGGATGAATCTTCCGCGCAGTACTTGACATCTGCTTTGCTCTGTTCGATCATTGTAGTACCTCGAAGTGATCGGACCGCGCAAACAGTCCTCCGGATCCGACCCCGGAGAACGATCACCCAGAGGTGTCCGGGGAGGGCAGCGGACTCCACGGTGGAACCCATCTGTTCGACACCTGTTTCCCACGGGTTCCACCACCATCAATTGCAGGGAGGATGAGGCCATGCAGGAGCTCTCGACCTCGCCCTCCCCCGATGCCCACGACGATCCGGACGCCCCGCCGGCGAAGGCCAGCAAGGGCCAGCGCCGGAGGCAGAAGATCCTCCAGCTGCTCACCACGGACCCGGATGCGAACGTGTCGGTGAGCGATCTCTCCGACACCTTCGGGGTCTCGGTGGCGACCATCCGCCGCGACCTCGCCGACCTCCAGGACCGCAGGCTGGTGACCCGCACCTACGGCGGCGCCGCACTGCAGCACCGTCCCAGTACGGAACTGACCATGCGCGAACGATTGTCCGCCCACGCCGACGCCAAGCGAGCCATCGGGCACGCTGCCGCCAAGCTGATCGAGGACGGCGACCTGATCATCTTCGACTCCGGATCGACCACCGAGCAGATCGCCGCGGCACTCGGCAACCGTCCCGTCTCCGTGATCACCAACGGGCTGATGGTGGCCAACCAACTGGTCTCCAACGATCAGGTGGAGGTGACCATGCTGGGCGGCGCCCTGCGCGGCTTCAACGCCACCATCACCGGGCCGGACGCCGAGTCGATGCTCAACCGGGTGCACGCCACCTACGCCTTCGTGGGCACCGACGCCGTCGACCCCCTGCGGGGCATCACCTCCCGCACCTACGCCCAGGCGCGGCTGAAGGCCGCGATGATCGGCAACGCCCAGCGCACCTACGTGGTCGCGGACTCGTCCAAGCTCGGCGAGCACGGCCTGTTCCACTACTGGTCGGAACTGCCCGCCGACTGGGGACTGGTCACCGACGAGGGCGCCGACCCCACCGTCCTGATGCACCTGCGCGCCGCCGGCGCCCAATCCATCATTCTTGCCCCACCGACCGGAGAGACCTGGTGACAACCATGCGCCAAGCAGTGCTGTACCGACCCGACGACCTGCGTGTCGAGGAGGCCGAGCTCCCCGTCCTCGCCGAGGGCGAGGTGCTGCTCAAGGTCACCGCCGCGCTGCTGTGCGGCACCGACCTGCGGATCTACTCCGGGCGCAAGACCAAGAACGTGACGCTGCCGTCGGTGCTGGGCCACGAGATCGCCGCCGAGGTGGTCGACTCGGCGGGCCCGCTGCCCGAGGGCGTCGCGATCGGCGACCAGGTCTGCGTGTACCCGCTGGTCCCCTGCGGTGAGTGTGTCGCGTGTCGCAAAAGCCACCCCAACATCTGCCGCAACCGGGTGGCGTTCGGCTACCAGCTGCCCGGCGGCCTTTCGCAGTACATCGTGGTTCCGGCCGACGCCCGGCAGAACATCGTGGCCCTGCCCGGGGTGTCCGCCGCCGAGGCCGCGCTGGTGGAGCCGCTGGCCTGCGCGCTCAACGGGCAGAACCTCGCCAAGGTGGCGGGGGCGGAGGCCGTCCTGGTCGCCGGCTGCGGACCGCTCGGCCTGATGCACATCCGGCTGGCCAAGGCACAGGGGGTCCCGACCGTTATCGCGGTCGACCCGAACACCGCCCGGCACGAGATCGCGCGCGCGTCCGGCGCCGACCTGGTGCTCGCTCCCGGCGACGACACCGCCGCCACGATCCTGGCCGCCACCGACGGCGGTGTCGATGTCGTGATCATGGCCATCGGACGGGTCGACGCGCTCACCCCGTACCTCGGCATCCTCGCCCCGGGCGCCCGGATCTCGGCGTTCGCCGGCTTCAACGCCGGCGATGTGCTCAGCATCGTCGCCAACGACATCCACTACAACGAGTACGAGGTCGTCGGCGCCTCGTCCTGCCGGCTGGAGAACTTCCACGCCGTCGCGGAGCTCGTGGTCGCCGGCAAGCTCCGGGTCGCCGATCTGGTCGGAACCCAGCTTCCCCTGGACCGGGTGCACGAGGCCCTCGACCTGGTCGCCTCCGGCAAGGACCTGCGGGTCGGCATCGACCCCTGGGCCTGACCCGCTCCCCCACTGACCCGCTCCCCCACGCAGTCATACCCGAACGCCAACCACAGAAGGATTCGTCATGGGCATTTTCGAACTCAACCCCGTCGGTACCACGTCCGCACTCGGTCGTGAGATCCGGCTGCGGCGCATCATGGGCACCGACGGCCGGCTGATGACCGTCGCGCTCGACCAGGCCGTGCCGCGCGGCGTCGCGCCGCGGCTGGCCGACCTCAAGACCGTCTTCGACAAGATCGCGGACGCCGAACCGGACGCCTTCACGGTGTTCAAGGGGGTCGCCGGACACCTGCTCTCGGGCCGCAGCAAGCAGGTCCCGCTGATCATCAAGGGCTCGACGTTCTGCGTCGACTTCCACCTCACCTACGACGCCACCGTCGCCCAGGTCGCGGACTGCCTGCGGCTGGGCGCCGACGCCATCGCGGTCGGCATCTCGGCCGGCTCGGAGAACCAGGTCGCCATGCTCGAGATGCTGAGCGCGGTCACCGAGGAGGCGCACAAGTGGGGCCTGCCGGTGATCTGCCACGCCTACCCCAGCGGCGAACTGTGGGGAGACCGCAAGGGCAGCACCGAATCGGTGATGTACGCGGCCCGCGCCGCGGCCGAGTGTGGCACCGATGTGGTGAAGACCTGGTACACCGGGTCGGCCGCCGAGTTCAAGAAGGTGGTCGGCGCCACCCCGACGCTGGTGGTGGCGGCCGGCGGGGCGCCCACCCCCGAGCCGATCGACGTGCTCAACCAGGCCGCCGCGGTGATGGACGCCGGCGGCGCCGGCATGACCGCGGGCCGCAACATCTGGGGAGCCGACGACCCGGGCGCCATGGTGCACGCGCTGAAGGCCGTGATCCACGACGGCGCCGACCCGGGCGAAGCCGCCAAGCTGCTCGGCTGACCCGGCCCGGACACGTAAGGAGACTCAACGATGAGAACCTTCCTGGGATTGGACCTGGGCACCTCGGCCACCAAGGGCGTCATCCTCGCCTCGGACGGACGGGTCATCGCCCGCGCCCGCGCCTCCCATCCGGCCTCCCGGGCCGGCGGCGTGGGCCGGGCCGACCCGTCGGCGTGGGAGGAGTCGATCCTCACGGTCTGCCGGCAGCTGGGGCCCCAGCTGGGCCGGATCAGCGGCGTGGGCCTCGACACCCATTGCCCCACGATCGTGCCGATGGGCTCCGACGGGCACCCGGTCACCTTCGCGGTCACCTGGGACAACCCGGCCCTGCGGCCCTACTTCGACCACTACAGCCCGCTGCGGTCGACCAAGGCGATCCGGTCGACCGGCAACCACCCGTCCCAGTCGACCTTCGCGGCGGTCGCCTATCACTACCTGCGCGAGGCCGAGCCGGACGCCTTCGCGCACCTGGCCACCCTCGGCTTCGCCAGCACCTGGCTGGGCCAGCAGCTGACCGGCGAGGTGGCGATCGATCCGACCTCGGCGTCCTACACCGGCGTGTACAACACCATCGGCCGGCACACCGACTGGCTGCCCCGCACCCTCGCTGAGCTGGACATCGACGCGTCCGTGCTGCCCCCCGTCCGGGCCTCGATGGACGTGCTCGGGCAGGCCACCACCGACTTCGCCGAGCTGGCCGGGATCCCGGTCGGCGTCCCGGTGATCGTGGGGTGTGCGGACACCCCGGCGGCGTCCTACGCCCTGAGCACGGCGCCCGGCACCAACCCGTTCCTGATCATGGGCACCACGCACGTGGTGAACAGCTGCCTGTCGGAACCCGATCTGCGGGCCCGGGCGCTGCAGCGCCGCGGCCTGCGGGCCGGCGAGTGGCTGATCAACGGCGTAACCAACGGCGGCGACTGCCTGGCGGTCGCGGCGACCGTCCTCGGCTTCGGGGGCAAGGAGTCCGCCGTCCGCGAGATCATCGGCCTGGCCAACAGCCTCTCGCCGGACGAGGTGGAGACCGCGCCCTTCTTCATTCCGCACGTGATGCCCGAACGGGGACCGTTCTGGTTCGAGCAGCCCTGCTCCGGCCTCACCGGCATGACCCGGACGACCAGCCGGGCGCAGCTGGCCCGGGGTGTCGTCGACGGCGTCCTGTTCGCCGACCGGATGGTGCTCGAGGCGACCATTCCGCCCGGTGACCAGGCGATCTACCTCACCGGCGCCTTCGGCGAGGACCCGGTCCTGCCGAAGCTGCTGGCCGACGCCACCGGACGGGTCTACGACGTCGCGCTCGAGCCCGACCTGCCGGCGATCGGCTCGGCGGCGATGTGCGCCGAGGCCGTCCACGGGGTGATTCCGAACCGGTTGTCCACCAGCCGGGTCAAGCCCCGCCGCAAGAAGCAGG
>JAGPGQ010000005.1:5039-16797 GCA_018055925.1 Micropruina sp.
CCTCACCACGATCTATACCCGCACCGGCGACGCCGGCCAGACCCGGCTGTCGGACATGTCCTCGACCGCCAAGACCGATCTGCGGGTCGAAGCCTACGGTCAGGTGGACGAGGCGAATGCGGTGCTCGGGGTGGTCACCGCGCGGGGGGACCTGCCCGACGATCTGCAGGCCGCCCTGCGCCTGATCCAGAACGAGCTGTTCGACGTCGGCGCGGACCTCTCCACGCCGCTGCGGGACGACCCGCCCTGGGAGCCGCTGCGGATCGTGCAGCCGTCCATCGACCGGCTGGAGGGGTGGTGCGACGACTACTCGGCGCAGGTCGGCAAGCTGGAGTCGTTCATCCTGCCCGGGGGCACCGAGACCGCCGCCCAGCTGCACGTCGCGCGGACGATCGTCCGCCGGGCGGAGCGGACGGCCTGGCGCGCGGCCGAGGCGCACGGCCTGGACGTCGAGGGCGGCCTGAACCAACTGGCGCTGACCTACCTCAACCGGCTCTCCGACCTGCTCTTCCTGGCCTCCCGGGTCGCCAATCGGACGGTCGGCGATGTGCTCTGGGTGCCGGGCACCGATCGCGCCCCGGTCGAACCACGGGCCGCCCGCCGCCGACGGCGTGCCGAGCTGGGGAACCGGCAGGGGCCGGACGCCGAATCGGACGGGTAGCCGCCGGACTTTGAGATCCCGGCGTTCGCCGGGATGACGAGGCTGCCGCACGCACCGTCGTCCCCGGCTCGACCCGAGATCCCGGCGTTCGCCGGGATGACGAGGGGCCGCAATGACGACGGGCCACGGTCGGGGCGGGGCGTCAGTCCGGGGTCGCCGGCGAGGACCGGTACCGCATGCCGGGCGGGGCCGCCTCCAGCCAGCTGAGCAGGCCGGTCAGGGACTCCTGTGCCATGGCGAGCTCGGCCTCGTCGTGTGCCCCCCGGAGTTCGACGATGCGCTGATCGTCCAGCAGGTCGATCGCCTCGTCCGGACGGGGACGCCGCTGCTCACCGGCGGTGACCAGGCCGCGGTCGAACCGCCGGCCGGGCCACAGGGACAGCGAGAACGCCGGGAACCACTGCAGCTCATGCGCCCGGTAACGAGCAACTCCGAGCACCCAGCGGGTACTCGGAGTGCGATGCAGGACACGAAGGCTACAAGCGAAGGTTCCACCGGTGCGGGAGAGCCATCGACGGCGCAGCCAGAGCCAGCCGACCGACAGCAACAACAGGACGCCGAGCGCGACCAGCACAGTCTCCACAATGCCGATCACGTCCACGACAAGTCCCTCGACCCGGTCAGTCGGCCGGTTGGGCCTTCTTGGCGGCCGCGATCTGCGCCGCGGCACGGGCGTGATGCTGCCTGGTGGCGTCGCTCTGGTCGCCCTCGTTCAGCTTCTTCTCCGCCCTCAGGAACTCCCGCTCCGCCTCGGCCAGCGAGATCTGGTGCGCCAGGCGTCCGTACTGGCTGAGCACGGCCACCCGGTTCTCGGCCACCGAGATGAACCCGCCGTCGATCGCGATCACCTCGCGCTCGCCGCCGACGGTCAGGATCTCGGCGGCGCAGGGCACCAGCAGGGCGAGGATCGGCTCGTGATTGGCCAGGATGCCGATGTCGCCCTCGGTGGTGCGGGCGATCACCGAGATGGCCTCGCCCTCCCACACCGTGCGGTCGGCCGCGACGACGTCGACGTACAGGACGTCTCCCTCGGCCATGTCAGGCTTCCTTCTGGATGCGGTCCCAGTTCTCCATCACCATGTCCATGCCACCCACGTTGAAGAACGCCTGCTCGGCGATGTGGTCGACCTCGCCGTCGCAGATCATCTTGAACGACTCGATGGTGTCGGCCAGCGGCACGGTGGAGCCGGGGATGTTGGTGAACTTGGTCGCCATGTAGGTGTTCTGGCTGAGGAACTGCTGGATCCGGCGAGCCCGGGCGACCAGCACCTTGTCCTCTTCGCTCAGTTCGTCGACGCCGAGGATCGCGATGATGTCCTGCAACTCCTTGTTGCGCTGCAGGATCTGCTTCACCCGGGTCGCGGTCTGGTAGTGCGCCTCGCCGATGAACTGCGGGTCCATGATCCGGCTGGAGCTGGCCAGCGGATCCACCGCCGGGTAGAGACCACGGGAGGCGATCTCGCGGGAGAGCTCGGTGGTGGCGTCCAGGTGGGCGAAGGTGGTCGCCGGCGCCGGGTCGGTGTAGTCGTCCGCCGGCACGTAGATCGCCTGCATCGAGGTGATCGAGTGACCCCGGGTCGAGGTGATCCGCTCCTGCAACTGGCCCATCTCGTCGGCCAGGTTCGGCTGGTAGCCCACCGCGGACGGCATCCGGCCCAGCAGCGTGGAGACCTCGGAGCCGGCCTGGGTGAACCGGAAGATGTTGTCGATGAACAGCAGCACGTCCTGGTTCTGCACATCGCGGAAGTACTCCGCCATGGTCAGCGCCGACAGCGCCACCCGCAGCCGGGTGCCCGGCGGCTCGTCCATCTGGCCGAAGACCAGGGCGGTGTCCTTCATGACGCCGGCCTCGATCATCTCGTGGATCAGGTCGTTGCCCTCACGGGTGCGCTCGCCCACCCCGGCGAACACCGAGGTGCCGCCGAAGTTGTGCGCGATCCGGTAGATCATCTCCTGGATGAGCACCGTCTTGCCCACGCCGGCGCCGCCGAACAGGCCGATCTTGCCGCCGGCCACGTACGGGGTCAGCAGGTCGAGGACCTTGATGCCCGTCTCGAGCATCTCGGTCTTCGGCTCGAGCGCGTCGAACTTGGGCGCCGGACGATGGATCGGCCAGCGCTCGTCGATCTCGATGGACGTGGTGTCCTCGTTGAGGCAGGCACCGGTCACGTCCCACACCCGGCCCTTGGTGACGTCGCCGACCGGCACCGAGATCGGGCCGCCGGTGTCGCGCACCTCGGTGCCGCGACGCATGCCGTCGGTCGGCTTCAGCGAGATCGCCCGCACCATGTTGTCGCCGACGTGCAGCGCCACCTCGGCGTAGATCGTCCGCTTGGAGTCACCGGCGTCGATGTCGATCAGCAGGGCGTTCAGGATGTCGGGCATCTGGTCGGGCGGGAACTCGACATCGACCACCGGGCCGATGACGCGAGCCACCCGGCCGACCCCGAGGGTGGTCTCGCCGGCGCTGTTGCTGTCCAGAGTCACAGTCATTGGTCACACTCTCGTCTCGTTGCCCTAGTCCTGGGCTGCTGCCTCGGCAAGCGCACTCGCGCCGCCGACGATTTCACTGATTTCCTGGGTGATCTCCGCCTGCCGGGCCTGGTTCTCCTCCCGGGTCAGGCGTTCGATCAGCTGCTCGGCGTTGTCGGTCGCCGACTTCATCGCCCGCTGCTGGCTGGCCAGCTGGGCCGCGGTCGCCTGCAGCAGGTAGAACCACACCCGGCTGCGGACGTACATCGGCAGCAACGCGTTCAGCACCTCGTGCGCGTTCGGCTCGAACTCGTACAGCGGCAGGAGTTCGCCCTCGGCCACCTCGTGCACGCCCTCGACCACTTCGAGGGGCAGCAACCGGCGGGCGCGCACCTCCTGGTTCATCATCGAGAACATCCGGGTGTAGACCCCGTAGATCTCGTCGATCCCGCCCTCCTCGTAGGGCTTCAGGAAGTCCTCGACCAACCGGTCGGCGATCTCCTCGGCGTGCGCGTAGGTCGGCTTGTCGGAGAACCCCGACCATTCCGCCTCGATCGGCAGCCCGCGGAACTTGGCGTACCCGATCCCCTTGCGGCCGACGATGTAGCGCTTCACCTCCAGGCCCTCGTCCTCGAGCCGCTGCCGCAGCCGCGCCGTGGTCTTGATCACGTTGGCCGAGTAGGCGCCGTTCATGCCCCGGTCGGAGGTGATGAACAGAATCCCCACCCGGCGCACGTTGGGCTTGTCCTCGGTCAGCGGATGATCGGCCTTCGAGTAGGTCGCGACCGCCGACACCGCACGGATCAACTCGGTGATGAACGGCGCGCCGGCCTCAGCCGCCTGCTGCGCCCGGAGCACCCGCGAGGACGCGATCAGCTCCATCGCCCGGGTGATCTTCTTGGTCGCCGACACCGACTTACGTCGCTGTCGAAGCTCCCGCAAACTGGCTGCCATCGATCAGCCCTGCGTCTCGATCGCCTCGAGCCCGACCTCGCTGTCCGACAGCGGACGCTGCTCGCCCTCGCCGATCGCCTCGCGCTGCGAGACCTCGAACGCCGACTTGTACTCGTCGATCGCCCGGCCGACGGCCGCGGCGATGTCGTCGTCCCATGCGCCGGTCTCGGCGATGGTCTGCAACAGGTCGGTGCTGCGCCGGAGGTGGCTCAGCAGCTCGCGCTCGAACCGCAGCACGTCGTCCACCGGAATGCTGTCGAAGTAGCCGTTGGTGCCGGCCCACACGCTGACCACCTGGTCCTCGACCGGGTACGGGGTGTACTGCGGCTGGCGGAGCAACTCGGTGAGCCGGGCACCGCGCTCCAGCTGGCGTCGCGACGTGGCGTCCAGGTCGGAGGCGAACATGGCGAACGCCTGCATGTCGCGGTACTGGGCCAGGCTCAGCTTCAGCGTGCCGGCGACCTTCTTCATCGCCTTGATCTGGGCGTCGCCACCCACCCGCGACACCGAGATGCCGACGTCGATCGCCGGACGCTGGTTCGCGTTGAACAGGTCGGACTGCAGGAAGATCTGGCCGTCGGTGATCGAGATCACGTTCGTCGGGATGTAGGCCGACACGTCGTTCGCCTTGGTCTCGATCACCGGAAGCCCGGTCATCGAGCCGCCGCCGAGCTCGTCCGACAGCTTCGCGCAGCGCTCCAACAGCCGGCTGTGCAGGTAGAACACGTCGCCGGGGTACGCCTCGCGGCCCGGCGGACGGCGCAGCAGCAGCGACATCGACCGGTAGGCCTCGGCCTGCTTGGTCAGGTCGTCGAACACCACCAGGACGTGCTTGCCGCCGTACATCCAGTGCTGCCCGATCGCCGAACCCGTGTAGGGCGCGATGTACTTGAACCCGGCCGGGTCGGACGCCGGGGAATGCACGATGGTGGTGTACTCCATGGCGCCGGCGTCCTCGAGCACCTTCTTCAGAGCCGCGATGGTGGAGCCCTTCTGGCCGATCGCGACGTAGATGCAGCGCACCTGCTTGGTCGGGTCGCCGGTGTCCCAGAACGCCTTCTGGTTGATGATCGTGTCGATCGCGATGGCGGTCTTGCCGGTCTTGCGGTCGCCGATGATCAGCTGCCGCTGGCCGCGGCCGACCGGGGTCATCGAGTCGATCGCCTTGATGCCGGTCTGCAGCGGCTCCTTGACGCTCTGCCGGTCCATCACGCCGGCGGCCTGCAGTTCGAGTGCCCGCTGCTCCAGCGCGCCGGTGATCTCACCGAGTCCGTCGATCGGGGTGCCCATCGCGTTCACCACGCGGCCCAGGTAGCCGTCGCCGACCGGCACCGACAGGATCTCGCCGGTGCGGCGCACCGGGGAGCCCTCCTCGATGCCGCCGGAGTCGCCCAGGACCACGACGCCGATCTCGCGGACGTCGAGGTTCAGCGCGATGCCGCGGGTGCCGTTGGCGAACTCCAGCAGCTCGTTGGCCATCGCCGAAGGGAGACCCTCGACCTTCGCGATGCCGTCGCCGGACACCACGACCGTGCCCACCTCTTCGCGGACCGACGTCGCCGGGGCGAAGTCGGCCACAAACCGGTCCAGGGCGTCCCGGATCTCGTCGGGACGAATAGTCAGTTCCGCCATCATCGGTCCTTCGTCTGTTGGTTCATGCGTTCTGAGTGCGTTGGGAAATGTGTCTTAGCCGATCAGCCGGTGCGCGTCGCGCAGCCGGCCGGCGACGGTGCCCTCGATCAGTTCGTCGCCGAGGGTGACCTGGGCGCCGCCCAGCACCGCCGGATCGACGCTGACCTGCAGCGTCACCTCGCGGCGGGCGTGCCGCGACAGCGCCGCCTTCAACCGCGCGATCTGTTCGTCGGTGAGCGGACGGGCGACCACCACGTGCGCCACCGAGCGGGCCCGCAGGGCCGCGGCCAGCGCCAGGTAGTGCTCCACGGTCAGGTCGAAGGTGCGGTTGCGCGCCGCCACCGCGCGGGTGGCGAGGCGTTCGGTGAGGTTGTTCGAGCGGCCGGCCAGCAGATCGGCGACCAGCCTCTGCCGGGACGCCAGCGGGGCCGTCCGGTCGCCCAGGGCGGCCCGCAGGTCGCGTGCCCCGGCCACGATCCGGGCGAACCGGAACAACTCGTCCTCGACCGTGTCCAGCCGGTGCTCCGCCTCGGCGACCAGCAACAGGGCGCGGACCGCCTGCTGCTCGAGTGCCGTGGCCAGGCCACGGGCCCCCGGCCAGCGCCGGGCAGCCGCCTCGGCCAGCACCGTCCGGGCCGAGGCCGAGACCCGCTGACCGAAGAGTGCCTCGACCAGTCCCGTGCGTGCCTCATCGACCAGGCTCGGGTCGGTCAGCGCCCGGCGCAGGGCCGGCTGGGACTCGAGCAGGTCGACCAGCGCGAACAGTTCGTCCGCCAACTCGAGGCTGGGCCCCGCCCCGTCGAGGACGGCGTCCAGTTCCCCGAGCCGGGCTTCCTGGGTGCTGCTGGTCATACCTTCTCCGCGGAGTCGGCTTCGAGGTCGGCGATGAACCGCTCGACCGTGCGCCGGGCCCGCTCGTCGTCGTCGAGGGACTCGCCGACGATCTTGCCCGCCAGGCCGGTGGCCAGGCCGCCGACCTCGGTGCGCAACTGCTGGACGGCCAGCGCTCGCTCGGCCTCGATCTGCGCCTTCGCCTGCGCGAGCAGCCGGTTCGACTCCTCCGTCGCCTGCTGGCGCATCTCGGCGAGGATCTGGGCACCCTGCGCCTTCGCCTCTTCACGGATGCTGCTGGCCTCGGCGCGCGCCCCGGCCAGCTGCTCGCGGTACTGCTGCAGCGCGGCGGCGGCCTCGGCCTGGGCCTGTTCGGCCTTCTCGATCCCGCCCTGAATGGCCGCGGCCCGCTCGGTGTACGTCTTTTCGAACATCGGCACGACCTTCTTGGCCATGGCGTACCAGATGATCAGGAAGAGGACGATGCCCGCGACGAACTCGGGGAACGCCGGCAGCAGAGGCCCCAGGTCGATCTCCAGAATCGTGGTCATCGGAAGGGGTCCGATCACTGAATGGCGAACGCGAGGGCGATGCCGATGATGGCCAGCGCCTCAACCACGGCGAAGCCGATCCAGGCGGTGCTCATCAGCGCGCCACGGGCCTCGGGCTGGCGGGCGGTGCCGTTGATCACGGCCGCGAACACCATGGCCACACCGATGCCGGGGCCGATGGTCGCCAGGCCGTAGCCGATCATGTTGAGCGAACCGGTGATCTCCATGATGGGGAGCATTGCGTTTCCTTCCAGGAATTTGGTTGTCGTTTGGTGGGTGGTCGGGTCAGTGGTCTTCGGCGAGTGACGAAGCGACGTATTGGGCGGTCAGAACCGTGAAGATGTACGCCTGCAGGGCACCGATGAACAGCTCCAGGCCGAAGATCGGGAAGGCCATCAGCAGTGAGGCGCCGCCCGCGATCTTGTACAGGAAGTCGGCGTTCTCCAGCAGCATCGAGCCGCCCACGACGAAGACGATCACCACGAGGTGGCCGGCGAACAGGTTGGCGAAGAGTCGCAGGGCGAGCGTGACCGGCCGGACGATGAAGTTCGACAGCACCTCGAGCGGGATGATGATCGCGTACAGCGGTCCGGGCACGCCCTTGGGCATGGTCATCAACCGCAGGTAGGACCCGAGCCCGTGCTTCGCGATGCCGGCCGCGTTGTACAGGATGAAGCTGAGCAGCGCCAAGCCGTAGGCGTAGCCGACCCGCGAGAAGGTCGGGAACATGCTCAGGAAGAACTGGCCGAACAGGTTGTTGGCCAGGATGAACGAGAACAGGGCCACCAGGTACGGCGTGTACTTGTGGTAGTCGGGACCGAGCGCCTCGCGACCGATGCCGTTGCGCACCAGGTTGTACAGCTGCTCGCCGACCCATTGCCGGAAGCCGGGCACGACCTTGTGGTCCTTGGCCAGCCACATCCACACCAGGATCACCACCACCGCGGCGATGACCGCCTGCAGCAGGTAGGTGTTCAGCCAATCCATGCCCGCATCGGGGAACAGCGGCTTGGGGTCGAAGCTGTGCACCCCGGGCGGCCAGTGGTGTCCGTCACCACCGGTCTCCATTGGGATGATCAGGCTGAGCAGCCCCATCGCACCTCCTGGTTCGACTTCATGATCGTCCGTACCTTCGCACCACCAAGTAGATCCCCGCCGCCATGCCGAACACGATGCCGACGACCATGCACCACGTCGTGTTCAACCACTGATCGACAAGCCAGCCGAGGAAGCCATAGAACAGTGGTCCGGACAGCAGGTAGCTCAGCACCCGTAGGCCCTGATCGATGCCGTCTTGACCCTCCATGACTTCCGGTGACTGTACCAGTTGTGAACTGGTCGGGGGCAGAATCGATCTCCCTAGCCGGACGGATTTGACGGTGGATCGAAGACCGGTATACGCAGCCTCGCGAACGTCCAGATCTCGGCGGCCAGCCACCCCAGTACCACGACGATCGCGGTTACGGCGACCGCCACGCGGTCCATGCCGGCAAGTCGTTCGGGATCCCGGGCGACCACGATCAGGGCGATCGCCGGCAGGCCGACCCGGAACGCGTAGGAGCCCAGCGAGGCCAGCAGCACGAACTGCGGATCGGCGTCCGCGACCCAGACCTGGACGAGCTGTCCCAGGCCGAAGAAGGCCAGCACGGCGAGCGCGGTGAGGGCGGCGGAGAGCAGCACCTGCGGTCCCCGGACGAACACCAGCACACCGATCACGATCAGGGCGGCGGCGTGCCCGCCGAGGGCTCCCCCGGCGAGCAGCCGGCGGGCCCTCAGGACGTTGTCGCTGGGGGTCGGACGGTCAGGACGTGGCACGATGCACCGGCTTCCAGGTGAGCCAGGCGGCGAGCGCCGCACCGGCGATCAGGGCGGCAATCGCCCACACCGATCCGGTGAGGCCGATCACCACCGCTCCGAAGGCGAACAGGCCTGTCCACAACCACAGCAAGGCCACCGCTCGCGGATGACTGTGGCCCAGCTTCAGCATCCGGTGGTGCAGATGCTCCTTGTCGGCCTGGAACCACAGCCGGCCGGCGATCGTCCGCCGGACGTAGGCCAGGATCAGGTCGCCCAGCGGCAGGGCCATCACCGCCAGCGGCAGGATCAGCGGCAGGTAGGCGTTCACCGCCAGGCCGGAGCCCTCCACGGCGATCTGGGAGGGGTCCAACTGGCCGGTGAGGCTGATCATCGAGGTGGCCAGCAGGAACCCCAGCAGCATCGAACCGGAGTCGCCCATGAACATCCGGGCGGGATGCACGTTGTAGGGCAGGAACCCCAGGCACATGCCGACGGTCGCGACGGTGACCAGGCTGGCGGTGGTCGCCCGGACCAGTTCCTGCTCGTAGCTGAGCCAGTAGGCGTAGACGAAGAAGGCCATCGCCCCGATCGCGACCACGCCGGCGGCCAGCCCGTCCAGCCCGTCGATCAGGTTGATCGCGTTGACGCTGAGGAAGATCAGCGCCACCGTCAGGATGATCGAGGTGGCGTCGTCCAGGCTGATGATCGTGCCCGGCAGCGGGATCCAGTAGACCTTCACGCCGTTCAGCACGGCGATGCCGGCCGCCAGGATCTGGCCGGCGATCTTGGCCAGGGCGTTCAGGTCGACCATGTCGTCGATCATCCCGACCGCACAGATCACCAGGCCGGCGACGAAGACGGCCCGGCTGTCGTGGCCGACCAACTCGAAACGGCCCAGCCAGGGCAGCTGCGAGGCCACCAGGAACGCCGCCACGAGGCCGCACAACATCGCCACCCCGCCGAAGTACGGGATCGGCCGGGTATGCACGTCCCGGTCGCGGACGAGCGCCACCGCGTTGAACCGGAACGCCAGCCGGCGGCACAGCCCAGCCAGCAGATAGGTCACGCCGGCCGCGATCAGGAGGACCAGCAGGTATTCACGCATGGTCGGCGAAGAGTCCCGGGACCGCCTCGGCCAATTCCGTCCGGGTCAGCCGGCCCTCACGCAGGATGCTGGGCTCGCCGGTCAGGTCGACGATGGTGGACGGGACGGGGCCGCCGGCCGGCCCGGCGTCCAGGTAGACCGCCACCGAGTCGCCCAGCTGATCGACCGCCTCGTCCACGGTGTGCGCGGCCGGGCGGCCGCTGACGTTGGCGCTAGAGACGGCGAGCGGACCGGTGCGGCGCAGCAGGGCACGGGTGAAGTCGTGGTCGGGAACCCGCACGGCGATCGTGTCGCCGCGGTCCCCCAGGTCGAGTTCGAGGTCGGGGTGGGCGACCACCACCACGGTCAGCGGACCCGGCCAGAAGGCCCGGGCCAGGGCGAGTGCGTCGCCGGTGAGCCCGGTGGCCAGCGAGCGCAGCATGGACGGCTCGGCGATCAGCACCGGGGGCGGCATGTCGCGGCCCCGGTGCTTGGCGTCCAGCAGGCGCTGCACCGCCGCGGCGTCGAAGGCGGCCGCCCCGATCCCGTAGACGGTGTCGGTGGGCAGCACGATGCACTCGCCCGCGGCGATGGCGGATTCGGCGGCGGCCAGTGCCTGCTCCGGTTGGGTGGCGCAATCGAAACGCTGGTGGCCGCGCTGGGGCGCCTCGGATTCGCTCACGGGGTCATCCTGCCATCGCCTGCGCCCGGCGGGCGGACACGAACCGCGGACGGTCGTTGCGCAGGGGCGACTTGTAGCCACGAGGCAGGATCCACCGGGCAACGCCGACCTGAGTCGGGTACCTACGACGGGGTCGACCCAAGGCCGAGAAAGCGGCCGAAGAACTCCTGGAGGCGAGCCAGCACCCGCTGCTTCTTCTCGCCATGACCGCCGTCGGGGGCGAAGCGGGAGACCGGAGGCATGATCCGGGTGATCGCTGTGCCTGCGGTTGAGAGGCGTCCGTCGCGGAAGGCGTGGTCGATGAAGGCTCTGGTCTCGTCCGGCCGGAGGCCTTCCTCGGCGATGATCTGGTCGAGTTCGGCACTCTTGCGGGTCTCGACGTAGATGCGCCACTCGTCATCGATCTCCCCGCGCGCCGACACCCGGTCGACGAAGTCCATGATGAGGTCCTTCTTGTTGCGCAGCGTCAGGCTGGAGTCGATGGCGCGCTGGATCTTCTCGGCCGCGATCTCCTTGTCGGCGCCGTCACCGCGGATGTCGCGCCACTTCTGGACGAGCATCAGGATGTAGTCGACGTTGATCTCGACCTGCTTGATCAACTCGATCTCGAAGACGATGTCGTCGTTGATCGACTCCTTGTCGGCCGTGCCGTCCTTGCGGAACTCCGCGTAGAGGTCGAGGTAGATGCTGCGGTAGTCCTGGCTCTGGCGCTCGGTGAGGATCTCGTTGCCGGCAAACTCGTCGAACGAGGTGAGGATGTTCGCCAGCCGCAGGATCGCGCCGTACAAGGCGATGAACGCCTTCTGCGCCGCTTCACCGATGATCGGCTGATCGATCGGGAACTTCGCCAGCAACTCGCTCACCAGTTCGGCGTACGAGGAGTAGTACTCGGCGTAGGGCTTGAGCAGCACGATGCCGCGGGCTTCTTTGTTGCCGAACAGCGCGATCGCCTCGTTCGTCTCCTCCTCCAGGTCGCGGAAGGAGACGATGTTGCCGTAGGTCTTGACCGAGTTCAGGATCCGGTTGGTTCGGGAGTAGGCCTGGAGCAGGCCGTGATTGACCAGGCGCTTGTCCACGAACAGGGTGTTCAAGGT
>JAGPGQ010000005.1:16897-41350 GCA_018055925.1 Micropruina sp.
CCAGGTCGCGGAAGGAGACGATGTTGCCGTAGGTCTTGACCGAGTTCAGGATCCGGTTGGTTCGGGAGTAGGCCTGGAGCAGGCCGTGATTGACCAGGCGCTTGTCCACGAACAGGGTGTTCAAGGTCGTGGCGTCGAAGCCGGTCAGGAACATGTTGACCACGATGACGAGGTCGATCTCGCGCTTCTTCAGCCGCTCGGACAGGTTTTTGTAGTAGTTCTGGAACTTGTCGGACGACGTGTCGAAACTAGTGCCGAAGAGCTGGTTGTAGTCCTGGATCGCGGCGTCGAGGAAGTCGCGCGACGATTGGTCGAGGGCACTGGTTTCGAAGCCCTCGTCGTCGAGGTAGTCGTCGCCGACGTCCTCGTTGGCGGCGTAGGAGAAGATCGTGCCGACCTTGAGCCGCTGATCCGGCGGCAACACCTGCTGTTGCTCGGTGAACTCGGTGTAGTAGCGCTTGGCCGCTTCGATCGACGCGGTCGCGAACAGCGCGTTGAAGCCGTGGACCCGCTTGCCCTGCAGTGAATAGTGCTGGGCGCGTCGGGTCTTCTGGTCGAAATGCTCCAGGGTATACGCGGCCACCTGGCGGACACGTTCCGGTGTCAGCAGCGCCCGCTCGGTGTCGATCGCCGACACTTGCTTGTCGACCAGCCCCGGCGCGGGCTTGATCGTGTTGACGTAGTCGATCCGGAACGGCAGCACGTTCTTGTCGTTGATGGCGTCGACGATCGTGTACGCGTGGATCGCCATCTGATGCTGGACGTGCGGGCATCGAGCCGGGTCGCCGTGGGCGAAGCAGCCGAACGCCTGCACAGTGGTGCGCAGGCCCGGCTTGCCGCCGGTGAAGGAGTTGACCGCGAAGATCGGCGTGCCGGTGAAGCCGAACAGGTTGTAACGCTTGAACGCCTTGGTGATCGCCACGTGCATGTCGCCGAACTGCGACCGATGGCACTCGTCGAAGATGATGACGACGTGGCCGCCGAAGATCGCGTGCCCCTTGTTGGCACCGACGAAGGTCGACAGCTTCTGGATCGTGGTGATGATGATCCTGGCGCTCGGATCCTCCATCTGCCGCTTCAACACCGCTGTCGAGGTGTTCGAGTTGGCCGCACCCTTCTCGAACCGGTCGTACTCCCGCATGGTCTGGTAGTCGAGATCCTTGCGGTCGACCACGAACAGCACCTTGTCGACACTGTCCAGCTTCGAGGCCAATTGGGCCGCCTTGAAGCTCGTCAGCGTCTTGCCCGATCCGGTGGTGTGCCACACATAGCCGCCCGCGGCGATGGAGCCGAGGTGCCTGTAGTTGGTCGAGATCGTGATCCTCTGCAGGATCCGTTCGGCCGCGACGATCTGGTACGGACGCATCACCAGCAGTAGCTGGTCGGCGGTGAGCACGCAGAAGCGGGTCAGGATGTTGAGCAGGGTGTGCTTGGCGAAGAAGGTCTTGGTGAAACCGGTCATGTCGCGGATCGGCCGGTTGGTGGAGTCGGCCCACCACGAGGTGAACTCGAAGGAGTTGGAGGTTCTGCGGCCACGCCTCGAGCCACTCGACTCGTCGAGATGCTGCCGCCGGGTGGTATTCGAGTAGTACTTCGTCAGCGTGCCGTTGCTGATCACGAACAGTTGGACGTACTCGAACAAACCCGAGCCCGCCCAAAAGCTGTCGCGTTGGTAGCGGTCGATCTGGTTGAAGGCTTCGCGAATGTCCACGCCTCGGCGCTTGAGCTCGACGTGCACCAGCGGCAGCCCGTTGACCAGGATCGTGACGTCGTAGCGGTTGGCCCGGGCTGCCCCGCCCTGACCCTTGTCGATCACATATTGGTTGACGACCTGCAGGCGGTTGTTGTGGATGCTGGCCTTGTCGATCAACATGATGTTCTTCGACGAACCGTCGTCCCGCTTCAGGATCTGGACGTGGTCCTCCTGGATGCGGACCGTCTTCTCGACGATGCCGTCATTGGCCCCGGCGATCTTGTCTCGGAAGAACCGCTCCCACTCTGCATCGGAGAACGTGATCCCGTTCAGAGCCTCCAGCTGGGTCCGCAGGTTCGCGATCAACTGGGCCTCGGTCGTGACGGGCAGGTATTCGTACGCCTGGCCTTGCAACAACCGAACGAGCTCCCGCTCGAGGTCGGCCTCGGACTGGTACGCCGTGGCGCCCGCGTCGTCGGGCACGAACTCGGCGACGACCGTGCTTTCTGCCGACACCGCGATGGGTTCGTAGCGATGTGCGGGGGCGGGCTGGATCATGGCACCTGACCGTAGCCGCCGACTCTGACACTATTGGCCGGGCTCACCGGATCACCACCCACCGACCCTTCTTGGCTGACCCTTCCCGGCGCAGTACGCCGGACGCCTTGAGCTCAGCGAGGTGTCGCTCGATGGTCCGTGACGTCTTACCGAGTCGCCGGGCCAGCCCGGCCGCGCTCAGGGTCGGCTCTGCGCTCAGCAGGACCAGCACCGCCTCCGTTACTCCGACATTTTCCCCGACATTTGCTCCGACATCCAGGTGGCCGCCCATAGCCCGGGCTCCGTACTCGGTCAACGTCTCGGTGATGACGCCCAGCATGAAGTCGACGAAGGTCGCGGCGTCAATCTCAGGTACACGGGATGCCTGGAGTGCCCTGTAGTAGCCGGCCTGGTGTCGCCGGATCAGAGTCTCGGTCGGCAGCCAGGCGAAGCCCGGCCGCCACTTGCTGAGGATCAGCGTCTGCCACAACCGGCCGATGCGGCCGTTCCCGTCGCGGAACGGGTGGATGTGCTCAATGAGGAAGTGGGTGGCACTCGACAGGACGAGCGGATGATCCGACGTGGAGCGACCCCAGTCCAGCAATTCAGCGACAAGTCGCGGCACCTTGGCGAACTGTGAGCCGCTGTGGACCACATCGCCGTGGGCGTTCACGATGTCCACATCCACTGTGCGGAACGCTCCGGACTCAGCGACCAGCCCACCGGTCAGCAGGGCGTGGGCTCGCAGAAAGTCCTCGACGCTCCATGGGTTCAGGTCACCGAGGGCGTCGTAGGCGGCGAGCGCATTCTCGACCTCCTTCACCTCCCGCGGCGGTGCGAAGACCGGCTCCCCCCTGGCCACTGCGGCAACCTGAGCCTGGGTCAGTTGGTTGCCCTCGATCTTGGTCGAGGAATGAACGGCGTCGAGACGGTTGGTCCGCCGCAGCTCCAGGCCTCGACCCGTCAGTTCCTCAATCGCACTGGCCCGGCCGAGCAACTCTAGGATGCCCTCGATCCGGCCGGGCCAGTCTGAACGCGGCGTGAAGAACCCCGGGATCACGAGACTTCCTCGAATGTCAGGAGTCTATCGCGATAGTACTCATACTGCTTCTGTCGAGCGGCGATCTCAGCCGGGAGGCCGGCCGACAGGTCATTCACGAGGGCGTCGAACTTGTCGAGGATGGCAACAATGCGGGCCTGTTCCTCCAGAGGCGGCACGGGAAGCATGACCCCTGAGAGATCGGCCTGACTGACCTTCCACACACCCGATGTGAGTTTCGCGGCCCTTTGTAGCTGTGCTCTTGCCGCCGAGCTCTCCCAGATGTAGAAGAGGTAGCGCTGCGATACGAGATCAAGGTCGGGGCGGACACGGATCATTGTGTCAGGGAAGGCCACTTCGTGAGATGTTTCGACCATGCACGCGCGCGCGATCAGATCCTTGGAGCCGTTTCCCCGAACAATGAGCAGATCGCCAGCCTTGATCCGGAAACGTCGCCCAGCTTCCGCGTCCCAAGCACCGAGCTTGCGCTGGCTGACATCCACGACCGGCCCATGCAGGGCCGTAAGACGAAGGACTGGGTATCCCACCCCATCGGGAACCGAACGACCGTTTGCGAGTGGCTCCCGCAGTAACTCACCCATCTGAACCCATCGAACCGATTGAGGGATAGCCCCAGTGAAGGCCAGCAGAGCGTCCCGGTAAAAACCATACTGACGAGAACGGAGTTCGAGTTCGGCTTCGAGTTCGGCTTCGAGTTCGGCTTTCAGCAACTCCATCTTATCAAGAATTTCGGCAATCTCTCGCTGAATCGCCGGTGGCGGAACTGGAATCTTGTAAGCGCGAACGCGGCTGTCCGGGATCGACGGGTAGTTGCCGGGCACTTGATTAGTCTCGATGTATCGCTTGAAGTTGTCAGACCCGAGCAGGTGGGCAAGGAAGTTCGTGAGCACCTGCTCAGCGTCTGGTCGCAGCACACAGTAGCCGGTGCTTGCGATCTGACCATCGAACTCGGGCGGGATAATCGCCCAACGCATCTGTGTTGGACGAGTTGTCGCAAAGATGACGTCCCCAGTCCTCACAATTTGTTGCGCGCGACTTGGAGCATCTGCCCTGGTAATCGTAGCCGTTTCGCCGATCCGTCTCGTGCCGCGATCAACTGAAGACAAATCGATGTACCTAAACTCCCGATCACTAGCGCTCGCCCACCGAATATTCGAGCCACGAGTTGTGACCTCCCCGACTCGTTTGAACTCGACGCCATTTGGGCAGTGCTCCTTGAGCATGTCGTCTATCCGACTCACGCCCCACCCCCTTCGAGTTCGCGCTCGATTTGTTCGATCGTCGGCAGGCTGGTCTGCAACTGTTCGGGAAGCGATTCGGTCAGCTGATATTCGGCGATCCCCAAGGGTCGGGTGTTGTCGCGCAGGGCATACTCGGCGACGACCTCGTTCTTGCTCTTGCAGAGCAACAGGCCGATCGTCGGAGCGTCCGAGTCGGTCTTGATCTCGCTGTCGACCGCCGCCAGATAGAAGCCGAGTTGACCCACGTGCTCCGGCTTGAACTTCGTCGCCTTCAACTCCACCACCACGTAACAGTGCAGCCTCACGTGGTAGAAGAGCAGGTCGAGGAAGAAGTCGTCCCCGCCGATCTCCAGGTGTACCTGGCGTCCGACATAGGCGAAACCGGCCCCGAGTTCGAGGAGGAACGCGGTCACGTGGTCTGCCAGAGCGCGCTCAATCTCGCGCTCCTGAGCGTCCTGGCCGAGGCCGAGGAAGTCCAACTTGTACGGATCCTTGAGCGACTGGCGGGCGAGATCGGACTGCGGCGCAGGCAGCGTGCGGTCGAAGTTGGTGACCGCGCGGCCTTCTCGTTCGAGCACTCTTCGCTCGATCTGGATCCCGAGCACGGCGCGGGACCAGCCGAACTGCAAGGCCGCTTCAGCGTAGGCGAGTCGCTGCGCCTTCTCCTTGAGCTTGGTCAACAGCACCAGGTTGTGGCCCCACGGCAGTTGTCCAACAACCTGTTGGACAACTGACTCCTCTGGCCATGCCGCTGCGAAGGAGCGCATGTAGTGCAGGTTGGCCCGGGAGAACCCCTTCATATCCGGAAAGGCAGTCCGGAGGTCGACGGCAAGTCGTTCGATCACCTTCCCACCCCAACCGTGCTCTGCCTGCCGATCGAGGATCTCGTGACCGATCTGCCAGTAGAGCCGAACAAGTTCGGTGTTGACGGTGATCGCAGCCCGCTGTTGGGCGGCGTGGATCCGGGCCTTAAGATCGGTCAGCCATTCGCCGTACCCCTCCGGCGGCTCGACCAGAGCCGGCGACCGCTCGTTCACCTCCCGCTCCCCTCCAGGTCGGCGACGATGGCGTCGATCTGGGCGCGCAGCTTTGCCTGGCGCTCAACGATTCGGGCGATCTCGGCATTGAGGGCCGTGATGTCGACAACCTCGCGGGTGTCCTCGGCTTCGACGTAGGAGCTGACGGAGATGTTGTAGCTGTTGTCGGCGATGGTGGCGTGGTCGACCAGGGTGGCGAAGTGGGGAACGTCCGCCCGCTTGGTGAAGGTGTCCAGCAGACGCGACTGGTTGGCGTCCGTCAGCTTGTTCTTGTTGCCCTGCCGGACGAACTCGGCCGACGCATCGATGAACAGGACCTTGTTGTCGGCCTTGGACTTCTTGAGCACCACGATGCAGGTAGCGATCGTGGTGCCGAAGAACAGGTCCGGCGGCAGTTGGATCACCGTGTCGACGTAGTTGTTGTCGACCAGGTACTTGCGGATCTTCTGCTCGGCGCCGCTGCGGTAGAGCACGCCGGGGAACTCGACGATCGCTGCCGTCCCATTCACGGCCAGCCACGACAGCATGTGCATCGTGAACGCCAGGTCGGCCTTCGACTTGGGCGCAAGTACCCCCGCCGGTGCGTACCGCGGGTCGTTGATCAGCAGCGGGTTGGCGTCACCGTCCCATCTGATCGAGTACGGCGGGTTGGAGACGATCGCCTCAAACGGCTCGTCATCCCAGTGCATGGGGTCGGTGAGAGTGTCGCCGTGGGCGATATCGAACTTCTCGTAGTTGATGTCGTGCAGGAACATGTTGATCCGGGCTAGGTTGTAGGTGGTCAGGTTGATCTCCTGACCATAGAACCCGCTTCTGACATTGTCCTTGCCCAGCACCTTGGCAAACTTGAGCAGCAGCGAGCCGGAGCCGCAGGCCGGGTCGTAGACCTTGTTGACTGAGGTCTTGCCGACGACAGTGATGCGGGCGAGCAACTCGCTAACCTCTTGCGGGGTGAAGAACTCGCCTCCGGACTTACCGGCGCCCGAGGCATACATGGTCATCAGGTACTCGTAGGCGTCGCCAAAGGCGTCGATCGTGTGCTCGGTAAACTCACTGCCGAGATTTAGGTCTCCGATCGCGTTCAGCAGTTTGACGAGTTTCTCATTGCGCTTGGCGACAGTCGGGCCGAGCTTCGGACTGTTCACGTCCAGGTCGTGAAACAGGCCCTTCATGTTGTCTTCGCTGGCGGTGCCCTTTGCCGAGCCCTCGATATGGCCGAACACATGCTCCAGGGTCTCGTTGAGATTCTCGTCCTTCGCAGCCCGCACCCGGACATTGGCGAACAACTCGCTCGGCAGGATGTAGAAGCCCTTTTCATCGACCGTGTCGTGCCGTCCGAACTCGGCTCGGGCGTCGGTGAGAGTGGCGTAGTCGAAGGTGGCGTCCCCCGCTGCCCGCTCGCTTTCGTTGAGGTAGGCAGCCAGGTTCTCGGAGATGAAGCGGTAGAAAAGCATGCCGAGCACGTAGCCCTTGAAGTCCCAGCCGTCGACACTGCCCCGGAGGTCGTTGGCGATGCGCCAGATGGTCTTGTGCAACTCGGCGCGCTGCGTCTCTTTGCTCCGCGGAGTCGGCGACGCGGGCCGCCGGAGGGCCCGCGCACTGCGGCTCTCGGTCGGCTCGGGCTTCAATCCACGCTGTGATCGCTCGCGTGAGTCCAGCGCGCCTGGCTGGAGCCGGCGAATCGAGCCCCCACGACCCGCGCCCAGTGCCACGTCGCCGGTGGCGAGCAGGAGATTCCGGGCATCTTCGTAGCGGACGACGAACTCGGTCCAGGCCAGATCAGCGCGGACTCGCTGATTGCCGATCGATGATCCGTCCTCCGGCAGCGCGGCCCGCAGCGTCTCGGCATCATGAGACACCTTCGATCGCACCACGCGGCTACCCAGCACGTTCAGGTGCCCGACGTTCACCAGTTCGTCAACACTGCCCGCGCCCCACCTGCCGGCCAACTCGGCGCGCTCCTTGGTTTCCCCGGCGGTCCATTCATGAAGATCAGTCCATACGACGTCGGGGAGGGGCACAGTCTCATGATTGCCGATGTCGTCTCGGCCTTCCACCTGCAACGCCGCCGCCCTCCGAGAGCGGACGTACGACATTCGGACGGCTGGACGTCAGGGGAACCTCGTCAGGGATTCATGCTGACGCCGCTGGTGCCCGCCGCGCCGTCACGAACCGCGGACGCCCGTTGAGGTCGGCGTGGTCGCGGACCCGGTCGAAGCCACCGTGGTCGACGAACACCCGCGGCGCCGAGAGGTGCTGCACCTCGGCGTGCTCGGCGCACATCCAGCCGCCGGGGCGCAGCAGCCGGGCGGCCACCCCGGCGACCACCCGCATCGCGTCCAGGCCGTCCGGGCCGGAGAACAGCGCCAGTGCCGGCTCGTGCTCGCGGACCTCGGCCGGGATCCCGTCGTAGGCCTCCAGCGGCACGTAAGGCGGGTTGGCGATGACCAGGTCGACCGTCCCGTCCAGTTCGGCGAACGCCTCGGCCATGTCGCCCTGGACGAGGGTGACGCCGGTGCCGATCAGGTTGCGGCGGGCGAACTCCACCGCGGTCTCGCTGAGCTCGACGGCATACTGATCGGCGACCCCGCACTCGTCGGCGATGGCCAGCGAGATCGCGCCGGAGCCGGCGCACAATTCCACCACCACCGGGCGCTCCCCCAGTTCGGCCAGCCGCTCCAGCGCCCAGCCGGTCATCGCCTCGGTCTCGGGACGCGGGATGAACACCCCCGGGCCGACCGCGACCTCGACGTGCCGGAACGGCGCCAGCCCGGTCAGGTACTGCAGCGGGGTCCCGTCCAGCCGGCGGCGCACCAATGCCTCGAAGTCCTCGAGCGTCGCGGCGTCCAGCGGCGGGTGGGTGAGCAGCCGGGTCACCGGGACGGCGGCGACGTGCGCGAGCAGCAGCCGGGCCTCGGCGACCGGTAGCCGGCGACCGGCCCGCCGCAGCACGTCCCGGACCTCGGCGGCCGGCGCGCCGGCGACCGCGGGACGGGCGGGCGTGCTCATCCGATCCCGTGCAGGCGTTCGGCCAGGTCGGCGGCCTGCAGCGCCTGGATCACGCCGCTCAGGTCACCGGCGAGCACCTGGTCGAGGTTGTAGGCCTTGTAGCCGATGCGATGGTCGGCGATCCGGTTCTCGCCGAAGTTGTAGGTGCGGATGCGTTCCGACCGGTCGACGGTGCGCACCTGCGACCGGCGGGCCGCGGACGCCTCGGCGGCGGCCTGTTCCTCGGCGGCGGCGACCAGCCGGGCGCGCAGCATGCGCATCGCCGACTCCTTGTTCTGCAGCTGGGAGCGCTCGTTCTGGCAGCTGACCACGATGCCGGTCGGCAGATGGGTGATCCGGACGGCCGAGTCGGTGGTGTTGACCCCCTGGCCGCCGGGCCCGGAGGCCCGGTACACGTCGATCCGCAGGTCGTCGGGGTCGACCTCGACCTCGGCCTGATCCGCCTCGGGCATGACCAGCACGCCGGCGGCCGAGGTGTGCACCCGGCCCTGCGTCTCGGTGACCGGAACCCGCTGGACGCGATGCACCCCGCCCTCGAACTTGAGCACGCCGTAAGGGAAGTTGTCCGGGTCGCTGCCCTTGGCCTTGACCGCCATGGTGATCGACTTGAAACCGCCCAGGTCGGTCTCCTGGCTGTCCAGCACCTCGATCTGCCAGCCGCGGGTCTCGGCGTACTTGCCGTACATCCGAAACAGGTCGGCGGCGAACAGGGCGGACTCCTCACCGCCCTCCCCCGACTTGATCTCGACCAGCGCGTCCGAGGAGTCGTGCGGGTCGCGGGGGGCGAGCAGGGTGGTCAGCCGGGCGGTCACCTCGTCCAGTTCGGCGGCCAGCGCGTCGGCCTCGTCGGCGAAGGAGGGGTCGTCGAGCGCCAGTTCCCGGGCGGCGGACAGATCGTCGCGCACCCGGTCGTAGGCGGCCAGGCCCTTCACGATCGGGGTGAGCTCGGCGTAGCGGCGTCCGATCCGCCGGGCCAGGATGACGTCGCTGTGCGTGGCCGGGTCGCCCAGCCGACGCTCCAGCTCGGCGAATTCGGCGCGCAGCGCGTCCGCGGCCTCGAACATCACACCTCCAGTCGGAACCGGCGAACCGGCGTGGGCAACGACAAAGCGCCGGAGCCCACGGGGCCCCGGCGCTGCCGCAGGTTACTTCTTGCCGGCCGGCTTCTTGGCGTAGCGACGCTCGAACCGGGCCACGCGGCCACCGGTGTCGAGAATCTTCTGCTTGCCGGTGTAGAACGGGTGGCAGGCCGAGCAGACCTCGGCGTGGATGACGCCGTTCTTGGCGGTGCTGCGGGTGGTGAAGGTGTTGCCGCAGGTGCAGGTCACCTGGGTCACCGCGTAGTCGGGATGAATCCCCTGCTTCATGATGGTGTGCTCCTCGAATCTGTGCCGGGTCGCCCGTCGGATGAATGGGGCCCTCGCGGGCCGTGGCGTGAACCGGCAACGACCGTCCATTCTGCCCGATCCGACCCGACGACGGCAAAACGTCCCCGGCCGGAATTCCATTCCCGGCGGAGATCCCGGGTCGGGGCCCGGGATGACGGGCTGGGTTGGCCTCGGATCACCGCGGGATCCCGGGTCGGGGCCCGGGATGACCTGGAGGGGTTGGGGTTTCCGTCATCCCGGCGGACGCCGGGATCTCCCTCCCCGGTCAACCGGCCAGTTCGGCCGGCAGCGGCTCGGCGTGCAGCACGACCAGGCCGGAGACCGCCCGGGTGAGACACACGTACAACCGGCGCAGGCCGGTCACCCGGTCGGGTTCGGCCGCCACGATCGCGGCCGGCTCGACCAGCACCACCTGGTCGAATTCGAGTCCCTTGGCCAGCGTGGCCGGGATCACCTCGATCCGGGCGGACGCCGGGCTCCCGTCCGGATCGCCCAGGTCGTCCGGAAGCGTGTCGCTGAGCACGCCGTGGGGAAGCCCGGCGGCGGTCAGGACGGCGGATGCTTCCGCGACCCGCTCGTCCGCGACGATCACCCCCACCGTGCCGGGCCGCTCCTGGACGCCGGCGACCACCCCGGCGAGTTCATCCGTGGGGCCGGGCACGATCCGGAACTCGCCCGGGGACCTGCGCACGGAGTGCGGCGGGGTCAGCCCCGGCGCGATGGACGGCAGCAGCCGGGCGGCGTAGGCGATCACCGAGTGCGGCACTCGGAATCCCGCGACCAGCTCGGTCAGAGTGCTGTCCGGCTTGCCCAGATACCCCAACGCGGACGTCCAGTCGGTGGTGGCGTGCGCCGTGGTGGCCTGGGCCAGGTCGCCCAGCACCGTCACCGAGCCGGTGCTGGCGCGTCGTCCGACGGCCCGCAGCCCCATGGCCGACAGGTCCTGGGCCTCGTCCAGGATCACGTGGCCGAGGCTCGGTGTGCGGTGCAGCAGGTCGGCGGCCTCGTCCACCAGCACCAGGTCGGCCAGGCTCGGCCGCCAGGCCGCGACGCTGCGCGGCCGGCGGGCCCTCGCGGGCAGTGCGTGAGCCAGGTCCAGCAGCCGCCGCTCGTCGTCGCTGAGCAGGCCGGCGGTCTGCTCGGCACGGAACGATTCGTCGCCGGCCAGGCGGAACACCAGCTTCACCGGGTCCAGGGCGGGCCAGTGCGCATCCACGAACGCCTTCACCGGCCGCGATCGGGCGACCGCGTTCTGCACCCGGTCGTCGGGCGACGAACCGGACGCCTCCATCCGCAGCAGCACCTGGTGGGCCAGCCGCTGGGCGAGCATCTCGCGACCGGCCGCGTAGCGGACGCCGCGTTCGCGCAGCTCGTCGATCACGGCGGCGCAGCGATGGGCCGGGACCCGCCACAGCGACGATCCGCGGGGCACCACCAGGGTTTCGGTCGGCGGGACGATCTGGCTCCAGACCGCCCGGTGCAGCACCTCCGCCATCCGCGGGTCGCCCTTGAGCACCGCCGCATCGGCCGGGTCGGTACCGGTCACCGGACGCCCGGCGGTCCGGGTCACCACCGACTCCAAGGTCTCCTGCACGGCGTCGATCTCGCCCAGTGCGGGCAGCACGTCGCCGATGTAGGACAGGAACGCGGCGTTGGGCCCGATCACCATCACGCCGCTGCGGGCGAGCTGCTCGCGGTGCGCGTACAGCAGGTAGGCGGCCCGGTGCAGCCCGACGGCGGTCTTGCCGGTGCCCGGGGCGCCCTGCACCACCACCGACTCGGTCAGCGGGGCCCGCACGATCAGGTCCTGCTCGGGCTGGATCGTCGCCACGATGTCGCGCATCGGCCCGGTGCGCGGCCGCTCGATCTCCGACTCCAGGATGTCGGAGTGCCCGAACGGTTGCTCGTCGAGGACGTCGAGCCGCTCGTCCTCGAAGGCGGTGATCTCGCCGTGGCCGAACCCGAACCGGCGGCGCAGCACCACCCCCATGGGTTCGGTGCGGCTGGCCCGGTAGAACGGCAGCGACACCGGGGCCCGCCAGTCGTAGACCATCGGCTCGGCACCCAGTTCCCGGGTGACGTGCAGCCGTCCGATCCAGCAGTCCTCGTCCTCGTCCGCGCCGGCCTGGGTGCGGTAGTCGATCCGGCCGAAGAACAACGGCACGGACGGGTCGTCGCGCAGCGTCATCATCCGCCGGTAGAGCGCCTGCTTGAGGTACTCCCCCGACAGCCGGTCGCCGGCCATCGCCTCCATCGCGGCGGTGTGCTCCCGCATCTCGCGCAAGGCGCCCCGGGCCCGGTTCAGGTGCGTCCCGGCCTCGAACAGCGGATCGGTCGTGGGCATGACGGAACCTCCGGGGTCGTGGGCGGCCGGTCAGCTTAACCCCGCGTCCCGCTCCCGCCAAACGCTCCGCCGCCCCCGGCAAACCCGAAAGGCCCTGCCTAACTATCTCTGCCCTCCCGTCGACGGGAGGGCAGAGATAGTTAGGCAGGGCCTTCCGGTGCGGGTCCGGCGGACCCGCCGCGGATCAGTTCTGGGACGGCGTGGTGCGGGTCACCTGGATCAGGAACTCGCGGTTCGACTCGGTCTTGCGCATCCGCGACAGCAGGGTTTCCAGTGCGGCCTGCGGGTCGAGGCTGGCGAGCACGCGGCGCAGCTTCCAGATGATCTGGAGCTCCTCGCGGCTGAACAGCATCTCCTCGCGCCGGGTGCTGGAGGCCGCGACGTCGATCGCCGGGAAGACCCGCTTGTCGGCCAGGTCGCGGCGCAGCCGCAGCTCCATGTTGCCGGTGCCCTTGAACTCCTCGAAGATCACCTCGTCCATCTTCGAGCCGGTCTCGACCAGGGCGGTCGCGAGGATGGTCAGCGAGCCGCCGTCCTCGATGTTGCGGGCGGCGCCGAAGAACTTCTTCGGCGGGTAGAGCGCCGCCGAATCGACGCCGCCGGACAGGATCCGGCCGGACGCCGGCGCGGCCAGGTTGTAGGCCCGGCCCAGGCGGGTGATGCCGTCGAGCAGGATCACCACGTCCCGGCCCAGCTCGACCAGGCGCTTGGCCCGCTCGATGGCCAGTTCGGCGATCGTGGTGTGGTCGTCGGCGGGACGATCGAAGGTGGACGCGATCACCTCGCCCTTGACGGAGCGCTGGAAGTCGGTGACCTCCTCGGGACGCTCGTCGACCAGCACCACCATCAGGTGGACCTCGGGGTTGTTGGTCGTGATGGCGTTGGCGATGCCCTGCATGATCAGCGTCTTGCCGGCCTTCGGCGGCGAGACGATCAGGCCGCGCTGACCCTTGCCGACGGGCGAGATCAGGTCGATGATCCGGCCGGTCATGCCGACCGCGGAGGTCTCGAGCTTGAGCCGCTCCTGCGGGTACAGCGGGGTCAGCTTGCCGAACTCGGGCCGGTCCTTGGCCTTCTCGGGGGCGTCCAGGTTGATCGTGTCGATCCGCACCAGCGGGTTGAACTTCTCCCGCCGCTCGCCGTCGCGGGGCTGCCGGATCGCGCCGCTGACCAGGTCACCCTTGCGCAGCCCGTAGCGGCGGACCAGCGACAGCGAGACGTAGGCGTCGTTGGAGCCGGGCAGGTAGCCCGAGGTCCGGACGAAGGCGTAGTTGTCCAGCACGTCCAGGATGCCCTTGACGTTGACCAGTACGTCGTCGTCGTTGACCGCGGTGTCGACCTCGAGGCCGGCCATCGAACCCGACTGGCCACCCCGGTTGCGCCGGTTCTGCCGGTCGCGGTTGCGGCGGCGGCGGGCGCGCCGGCCCGTCCCGAAGTCCTCGTCGTCGCGGTTGTTGTGGGAGTTGCGATCGTTCTGGGGCTGTCGCGCCTCGGCGGGCGCCGACTCGCCACCGGAGTCGCCGGACTGCTGCGACTCGTTGCCGCCGTCGCGGTCCCGGTTGCGCTTGCGCCGGCCGCGCTCACCCTGCAGGGCCTCGAGCCGGGCCGCGACATCGTCGCCGCTCTCGCCCCCGGCCTTGCCGGAGCCGGAGTCGTCCGAGTTCCTGGGCGCGGCGACCTCGTTCGCCGAGTGGTTCGCCGCGCCGTTCTGCCGGCGCTCCGCCGGGGCGGCCTCGGTGCGCTCCGCCGACGCCGGTTCGGTCGCCGGCGCCGACACCATGGCCGGCTGCGCCTGCTCGCTGGGACGCTCCTTGGCGGTCCGCTTCCGGGTGGTCTCGACGACCGGGGCGGAACCGTTCTGGGCGGCCCGGATGGCGTCGATGAGTTGGCTCTTGCGCATCGCACCCGTGCCCTTGAGGCCGAGCGAGACACCCAATTGCTTCAACTCCGGAAGCAGCATCCCGCTCAACCCCTTGTTCTTGGCCGGGGCGGTGGCGGCGTCTTGGATCGTGTCGGTCACGTGGGTCCTTTCGGGACTCTCGAGCGGGTGAACACAGCACCACTCGGACATGTTTCGGAGGAGCGACGAGGGCTCCGGCTACGGATCGTGGACGTGATTCATCTGCCCGCGGCCAATGATGAATGGTCCTTGACGAGGTGTGATTCGTCCGCCCCGATCTGCCGGGGGCGATGGCTGATCAGTTTCAGCTAGAGCAACTGTAGCACCTTGATCGCGGCTTCCCATCACCCGGACGGCGCGCCGCGCATTCGGACCCGCACAGAGGCTGCGGGCACTCCCGACTCACAGGGATTGCAGCCTCCGCTGAGCGGTGCGCCGTTCCCGTCCCCAAGGCGTGAACGTCGCCACGACGCTCATTGCCAGAATGCCGACGCCGACGTAGACGCCCACGTTGTCGACGAACATGTGCAGCGGCGGGTAGGTCAATTCCACATTGTTGTCGCCGGGCAGCAGTTTGAACGGGGCGAACGCCGTCCAGATCGCGTAGATCAGCCCGGTGACCCGCAGATAGCCCGGGATCCGCTGATTGCGCAGCAGCACCACGGCGAACGGGACGATCCACACGTAGTGGTGCGACCACGAGATCGGGGACGCCAGCAGGCTGGTCAGACCCGCCAGGCACAGCGCCAGCGGGACCTCGCCGGCCCGGTGCATCAGCACGGCGGCGGCCACGCCGAGCGCCACCACCAGCGCGGCCAGCACCAGCCCCCCGCGGCTGGCCTCGCCGAACTGCCTGGTCCAGACCCCGAGCACCGACTGGTTGGTCTTGAACACGATGCCGGTGTTCAGCCCGGAGTCACCCGACAGCAGCCGTCCCCAATAGGTGAGCGACGGCCCCCAGAGCACCACCAGACCGACGGCCGTGCAGGCCAGGAAGGTCAGGAAGCTGACGACGCCCTCCCGGCGCTTGCCGGCGAAGAAGTTGTAGACCGCCACCACCGCGGGCGTGAGCTTCACCGCGGTGGCGACCCCGGTCAGCCAGCCCTCGGGCAGCAGCCGGCGCCGGAACACGGTCGGGCCGGGCATCGAGTCCAGCACCGCGGCCGTGACCAGGAAGATCGCCACCTGTCCGAAGCCGAGCGTCTCGCGCACCGGCTCGACCAGCCAGATGATCGCGGTCGCGGCCAGGCTGAGCTGCCAGCCCTTCAGGCCCAACCGGTACAGCATCGCCATCAGGCAGGCTGCGTTGAGCGCCAGCCAGAGCAACTGGGCCGCCGCCAGCGGTATGGCCGCGAACGGGATCGCGAGCAGCGCCGGGAACGGTGGGTAGATCCACGGCAGCCAGGCGTCGACGTTGTAGAAGTCCTGGCCCTGCAGCACGAGGTCGCCCGTGCGCCGGTAGACGTCGAGGTCGATCATCGCGGGCGCCCACGGTTCGAAGGTCCCGCCGGGGATGGTCGTGGCACCGGCCCAGAACGCGGCCAGCAACGGACCCAGCGACAACACCAACACGTAGCCCAGGCGGCCACCGAGGTTCGTCACCGGGACAGTTAACCACCATCGGCGGGCCGCGCCCGGCAACCGCCGCGGTTCAGCGCCGCCGGCGGAATTCCGCGACCACGCAGTCGTTGCCGAACCGCCGCCGGCCGTCCAGCGCGAACCGCCGCGGGCCGAAGCCGCCGGCGATCACCGGCACCCCCGAGCCGGCGAGCACCGGATACGTCTTCACCACCAGGTGGTCGATCTCGTCGAGGACCTGGCCGGCCAGCCGGCCGCCGCCGGCGAGATAGACGCCGAGTCCCGATCCGGCCGCCTTCAAGCGGCGCACCACGGCCACCGGGTCGTCCGCGGTGAACTCGACCGGCAGCTCCGGCCGGGCGGTGAGGGTGCGGCTGCACACCACCGTCCGCAGGTGGGCATAGGGGTCGTCGATGCCCAGCGTTGCCGCCGGATCGTAGGTGCGCCGTCCCATCACGACGGTGTCGAACCTGGTCAGCGGCCGGTCGGCGACGCCGAGGGCCGTCCGGACGTGACTGGGCAGGGTGTCCGCCCACTGCTCGCCGAGGTAGTCGACGAAGTCGTCGGACAGGTCGAAGAAGTCGACCTCGTCGTCCGGGCCCGCGATGAACCCGTCGAGGGTGACTCCGATCAGATAGGTGAGGGGACGCATGCCTCAGCCAACCACTTCATCTGTAGTACGTCAAATGTCCTTGTTAGGGCCCGGGCCAGACGGCAAGATGGTGTTCCATGGTGCGAAATCCCCAACGCCGCCGGCGGCTGCTGGACGCCGCGATCGACCTGATGGCATCCGTGGGAGCGCGAGGACTCACCTTTCGGGGGGTGGACGAACGCGCCGGCGTGCCGACGGGCACCACGTCCAACTACTTCGCCAGCCGGGACGCCCTGCTCCACGCAATGTGCGATCACATCTTCGAGCGGCTGCGGCCCGACCCGGAACACGTCGCGCGGCGGCTCGCCGAGGCGCCGCCCAGCCGGGACCACGAGACGGTCATGATGCTGGACATCCTCGATCGGGCCGCGGCCGACCGGGCCGGCTACCTGGCGTTCTTCGAGCTCCGCATGGAGGCCGCGCGCAGCCCGCACCTGGCCGAGACGTTCAGTGCCCGCTTCCGGGCCAACCTGGACGCGATCACCGCCGACCACGTCGAGGGCGGCTTCCCCGGCGGTCCGCAGACCGCCGTCGTGCTCTATCTGGCGATGAGTGGCCTGCTGTTCGAGCACCTGACCCTGCCGGGCATGCTCGGCGGGGACGACCGGCTGCCCGAGGTGGTCGCGGCCCTCGTGGAACGGATCGTCCCGGACGCCTGAGCCGGCTGTGTCAGCCCAGCGCGCCGGCGGCCCGCACGAACGCGTCGCGCAACTCGTCGTAGGTCCGGGTCACCGGGAACTGCGGGAATTCGGCGATCACGTTGGCCGGCGGACGGAACAGGATTCCCGCGTCCGCCTCACCGAGCATCGAGGTGTCGTTGTAGGAGTCCCCGGCGGCGATCACCTGGAAGTTCAGTTCGTGGAAGCGCCGGACCGCCTCGCGCTTCTGGTCGGGCATCCGCAGCGCGTAGTCGACGATCCGGTTCTCCTCGATCCTGAGCCGGTGGCACAGCAGCGTCGGGTGCCCGAGCTTGGCCATGAACGGCATGCCGAACTCGTAGAACGTGTCCGACAGGATGATCAGCTGGAAGTGCTCCCGCAACCAGTCAACCATCTCGACCGCGCCGGGCATCGGATCCAGCGTCCCGATCACCCGCTGGATCTCACGCAGCCCCAGGCCGTGCCGCTCCAGCAGGTCGAGCCGGTACCGCATCAGGGCGTCGTAGTCGGGCTCGTCGCGGGTGGTCCGCCGCAGGTCCTCGATGCCGGTGGCCTCGGCGACCGCGATCCAGACCTCCGGAATCAACACCCCTTCCAGATCGAGGCAGGCCATCCGCATGCGTCAGCCCTCGACCCGCATCACGGCGACCTCGCCCCGCACGTCGGGCAGCGCCCGCAGGTCCTCCGCCGCGGCCGCCATGTCGGCGACCCGGGCGGCATGAGTGAGGATCGCCAGCTTGGCACCCTGCCCGTCGGGACGACCCGGTTCGCCCTCCTGCCGCACGGCGCTGATCGATACCTGCTGCCGGGCGAAGGCGGCGGCGATCTTGGCCAGCACGCCGGGCTCGTCGTCCACGCTCAGCGACACGTAGAACCGCGACGGCACCAGGCCCTTCGGGGTGATCGGACGGGCGGAGTAGGACGACTCCCCCGGGCCGGCCACGCCGCGCACGCGGTTGCGGGCCGCCGTCACCACGTCGCCCAGGACAGCGGACGCCGTCGGCGAACCGCCCGCGCCCGGGCCCATGAACATCAGCTGGCCGGCGTGCCGGGACTCGATGAACACCGCGTTGAACGCGCCGGACACGTTGGCCAAGGGATGGGTGGCCGGAACCATGGTGGGATGCACCCCGACCGAGATCGACCCGTCGGGCGCCAGGGCGCAGCGGGCCAGCAGCTTGATCACGTAGCCGAGCTCGTGGGCGGTGGCGACGTCCTCGGGGGTCACCTTGGTGATGCCCTCGCAGTCGACGTCCTCGAGCTTCACCCGGCTGTGGAAGGCCAGGCTGGCCAGGATCGCGGCCTTGGCCGCGGCGTCCAGGCCTTCGACGTCGGCGGTCGGGTCCTCCTCGGCGTACCCGAGCCGCTTCGCCTCGGCCAGCACCGACGCGAACGAGGAGCCCTCGGTGTGCATCTTGTCGAGGATGAAGTTCGTGGTCCCGTTGACGATGCCCTTCACCGCGGTCACCTCGTCGCCGACCAGCGATTCGCGCAGCGGGCGGATGATCGGGATCGCCCCGGCGACGGCGGCCTCGAAGTACAGGTCGACCCCGGCCTCCTCGGCGGCGGTGTAGATGGTCGCGCCGTCCTGGGCCAGCAGCTGCTTGTTGGCGGTGACCACCGAGGCCCCCCGGGCCATCGCGGCCAGGATCAGGCCGCGGGCCGGCTCGACCCCGCCCATCACCTCGATCACCAGGTCGGTGCCCTTGCGGGAGACCAACTCCTCGGCGTCGTCGGTCAGCAGTTCGCGGTCGATGCCGGGACGCTCCTTGGCCAGGTTGCGGACGGCGATCCCGACGAGCTCGAGCCGGCGTCCCACGCGGGCCTGGAACTCGTCGGCGTTGTCCAGCAGGAGCCGGGCAACCTCCGACCCCACCACTCCGCAGCCCAGCAGGGCCACCTTGAGCGGCTTGGCTCGTGTCATTGCATCCTCATTTCTCATGCCCCGGCGTCCAGGGACAGCAGATCTTCCAACGTCTCGCGCCTCAACAGGGTTGTTATCCGGCCTTCCCGGACGGCGACCACGGGCGGGCGCGGAACGTGATTGTAGTTGCTGGCCATCGAACGGCTGTAGGCGCCCGCCGCCGGGACCGCGATCAGGTCGCCGGGCACCACGTCGTCGGGCAGGAACGCGTCCCGGACCAGGATGTCGCCGCCCTCGCAATGCTTGCCCACGACGCGCGACAGCACCGGCCCGAACTGGCCCTCGCGGTTGGCCAGGGTGGCCGAGTACTCGGCGGCGTACAGGGCGGGCCGGATGTTGTCGCTCATGCCGCCGTCCACCGAGATGTAGCGCCGGGACTGGCCGCCGCCGATCTCGACGGGCTTGACCGTCCCGACGGTGTACACCGCCGTCCCGGGCGGACCGCAGATGGCGCGGCCGGGCTCCACCGACATGCGCGGCACCCGCAGCCCGAACGCCCGGCACTCGTGCTCGACGATGCTGCGCAGCCCCTCGGCCAGCTGCTCCGGCGTGGCCGGCGTGTCCACCGTGGTGTAGGCGATGCCGAAGCCGCCGCCGAGGTCGAGCTCCCGCAGTTCGGTGCCGGTCGCCTCCTTGAACTGGGCGATCAGCTTGAGGGTGCGCCGGGCGGCCACCTCGAAGCCGTTGGTGTCGAAGATCTGCGACCCGATGTGGCTGTGGATCCCGCGCAGTTCCAGGTGCGGGCTGTGGTAGCTGCGCACCATGGCCACCAGGGCGGCGCCGCCGTTGATCGAGAAGCCGAACTTCTGGTCCTCGTGCGCGGTCGCGATGTACTCGTGGGTGTGCGCCTCGACACCGGTGGTCACCCGGATCATCACCTGCGCCACCGTGCCCAGCTCGGCGCACAGCTGCTCCAGCCGGGTGATCTCGTGCGACGAGTCGACGATGATCCGGCCGACGCCGGCCACCAGCGCGGCCCGCAACTCGTCCTCGCTCTTGTTGTTGCCGTGCATGCCGATCCGTTCCGGGTCGACTCCGCCGCGCAGGGCGACCGCGAGTTCGCCGCCCGAGCAGACGTCGAGCCCGAGTCCCTCCTCGGAGATCCAGCGGGCGACCGTGGTGCACAGGAACGACTTGCCGGCGTAGAACACCTGCCAGTCGCCGAACGCGTCGTGCCACTGCCGGGCCCGGCCGCGGAAGTCGTCCTCGTCGATCACGTAGACCGGGCTGCCGACCTCCTCCACGATCGAGGTCACCGTGCGCCCGGCGATCTCCAGCTCGCCCGAATCGGTGCGCCGGGTGTGCTTGCTCCACAGGCCGTCCACCAGGGCATTCACGTCCTCGGGACGCCGCAGCCACTGCGGGGCGGGTGAGGTCGCGTCCGCGTGGATCGAACCGGCGACGTGCATGTGGGTCATGGCGCACCACTCTGCCAGAGCGGCGGGGGTCGGCCCGGTCCGCTCCGGCGGCTGGACCGCCGGCTATCGGGCGCTGACCCGCACCTCGAGCCGTTCCCGCACCGTCGCCAGGACGAGCTCGGCCGGGGTCGCGACGGCCCGGCCGTCGGCGGCCACCGTGACCGTGCCGCAGGTGGCGCCCAGGCACTCCCGGTCGAACCGGACGCCCCACAGGACGAAGAACTGGTGCAGGGTGACGGTGTCCGCCCCGCGTCCCTCCAGCCAGACCTCGCCCGAGTCGTCGTGGGTGTGCACGGGGCCCTGCAACGCCCGCGGCCGATCGATCCCGATGTAGGGCACCAGCGGAACCGGCTCGCCGTCCAGGACGACCGTCAGGACGAACCGGCGCTGGTTCGTGGTGTCGTCGAGGCGGGACGACTCCACGCCGGCGGCCTGGATCTGGGCCAGCCCGTCGCGTGGCGCCGGCCACGGCGGTGCGGTCGAGCGCAGCATCGGCTCGCCGGGGGGAGGTGGCGCGGCACAGGCGGTGAGCATCACCGCCACCGCCGAGGCCAGCCATGCCCGTGCGCGCATGCAGGGCACCATACCGGCCGGTCCGGCGGCCGTTCGCCGGCGTCCCGATTGGGTCGGCACCCCCGGGATGCGCTACAGTCGGGGCCGGCCCGATGGTCCGGGCCCCCGTAGCTCAGGGGATAGAGCGCCGCCCTCCGGAGGCGGGTGCGCAGGTTCGAATCCTGCCGGGGGCGCAGCGGTGAAGACCGTACTCAGCCCAGTGAACGGGCCCTGGTGGACAGCTCCCACCAGGGCCCGTTCCGCGTCCCGGTCCACGCAGCGGCCCCAGCGCGGACGCCTCCGTCCACGACCCGCCCCGATCGCCGGACGGCCGGTGGAGCACACCACCGTGGCCGGACGCCCCATCGCGGGCCCGCCGTGCCCCTGGCAGGCCGACGAGCCTGCCCCGCCGACGGATATACGTGATCTGTCAGCACACGGCATGGCCGGTTCCTTCGCCGTACCGGGCTTAGTAGCATCGGGAGACGCAGGCGTCGCGGCCTGCACTGTCACACGGAAGAAGGCGATCGTGGTCCTCGCGCCCGACAATCTGACGGCGAGCAACCAGTCCAATGATGAATTCGGCGCCAACGACTGGCTGATCGACGAGATGTACCAGGCGTATCGCACCGACCCGGACTCCGTCGACGAGCGGTGGCGGGCGTACTTCGACGATCGCGCCGCGGAAGCGCCGTCCACGCAGGAGGCACCGGCATCCGACACGCCCCCGGCCGAGCCGGAGCGGACCGAACCGGGGCGGGACAAGGCCGAACCTGGGCCGGACAAGACCGCGGCGGAGCCGGCCGAAGCCCAACCGGCGCAGCAGAAGGCCAAGGCGAAGCGGCCCAGCGCACCGCCTCCCACCATGGTGGGCGGCGACTCCTACACCGTGGTCGCCGATCCGACCTCGCCGCGCACGCCGTCCCCGACGCCCAAGGCGAGCACCCCCGTGCCGGCGCCGGGCGCCAAGCCGGCGAAGGTCGAGGCCAGCGCGCAGCCACGGCACGACCTGGCGCCCGAGTCCCCCGGCTCCGGCATGGGCCTGTCGGCCAACCGGCCGAACCTGGCGGTGCGCGGCGAGCAGCCGTCCGAACCGACCAAGGTGCAGCTCAAGGGCGCCCCGATGCGCACCGCGCGCAACATGGACGCCTCGCTGTCGATGCCCACCGCGACCTCGGTGCGCAACATCCCGATGAAGCTCGCGATCGACCAGCGGTTGATGGTGAACTCGCACCTGGCTCGCACCACCGGCGGCAAGATCTCGTTCACCCACCTGATCGGCTACGCGATGGTGCAGGCACTGATCCGGGTGCCGGCGATGAACAACGCCTACGAAGAGGTGAACGGCAAGCCGTTCCTGGTCGAGCCGAACACGATCAACCTCGGCCTGGCCATCGACCTGCCGCGCCCCGACGGCGGGCGGCAGCTGCTGGTGCCGAACATCAAGGGCTGCGAACAGCTGAACTTCGGCCAGTTCTGGTCGGCCTACGAGGCCGTGGTCCGCAAGGCTCGGGCCGGCAAGCTGGAGGTCTCCGACTTCCAGGGCACCACCGCCACCCTGACCAACCCGGGCGGCATCGGCACCAGCCATTCGGTCCCCCGGCTGATGGCCGGCCAGGGACTGATCCTGGGTGTCGGTTCGATCGACTACCCGCCGGAGTTCCAGGGCGCCTCGCAGCGCCGGATCACCGACGCGGGCGTGTCCAAGGTCACCACGCTGACCTCCACCTACGACCACCGGATCATCCAGGGTGCCCAGTCGGGCGAGTTCCTGAAGGTGATCCACGAACTGCTGCTCGGCAAGCACGGGTTCTACGACGAGATCTTCGCCTCGCTGCGCGTCCCGTACGCCCCGATCCGCTGGTCGCAGGACGTCAGCGCCGAGCGTCCCGGGCAGATCCCGAAGTCGGCCCGGGTGTTCTCGCTGATCGCCGCCTACCGCCAGTTCGGCCACCTGATGGCCGACATCGACCCGCTCGAGTACCGGCAGCGCTCCCACCCGGAGTTGACCCTCGAGTACCACGGCCTCACCCTGTGGGACCTGGACCGCGAGTTCCCGGTCGGCAACTTCGGCGGCCACGACGGCGAGGTGATGCCGCTGCGCGAGATCCTGGACATCCTGCGCGGGTCGTACTGCCGGCACGTCGGCATCGAGTACATGCACATCGAGGACAGCGAGCAGCGCGCCTGGATCCAATCCCGGGTCGAGGTGCAGCACCCGCCCTGGCCGCGTGAGGAGCACCTGCGGATCCTCGACCGGCTCAACGAGGCGGAGATCTTCGAGACCTTCCTGCAGACCAAGTTCGTCGGGCAGAAGCGGTTCAGCCTCGAGGGCGGCGAGTCCACGATCGTGCTGCTGGACGAGCTCTGCGACGCCGCGGCCAACGAGGGCATGGACGAGGTCTGCATCGGCATGCCGCACCGCGGCCGGCTGAACGTGCTGGCCAACATCGTCGGCAAGAGCTACGGCCAGATCTTCAAGGAGTTCGAGGGCAACGTCGACCCGCGGCTCGCCCAGGGGACCGGGGACGTCAAGTACCACCTGGGCGCCGAGGGCGAGTTCACGGCGCTGTCGGGCAAGACCATCAAGACCTCCGTGGCGGCCAACCCGAGCCACCTGGAGGCGGTCGACCCGGTGCTGGAGGGCATCGCGCGCGCCAAGCTCGACCAGCTGAAGGCACCCGAGGGGTACCCGGTGCTGCCGATCCTGCTGCACGGGGACGCCTCGTTCGCCGGCCAGGGTGTGGTCTACGAGACCCTGCAGATGAGCCAGCTGCGGCCGTACAAGACCGGCGGCACCGTGCACGTGGTGGTGAACAACCAGGTCGGCTTCACCACCGCGCCCCTGGATTCGCGCACCTCGGTGTACTGCACCGACGTGGCCAAGACCATCCAGGCGCCCATCTTCCACGTGAACGGCGACGATCCCGAGATCGTGGCCCGGATCGCCCAGTTGGCGTTCAAGTTCCGGCAGCGGTTCCACAAGGACGTCGTGCTCGACGTCGTCTGCTACCGGCGCCGCGGGCACAACGAGGGCGACGATCCCAGCTTCACCCAGCCCCGGATGTACGACCTGATCGAGCAGAAGCGCAGTGTCCGCAAGCTGTACACCGAGGCCCTGATCGGTCGCGGCGACATCAGCACGCAGGATGCCGAGGAGGTGCTCACCCACTTCCGGGACGGCCTGGAGAGCGTCTTCATGGCGGCCCGCGAGGAGGCCGAGCCCGACGACAGCTACCGCCGGGTGCCGTACTACCCGCCGAAGCTGGGCAAGACCCAGGGCACCACGATCGCGCCCGACACGATGGAGCGGATGGCCCGGGCGCACGAGACGTTCCCGGACGGGTTCGACGTGCACGCCAAGGTGCGGCCCCAGCTCCTGCGCCGGGCGAACGGGATCCGCAACGGCCCGATCGACTGGGCGACCGCCGAGCTGCTCGCCTTCGGCTCGCTGCTGCTCG
>JAGPGQ010000285.1 GCA_018055925.1 Micropruina sp.
GACGTCACCAACTACGTGATGCTCGAGGTGGGGCAGCCGCTGCACGCCTACGACGCCCGCAAACTGGCCGGACCGATCCGGGTGCGCAAGGCGCGCCCGGGGGAGACCATCGTCACCCTGGACGACGTGGCGCGGACGCTTTCCGCCGACGACCTGCTGATCACCGACGACTCCGGCCCGATCGGCATCGCCGGCGTGATGGGCGGGGCCACCACCGAATGCGACCCGGCCACTACCGACATCGTGCTCGAGGCCGCCGCCTTCGACCCGGCCACCATCTCGCGGTCGATGCGGCGGCACGGATTGCCGTCCGAGGCGTCCAAGCGGTTCGAGCGTGGCACCGACCCCGCCGCCGCCTACGCCGCGGCGCACCTGGCCGCCCGCTATCTGGTCGAGCTCGGTGGCGGCCGGCTGGCGGACGCCGAGACCGTGGTCGGCGGTCTGCCGATCATGCCCGGCCAGACCATCGCTGTCGACCTGCCCTCCCGGATCCTCGGAGTGGAGGTGCCGGTGGAGCGGGTGATGGAGATCTTCACCGCCGGCGGCATCGAGGTCTCCCGCTCCGGCGACTCGTTGGCGCTGGTCCCGCCGACCTGGCGACGCGACCTGGTCGACCCCTACGACTACGTCGAGGAGGTGGGCCGCAAGATCGGCTTCGACGCGATCCCGTCGATCGTCCCGGCCGCGCGGGCCGGGGCCGGCCTGACCCGCGGCCAGCGGGCGCGGCGCGCGATCACCGGCGCCCTGGCGGGGGTCGGTTTCGTCGAGGAACTGATGTTGCCGTTCATGTCCGCCGACGACCTCGACCGGCTGGAGGTGCCGGAGGGCAACCCGCGGCGGGCGCTCGTCCGGCTGGCCAATCCGCTCGCGGAGACCAGCCCGTATCTGCGCAGCATGCTGCTGCCCGGGTTGTTCGCCGCGGTGCAACGGAACACGTCCCGCGGCAACGACGATCTGGCCCTGTTCGAGACCGGTTCGGTGTTCCGGGCCGGATCCGGTGTGGCCGCCCCGGTGCCGAGCGTGTCGGGTCGTCCCTCCGACGACGAACTGGCCGCCATCGAGGCGGCCCTGCCCGCCCAGCCTCGGCATCTGGCCGCGGTGTTGACCGGGGCCTGGCGCACGGCAGGCTGGGAGGGCCCGGCCGTCCCGGCCGGCTGGCAGCAAGCGTTCGCCGCCGTGGACGTCGCCGCGCACGCCGTCGGCGTGACGGTGCGCCGCGAGGCCGACGACTACGCCCCCTTCCATCCCGGACGGTGCGCGAAACTGCTGGTGACGGGCGCCGACGGCGCCGAGGTGCTGCTCGGCCATGCCGGCGAGGTGCACCCGCGGGTGTGCCGGGCGTTCGGCCTGCCGGCCCGCACGGCCGCGCTCGAGATCAGCATCGATGTGCTGCTCGCGGTGGCTCCCGGCCCGGGTTCGATCCCGCCGCTGTCGCCGCATCCGGTGGCCAAGGAGGACGTCGCCCTGGTGGTCGACGAGGCGGTGACCGCCGGCGACGTCCGGGCGGCGCTGATCGCGGGCGCCGGTGAACTGCTGGAGTCGATCCAGCTGTTCGACGTGTACCGGGGTTCGCAGATCCCGGAGGGACAGAAGTCGCTCGCCTATGCGCTGCGCTTCCGCGCTCCCGACCGGACGCTCAAGGACGCCGAGATCGCCGCGGCCCGGGACGCCGCCGTCGCCGAGGCGGTGCGGCGGTTCGGGGCCGTCCAGCGCGCCTGAGCGTTGCCCGTGCCGGATCCTCGCCAGGCACATCCCGGGCCCGGAGCACAGGCACGTCCCGGGCAGGGGCGGTGGTCCGTACCCCGAGGCGACTGGGCCGCTCCCCGAGGTGACGGGGTTTGTCGATCGCGCGATCGGTGACTGCTTTCGGGTTACACAACTGATTTCGTCAAATATCCCGAAAGCAGGTCGGGCTACCTGCCAGTTGTCCTCGATCGCGCGATCGGTGACCCCGGTGGCTCCCGTGCCCGCCTCACTGGCCACACGGTTCCGGAATCGGCCAGGGGTACGCGCGGAGGGCGCCTTCGTCCTCGAGGATCGCGCGACGTCATCCCGGAGGACCGCGCGACGTCATCCCGGGCTCGACCCGGGATCCGGTTGTGGGTGCGCTGGGAGATCCCGGCGTTCGCCGGGATGACGTGGTTGGAGTGCTTTCGTCGTCCCGTTCTTGCCGCAACCCGAGTGCCGCGACGTCATCCCGGGCTCGACCCGGGATCCGGTTGTGGGTGCGCTGGGAGATCCCGGCGTTCGCCGGGATGACGTGGTTGGAGTGCTTGTCCGTGTTCCGTTGTTGCCAGAACCCGAGTGCCACGCGCCGTCATCCCTGAGGATCGTGCGACGTCATCCCGGGCTCTGGGTGGTGTGGGCCGCGCGCTGTGATGTGTCCGAAGCGGGCGGAGCGGTCCGGGTGTGGCGGCCTGATGTGCGAGGATGCTCATAATGAGAGTCATTCTTAATAATGGGAGGCCCACGGTGCGACTTCTCCGCACACTCACCATCTTGGTGCTCGGACTCGTCCTCGGTGCCTGCGGCACACCACAGCCCGGAACGCAGCGCGGCGGTGAACGTCCGATCCGGCTCGCGGTCGCCCGGATGGCGGCCGGGGTCGATCCGGCCGACGACCTGAGTTCGAGCTACCTGCGTATGTACGGCGCCGCCGAGGCACTGACGAAGATCCAGCCGGACGGCACGGTCGCCCCGGAGCTCGCCGAGCGGATGGAGCAGACCGCCGCCGACACCTGGACGGTCACGCTCCGCGCCGGCGCGGTGTTCTGGAGCGGGGCGCCGGTGAACGCGCAGGCCGTCGTGGCCTCGCTGGAGCGTTCGCGCGAACACAGCACCAACGCGAAGGGGTTGCTCGCCGGGGTGGCGATCGCCGCCGACGGGGACCGCACCGTGACGTTCCGTTCGGAGGGCCCGGCGCCGTACTTCGACTACTCGTTGGCCCACTACGCGACGGCCATCCACAACGCGGCCGCCTACCAGGGCGGAAACCCGACCGACGCCGCGATCGCCGACCTGACCGGGCCCTACCGGTTGACCGGCTTCGAGACCGAACGATCGGCGACCCTGGAGCGCCATGAGCGCTGGTGGGGTGGCCGGACGGGCGCGCCGGGCGTCCAGGTGACCCTGGTTCCGGACGACCAGTCGCGGGCCGAGATCGCCCTCTCCGGCCAGGCCGACATCGTGGAGAGCTTCCCGAGCGGACGGGCCGAGGAGGCGCGCGGCGCCGGACTGCAGATCGTCTCCCAGCCCAGCGCGACCACGGTGGCGGTCTACCTCAACCCTTCGTCGAAGCGGGCGCCCGCCCTCGCCGACCAGGACGTCCGGCAGGCTCTGGCCTGGGGCACCGACCGGACGAACGTCGTCGACCTGGCCACCAAGGGCCTGGCCGCGCCGCTGCCGAGCTGGCTGGCGTCCAACCCGGCCTACCCCAAGGCGGCGGCCACCGGCTTCACCTCCTTCGATCCCGACCGGGCGAAGCGGCTCCTGGACCGTGCGGGCTGGACGGCCGGCCCGGACGGCATGCGCAGCAAGAACGGCAGGCCGCTCGTCATCCGGCTGCTGACCTTCGGCGCCGAGGCGCCCTCCGGTGAGGTGCTGCAGGCGCAGTGGCGCGCACTCGGCGTCGACCTCCAGGTGCGCAGCGTGGAGGCGAGCCTGGTCACCCAGTCGCTGAAGAGCGGCGACTGGGACGCGGTCACTCAGGCCTGGACGACGCTGGGCAACGTCCCCGCCTTCCTGGACAACCAGATCGGCCCCCAGGGTGCCGGCAACCACGGCCGCTACCGGGTCGAGGGGGTGGCCGAGACGATCCGGCAGGCCACCGTCGCCAAGGACTCGGCCGCCCGCGAGGCCGCGGTGTTGAAGGTCAACCGGATGATGGCCGAGACGGTGCCGTCCATTCCGTTGCACACCCGGGTCGCAGCCGTCGCGCTGGCCGCGGGCGTCCAGGGGTTCGTCGGCCATCCGCTGCAGTACGAGACGATCATCCGCGGCGACCTGACGGTCAGCTGAGGTGCTCGACCGCTCCGTCCGGGCACTGGGAGTGCTCGCCCGATTCGTCGTCGGCACGGTCGCGCTGCTGCTGGTGGCGTCGGTGCTGATCTTCGCGCTGGTGCGGTCCTCGCCGGGCGACCCGGTGGAGATCGAGTTCGGCCAGACCGGCGCGGACGCCTACCTGACCCCCGCCGAGCAACAGCGGGTCCGTGAGCAGCGACGCGCCGAACTCGGCCTGGACGGCCCGCTGACCGTGCAGTACCTGCGTTGGCTGGAGCGGGTCGTCCGGCTCGACCTGGGGGTGTCGTACCGCACCGGTCAGCCGGTGGTGGAGGAACTGGTTTCCCGGCTGCCGGCCAGCGCGGTCCTCGGCGTTGCCGGGTTCGCTCTGGCGCTCGCCCTGGCCGTCGGCTTCGCGCTGCTGGGAG
>JAGPGQ010000073.1 GCA_018055925.1 Micropruina sp.
CTCAAGGACGGCGGCCTGCTCGTCCGGGTGGACGCCTCCCGCCACGACGAGCTCCTGGGCAGGCCGGGCGCGATCCAGGCCGAGATGGGGCCGGGACGCGACATGGGGCCCGGCTGGATCGAGGTGGCAGCAGGTGGGATCCGCGACGATCGGTCGCTGGCGTCCTGGGTCGGGATCGCGATGGAGTACAACCGCGCTGTGACCGGAGGCGGTCCGTGAGCGCCTTCCGGCGCTTCCCGCGTGGCCGAAGAACCACTGTCACGTGATCCGCGCCCGTCAGGGGTCGGACGCTACCGAACCGGGGCGCACTGCCGTCACGTGGCTGTGCACGCACACCCAACGACCGTCGCGACGCACGAAGACATCCGTCGTCCATTCGTCGGCCTCGAACGATCTCCCCTCGAAGTGTGCGGTGTTGACCACGCGTGCGAAGACGATGCCTACGCCGCCGTGGACGCGCACGTCGACGTCACCGACCGGGCGCATCATCGAGTGGGTCAGCGCACCGGAGCGTACGACGTCGAGGAACCGTGCGCGATCAGTCACCCCGTCCTCGCCGACCAATCTCCACTCGTCGCCGACACAGGCCGCGATGCGGTCGGCATCGTTCGACACGATCGCGTCGGCGAACCGGGCGGACGCCTCGGCCACCTCGACCTCGTCCGGACCCCTCATGGCGCCCCCGCCCGGAGTGACGTGAGCTGCGGCTGGAGGCCGAGATGTTCCGCGAAGCGTGCGACGGCCCCCTCGAGTGCCGCGATGCTCCGGGGCGGCAGCGGCCCGAAGAGGTTCGCCTCGACCACGACCGTGCCCCGTGCCAGGCGCCGCTTCCAGCTTCCGTGGGTGCGTCCGTCGATGACGATGGCCCGGTCGAGCAGTCCCGCACGCGGAGGCGGGTGGGGGAGCACGACGCGCAGGTCCTGGTAGGCGACGATCGTCTCGTCATACATCGGGATCAGGAACCCTCCCGTGGTCGGCTCAGACATGGACGACGTGGGCGATGCGTACCAGTTCGTCCCGTGATGATCCTCCACGGCGAGCTGGTCGCCGACAACCCGCAGAGCCGCCTTCGTCTCGGCGACGGTGAGGCTCGACCAGCGCGTGAAATCGTGGACGGTGGCCGGTCCGTGGCTGTGGAAGTAGCGCAGCGCGAGGTCGGCGACCGCGGCAGCGCGCGGGCGGTCGTCGCCCGGCGAATACGGGACGCGGTCATCGAGCAGGGCGTAGGTCTGCTGCTTGCCGCGCCTCGGACCGCTGCAGATCAGCTCCTCGAGTTCGGCATGCATCAGCAGATATGCGAGCCTCGGGCCGGCCGCCTGGATGCCGGCCGCGCCGAGGCGGTCGGCGAGTTCGGCGCGGGTGCATGGCTCGCTGCCGGCAAGTGCCTGTTCGATCACCCGGTGCGTCCGCGCCAGCAGTGGCGGGTCGATCTCGGATTTGCGGTACCAGTACGCGTTCAGCGCGTGCACCCGCGGCCGGGTCAGCCGCAGCATCCAGCGGACGTCGTCGCGGGCGACGAAGTGCCAGGTGGGGCGAAGGACGTGGGTTCGGATGAACTCGCCGCGGCTGAACGCCGCCTCCACCGCCGCGTCGGTGCGGTCATGCGACCGTTCAGCCAACGACCACTTCGCCTCGGCGAACTCCTGCGCCTGCACGGCACCGAGCCAGCGCACCGCCGCCGCTGCATCGGCGAGCGGCTCGCCGGCCAGCCGCTGGGTGACCAGGCGGCGGCGGACGATCGCGAGCGGATCGGTCATGTCGTGATCTCGGGGCGCGGCAACACCCCCACATCGTTGCCGAATTGGGTGGCCTCGACCAGCGTCGACGACTCGCTAACAACGATCATCGGTGGGGCGGGCGGGGCTCGAACCCGCGACCCAGGGATTATGAGTCCCCTGCTCTGACCTGCTGAGCTACCGCCCCGCCGCCGCGTCCAGCCGCCGGCGGTCAGAGTGTATCGGAGCGGTTTTCGCCGGCCCCGGGTATGCAGCCGGGGCCGGCGAGAACCGGCGCCTCAGCCCGAGACGCGTGCCACCCGGTTGCGCACCTGGGCGTTGTCCGCCCTGGCCTGCGACCGCTGGGCACCGGTGACGCAGACGTCGTCACCCGCCCAGGCCTCGCGCCAGACGTACCCGGTTCGGCAGGTGTGCGGACCGAACGCGCCATTGACCCACCGGCTCGACCGGACGGCGTTGTCGGCCCGGACCTGGGCCCGGGTCGCGCCCGTCACGCACACGTAGTCGGACGGGTCCGCCTCGCGCCACACGTAGCCGGCGGCGCAGGCGTTCGGGCCGAAGACCAGCCGGGCGGGATTGCGACGCGAAGCCGCCGCGGCGTTGTCCGTCCGGGCCTGGGTGCGCTGGGCGCCGGTCACGCAGACGTCGTCGCCGGGGAACGCCTCGCGCCACACGAACCCGTTCCGGCAGGTGTGCGGGCCGAAGGCGCCGTTCACCCAGCGGCTGGCCTTGACCGCGTTGTCGGCGGCGACCTGCGCCCGGGTGGCGCCGGTGACGCACACCAGGTCACCGGGCCGCGCCTCGCGCCAGACCCAGCCCTGCAGGCAGCGCTGCGCGATGCCCGAGGTGATCCGCACCGTGGCGGTCGTCCCGGTCGAGACCACGCTGATCGTCACGCCGTTGGCGTTCACCGACTGCGCGGGCGGCTTACCGGCCGCACCGAGCGACCGAAGCAGCGTGGGGCGTCCGTTCCTGACCTCGTGGATCAGCACGGTGTCGGCCGGGATCGCCCGCGACCAGCCCAGCTTCCGCTGGTATTCGACGGTGTAGTAGGTGAACAGGTCGCCCGGCGAGAACGGCACCCGCACCAGCAGGGGCCCGGCGGTACCGGGCTGCTGCAACGGTGCCAGGGTCACGGTGCCCGACGTCTCGCCAGCGGAGCCGAACGTGCGGACGCGGTTCATCGGCAGCCAGCCCAGCTTGTCCCGGTTGAACGCGTTGAAGCCGACCCCGGTCTGGCCGAAGGTGCCGCCGTTCACGCTGTACACGTGCTGGGCGCTCATCTGGTCCCACATGTCGTCGTACTCGCCGGGTTGCGACCAGGACGCGTTCTGATAGGTCAGGTCGTTCGAGTACGAGTGGCCCAGTTCGTAGCCGTGGGCCATTTCATGGGACGCGAAGCGCACGTTCCAGGCACCCGGATCGAGCAGCACCCGACCACCGGACGCCCCCGAGTCCTGCTGCGAGTTCGTGATCACCGCGATCCGGTTGCCCGCCGGCACCGTGTAGCCGGCCTTGGCCGCGGTGGTGACGCAGTCGTTGATCTTGTCCCAACGCGACTTGGACGCCTCCGTCGCCTTGCTGTACGGCATCGTGTACCAGCCGCGGACCGTGGCGTTGATCTTCACCTTGCCGTAGCTCTGATCGAGGAAGTAGTCGTACAGGCCGTTCTGGCCAGCACCGGCGGAGCCGAAGAACCGCTGGAAGAAGCTCACCGGCTGGGGCGTCGTGGTCACGTCGGAGAACCGGCACAGCAGCACCGACCAGGCGTCCTGGGTGCGGACGGGCACGGCCTCGGCGGGAGGCGCGCCGGCCACGAGCATGCCGAGGCCGGACAGCAGGGCGGCCAGGCCCGCCACGGACCGGGTGAGCACTCTCGATGAGCGCGTCGGACAGGATCGATTCATGGTGTTCCCCCTCGTGTTCGCCGGCTCGTCGGTGCCGGGCGTCTGGCTGTTCAGAGGGCGGGCGACGGGTTTCGAATACCCGGCATGGGTACTTCTGCGTACGCCTCACGACAGACCCGCGCCGGGCGTGGACGCTCGAACGTCCACCGGATGCTCGCCGGTTCAACGTCCTCGACCGGACGACCGGTGGGTGTGTTCATAGGTTCGTCGGGGGTCGGTGAGTTTGGTGAGGTAGCTGTTGAGGTCGTTGCGGGTGTCGCGCCCTCTGTGGCGCTGCTCGGAGGCCTGGGTGCGGTCGGTGAGTGTGTCGGGGTCGTCGAACGATTCGCCGGCGAGTGCCTTGCGGGTCGGGATGGAGAAGTAGATCTCGATCCGGTTGAGCCAGGAGGCGTGCACAGGCAGGTGAATGGTGAGTACGCCGGAACTCTACGGATTGTGCATTTCGTCATCCCGGCGAACGCATTCGTCATCCCGGCGAACGCATTCGTCATCCCGGCGAACGCCGGGATCTCGGGTGCCACATTGGCGATGAGATCCCGGGTCGGGGCCCGGGATGACATGCAGGGATCCTGATGCGGGCGCGCAACGAGCCGATTCAAGAGAATCTCTCCGCCCGCAAACGACGAACTGGCCTGTCAACAGTCTGTTCGTCGGAATCGTTGGTGTCGGCGTGGTCGTCGGTGTTGATCCACATACCGGGGTGGGATCACTTCAGCGATTCCGTCGGGGCTGATTCGGATCTGCCATTGCAGATCCGGCGGTCGTCGAGTGTCGGGTTCGAGAAGGTTGTGGTGGTGCTTGCACAACAAGCACAGGTTGGCCAGCGAGGTGGGTCCGCCTTGCTGCCACGGGACGATGTGGTGAGCATCGCAGTCGGCCGCCGGCCGGTTGCATCCGGGGAACACACAACCCTGGTCACGGGCATGCAAGGCTTGCCGAATGGTGGGCGTGACGAGGCGATGTTTCTGCCCAACATCGAGTACCCCGGACGGTCCGCCGAGCACGACCGGCAGGATGTCGGCGTCACACGCGTACTGACGGAGTTCGGACGCGGTCAGCGTGTGGCCGTTCGCCAGCTGTGCGTTCCAGCAGTCCTTCACCAGGTCTTCGTAACGGATGGTGATCGTCACATGGGGACGGTCGCCACCATGCTTGGGTGCGGCCTGCTGAACCGCGACCCTCCGGGCCAACTCGACCAGGGCGTCCGCCCGGCGCATCGGCCACGTGACCTCTTCCTGCACGGGGTCGCGTTCTTCCAGTTCGGTGCGGTGCAGTTGGTGTGCCAACGCATCGATCTGGGCTTTCAACAACGCGGCGTCACCGGTGGGGAGTTTGCCCTTGATGATCGTCGATCCGTGCCCGTCCTCGGCGAAGGTGAGGTGCCGGTTGCGCAGCGCGGCTTTGCGTTCGCGTTCCATGCGGGCGGCTTCGGCTTCTTCGGCGATCTCTGGCGCGACGACCTCCAGCAGATGCTGAGCAAGACCCTTCAGATGCTGGCTGTCGAACTCGGCACAGAACCCGACCATCGTTGTCTCTGCCTCACGCTGGGCGCCGGCCGGGAGGTCGTCGGGGAGTTTGCGTAACACGTCGGTGACGGCCCGGGCCTGGTGTTGGTTGGCTCGGCCGTCGCGTAGCGCGTCCCGGACCTGTCCGAATCGTTCCAGGTCGTGGGCGTGGTGCACCATGGCGGCGGCCTGTGGCCGGGTGTAGCGCAGTTCGCCGGCGAGCCAGCTGGTGAGTGGCACCCCATAGGCGGTTTGTGCCGCCTCGGCCCGGTCTACTCCGCCGACGATGTGGTGCAGTACTCCGGCCAGTCGGGACTGGATGCGGAGCAGGTCGGTGACCAGGTCGAGTTGGGCCCGATCGGTCAACAACCCCACCGTGGTGTCGACGGTGTCGAGCAGCCCGGCCATACCGGTGGTGAAATCCACCACCGACACCGACTCTGCCGCGCTCTTCATACAGAGAACGCTACGGACTGGCACTGACACTTTTTCGTCCAGAACCCGCCCTGGTGGTGGTGTTGTCAGAAACGGACAACACCTCGTTTTTCGGACAACACCTGTGACAACATCTTCAGGGCCAGTACCGCCGGTCTCTGGCGACGTTTCCGACCCTTCGGCGTCCTTCCCAGGGATCACATCAGGTAAAGGACGCCAAGCCAGGGAAACGTGGCTCGGCGGCGGCTGAACTGGAATAGGAACCGTCCCCTGAACCGGAATAGGAACCGTCCCCAACGTTCAGCCGGGCTGACCGGAGATCCCGGCGTTCGCCGGGATGACGGACGTGGGATGACGGACGTGGGATGACGGACGCGATCCCGCCCCGACGGCAACACCCAAGACTGTGCCAGCTGCACTACGCCCGCCCGGGGTCGATCTGGAGCCCACTAGGCGAGTGGCCGTTGGGTTCCGACGGGCTCGGCCATCGCGGCCGGCGCCGCCAGGGATCCACGGCCCAGGCCGGCCACGGTGCCGCGGCGGCCGAGCAGGAACAGCGCGGCGGCGGTGAGCGCGAGGGCGAGCCCGCCGGCCACGGTACGGATCATGTTGTAGACCTGCCACTGCCCGGAGTACGCGTCCCACACCCGCCGGGCCTCGTCGATCGAGGAGGGCACGCCCCCGGCGGCGAGCGCCTCGTTGAGCGGCACGTTGAACATGGCGGTGAACAGGATCACCCCGCCCGCGTGGACGACCGCGGCCGCGACCAGCAGGAGTGCGGATGCCTTGCCGCGCGCCGCGAGGCAGGCGAGGGCGGCAGCGGCCGCAACGAACGGCGTCACGAAGAACGCCGTGAAGAACACCGGGTTGCGCACCGAGGCGTTCATCCCGTTCATCGCCTCGATCGCCGTCCGCGGGTCGATCGCGTCCAGACCCCAGAGCGTCGAGCACACCCAGGCGAAGAAGAAGCCGAAGGTGGCGCCCGAGAACAGCACGGCGGTCACGACGAGTGTCGCCGCGCCGCGGAGTTTCGGATTGGGCATGCGGTGCCTCCAGTCATATGCGTACCGACAGGTACGGATCATTTCCGTACTGGATGGTACGGTAAACGTCGTGCAGACACAAGGGGAGACTCGGCGGAGGATCGGCCGCCTGCCCGCGGCCGACCGCCAGCAGAGGCGGGCGCAGATCCTGCGGGCGGCGATGGCGGAGATCGCCGAGCACGGGTACGAGGGCGCCACGACCGCGCGCATCGCGAAGCGCGCGGGCGCGTCCAAGGAGACGCTGTACGCGTGGTTCGGGGACAAGCCGGGACTCGTGGCCGCGCTGATCGAGGCGAATGCCGACGAGTCCGTGCCGATTCCGGTGCCGGACGCCCTCGACGACGGCTGCACCGTGGACGACGCCAGGCAGGTGCTGACCGCCTGCGCGGAGGGCCTGCTCCTGCTGCTCACGAGCCGGGACTCGATCGCCCTGAACCGGGCCGCGATGACCTCCGCGGCGCTGGCGCGGACGCTGCGTGAGGCGGGACGAGGGCGCACCGGGGAGGCGATCGAGCACTACCTCGCCGGGCTGCATCGGCTCGGCGTGGTGCAGGCTCCGGATGCCGGGGAGGCGTTCCGGCTGTTCTTCGGCCTGGTGGTGCGCGACCGGCAGATCCTGGCCCTTCTCGGTGCCGAACCACCCAGTGCGCAGGAGTGCCGCGCCGAGGCCGCGCGTGCGGTGGAACGGTTCCTCGCGCTGGTCACGGGCGCAGCCTGAGGCGGACGCGGCACCCCCGGACGCGGATCAGGCGAACAGGTCCTTGCCGATGTAACTACCGGTCACCGGGGCGGGTGGCACGGCGAACACCGCCGAACCGATGTGCCGGATGTATTCGTTCAGCAGGTCGAACCGACCCAGTTTGTTCTGCAGTGCGACGAAATTCGCGGGGTCGTTCTGGTAGCTGAGGAACAGCAGGCCAGCGTCCAGGAGCCCCTGCGGATTCAGCCCGTCGGTGTAGTTGTAGCTGCGTCGCAGGATCTTCAGCCCGTCGTTGTTCTCCGGGGCGGCGAGCGCGATGTGCGACGTCTGATCGATGACGTAGGCGTCGTCGACCCGGCGGGTGAAATCGGGGGTGTCGAACTCGCGTTCCCCGGTCAGCGGGGCGCCCTCGACCTTGGTCCGGCCGAAGATCTGCTGTTGGTCCGAGATCCGGTCGAAGTCCCAGGTCTCGATGGTCATGGCGATCTTGCGGGCCACCTGATAGGTGCCGCCGGTCATCCAGTCCGCGTCCTTGAGCCAGACGAACCGGTCGTAGTCGGCGTCGGAGACCACGTTGCGGGTGCCGTCCTTGAAGCCCATCAGGTTGCGGGGCGTCTCCTGCCCGGGGCCGGCGCTGGCCCGTCCGAAACCCATCACCACCCAGTGCGTGTGCGCGGTCGCGGTGACCATCCGGGCCAGGTTGCGGATCGCGTGGTAGGCGACCTGCGGATCGTCCGCGCACGCCTGCAACGACAGGTCGCCGCCGGTGAACTCGGGACGCAGCGTGTCCCCAGGAATCCGGGGGAGCGGCTCCAGCAGCGCCGGGCGCCGTTCGGCCAGGCCGAACCGGTCGCCGAACACCCCGGGGCCGAGTCCCACGGTCACGGTCAGGGACGCGGGCTCCAGTCCGGTCACCTCCCCGGTGTCGGCCGGGACGGCGTCCGGGCGTTGCGGTTCGACGGTGCCGATCGACTTGCCCTGCATCAGTTGTGCGATCGCGGCGCTCCACCGGGCCAGCAGCACCTGCAGGTCCTGCCGGGTCGCGGACGGATTGAGCGTGAACGTCATGTAGACGCAGTGCCGCTGCGGGGGCGTCCGGACGCCGGCCGGATGCAGCTGGTCGTAGAACGGGACGCTGCGGCTCAGGTCGACGCTGTCGTCGGCCCCCTCGGCCCCGCCCCGGGTGCGACCGGTGAGGGCGGCGGTGACCCCCGCCCCCACCGCCGCTCCGGCTGCGGCGCCGGCGCCACCGGCGATCAGTCCGCGACGGCTGAAGCCCCGGGCCCGCCCGGGCCCCGGGACGGGGGCGTCGGTGGCCGAAGGATCGTCGGATCCGGTCGTCATCGTTGCTCCTCTCCTACCCGGGGCCCGGTCGGTTGGGTGGGCCTATCGTGCGGTGGCCACCTTCTCGGCGATCTTCTGCATCGGCTGCTGCAGCGCCAGCACGGCCTGGCTCAGCGCCTTGCTGTGCTTCTCGCGGGTGGCCTTGTCCCAGGGCAGGTAGCCGCCCGGCGACGCCTTGTCGCGCAGGGCGGCGAGCGCCTTGTCGACGTTGCCGAACTGGGTCACGACCTGCTCGACGAGATCGGCGTCCACCTTCTCCAGGCCGGGCTGCAGGTAGGCGAACGCCTGCCGGGCACCCTCGACGTTGGCGGCGAAGTCAGACAGGTCGGTGTGACTGAATTCCTCCTCCTCGCCGGTGATCTTGCCGGACTGAACCTCCTCGAGCAGCGCCGCGGCGCCGTTGGCCAGGTCCTCGGGCTTGAAGGTGAGGGTCTTCACGACGTCGACCAGCTTGCTCACGTTGGTGGCCAGGTCGGCGGCGTACTTCTTGGTGCCGTCGGTGATCTTGCCGGCCTTCCACAGGTCGCGCTCGACGGCGTGGAAGCCGGACCAGCCGACCTTCTCGTCCAGGTTGGACGCCCGCATGTCGATCAGGTAGTCGAGGTTGCCCTTGTTGTCGTTGACCTTGAAGCCGGGCATCACGAAGCCCTCGACGTCGGACTCGATCTTCTCGTAGAACGGCCGGGCCTGGACGTAGGCGGCCTTCGCCTTCGCCACGTCGCCGCTGTCCACGGCGGTCTTCAGGTTGCCGACGGCGACCAGCATGTCGTCGGCCTGTCCCCGCACCCAGGTGGCGTACTCCTTCGCACCGTCGTTCAGCAGGGTGGCGGTGCTGCCGGTCGGCGGGGCGGCCGCCTCGCCGGTCACGGTGAACGTCTGGTTCTCGGGTTCGGCACCCAGGCAGTACAGGGTGTACGCGCCGCCGTCCAGGGTGACGGTGAAGGCCGCGGCCGGCAGGCCGGGGGCCAGGTTCTCCTTCTCGCCCAGGATCTTCAGTTCCTGCTGCAACTCGACCTCCGTGATCGCGGTCGAGCTGATGTTCTCGACGGTGAACGTCACCGGCCCGGCCGGCGCGGTCAGATGGTCGGCCGTGCACTTGTCGCCGCCGTCGCCGGTCAGGGTCACCTTCACCTGCGCGACGCCGTTGACCACCGGTGCCGCGCCCTCGGCGGCGGAGCCGGACGGGGATCCGCTCGGCACGGTGGCGGTGCCGGAACTGCAGGCGGCCAACGCGCAGACGGCCGCGGCCGCGATGCCGATGCGGGCCATCGCGGGGTACCTACGAGACATGGATGTTCCTTTCCTGAGGGAGTTCAGACCCTCGAGTGGGATCGTCGGCGTCAATTCGGCGCCGGACGCGGAGGGCGGTGGCCGCGATGACGGCGGCCGTCGCCAGAAGCAGCAGGGGGACGGTCCGGCCCCAGAACCGGCGTTCCCGTTGGTCCGAGCGCAGCTGGGCGGCGGCCGTGGCGGCGGCCTCCGCGCGGGCAGGCTCGACGCTCAGCGCGCCTGAGGTCAGCGTCGTGCCGTCGGGCAGCCGTCCCGAGACGGTGAGGGTGCGCGGATTCGGCAGGCCACCGTCCGACAGCGTGGCCAGGGTGGCCTCGGACTGGCTGAAGTCGAGCACCTCGCCGCCGGTGATCCACAGCCGCCGCTCGCCGGAGTGGCTCCAGGTCACCCGGAACGGGCCGGCGGCAACCTGCGGGTCGATGCCGACGGGTATCCGTCCGCCGTTGAGGGCGACCAGGTCCTCGATCGTGAGGCTGGCCACCGCCGGGACGGAGCCGGAGAGGTCCTGCCGGTGCAGTTCCGCGTCCGGGACGCCGAGGTGCGGGCCGGGCGTGCCGGCGTCCAGGGGCATGGTGACCGCGCCGGAGGTGGTGGTCAGGATCGCCCGGTCGTCCTCCAGATGGATCGTCCCGGCCGGGCGGCCGCCGTCGTCCAGCACCGTGGCCGCACCCAACGCGGGCATGGACGCCGGTCCCAGCAGCACGAACAGCGCCGCGGCGAGCGCCGCCACCGCACCCGCGATGCCGGCGCGGAGCCGGACGGCCAGCCGCGGATCCGGCCGCAGCCGTCGCGGCCAGTACAGGTAGAGCGCCATCGGGATCAGGTAGCCGAACCAGCCGATGGCCTGGATCAGCGTCGGGTCCGGGGGGATGCCCAGCACGCCGGTCAGCAGGGCGCCCTGGACCGAGCCCGGCGGAGCCAGCCAGGACAGGTCGGCGATCCGCTGCTGACCGGCCTCGATCCAGCCGGCGGCACGCATCGCGCCGAGCGCGTTCACCACCAGCCCGGCGGCCACCAGCAGCAGGAACACCCCGGTGATCTGGAAGAACTTGGCCAGGTTCAGCCGCAGGCCGCCGCTGTACAGGCCGTAGCCGATCGCCGTCGCGGTGAGCAGGCCGAGGCCCGCCCCGGCCGCCGCCAGGGCGGCGTTGCTGGAGGCCGAGAAGGTCGCCAGCAGGAAGACCGCGGTCTCGAAGCCCTCCTTGAGTACGGCCAGGAACGCCATCAGCACCATGGCGCCGGACGATCCGCTGCTCAGCGCGGCGGTCGCGGACGCCTCCAGGTCGCCCTTGAGCCCGCGGGCGTGTCCGCTCATCCAGACCACCATCGTGGTCACGAAGACCACCGCCACCAGGCCGATGACGGCCTCCATGCCTTCCTGGGCGGCCTGCGGCAGGCTCTGCTCGATGAGTTTGAGGGTGACGCCGACACCGATGCTGAGCACGATCGCAGCCCCGACGCCGAGCAGCATCGGGGTGAGCGAACGACCGTTCCGGCGCAGGAAGGCCGCGATGATGCCGACGATGAGGGCGGCTTCGAGGCCTTCGCGCAGGCCGATGATGAACGTTGCCAACATGGGCGGATCCTCCTCCACGGAGCCTGGTCCGATGGGCTCGCGCGGCTGCCTGGTTCCACGTGCCGGAGCGCGAGAGGTTAGCCTTTCCTAACCTGCGGATCAGTATTTAACCAACGCCTCGGTACCGCAATCGGTGTCCACGATGAGACCCTCACCACGTCCGAAGCAGCTACTAGGGTGTGGGCGAAGACCACGCAGCCTTCGCTGCCCGATCGTGAGGAGCATCATGAGTGACCAACGCGAGACCCTGTCCGACGACGAGATCGTGACCGACGGAGCCGCCGCTCCCGCCGTGGTCGGGGATGCGGACGGCACCGACGGTGGCGATGCCGATGGCGTCGACGGTGGCGACGCGGACGGTGTGGACGGCGGCGATGCGGACGGTACCGATGGTGGGGACGCAGATGGCACCGATGGTGGTGACGCGGATGGCACTGACGGTAGTGACGCCGACGGTACCGATGGCGGCGACGCGGACGGTACCGACGGTGGCGACGCGGACGGTACCGATGGCGGAGACGCGGACGGCACCGACGCCTGAGCATGGATCCCCTCGCACTGCTCTCCGGTGACCCCGAGGCGTTCATTCGCGACGTCTGGGGTCGCCGGATCCTCGTCCACGAAGTCGAACCCGCTCGGCTCGAAGGCCTCTTCGACATCGGCCAGGCCGACCACCTGATCACCGAGACGGCCATCCGCACCCCGCAGTTGCGACTGGCCAAGAGCGGTTCGGTGCTGCCCGAATCGCGATTCACCAAGCAGGCCAGCATCGCCGGCAAACCGATGACCGGGCTGATCGACGGCCGCAAGGTGCTCGACGAGTTCGCCGGCGGGGCCACCATCGTGTTCCAGGGCCTGCAGCGCTACTGGCAGCCGCTGCGTGCCCTCGTCCGGGGTCTCGAGGTCGCACTCGGTCATCCCTGCCAGGCCAACGCGTATCTCACCCCGCCCGGATCACAGGGCTTCGCGCTGCACTCCGACACCCACGACGTCTTCGTCTTCCAGACCTTCGGCGCGAAGGAGTGGGAGGTGCACGACGACGCCGGAGCCCACCGGGTGATGATGCTGCCCGGCACGTCGATGTACCTGCCCACCGGCACGCCGCACGCCGCCCGCACCCAGGCGACCGCGTCCCTGCACGTCACCATCGGGATCAACCGCTACGTCTGGCGCGACCTGCTCAAGCGGGTCGTCGACCCGCTGCTCGAGGCCGCGGACGACCCCCTGCCGGCCGCCCTGTTCGCCGACCCGGCCGCGCTGGCGGCGGCGCTGCGGGAACGGTTGGCGGACCTGGCCGAGGAGATCGGACGGGCCGACGCCGACGCCGTGGTAGCCCGGCAGGAGCGGGTCTTCGCCACCGGGCGACAGCCGCTGCTCGGCGGGGGATTGCTCGACGTCCTGGACGCCCCGGGCATCGTCACGGACACCCCGATCCGGCGCCGGGCGGGCAGCACCTGCCTGCTCCGGCCCGAGGGGAAGAGCCTGCGCCTGTTGCTGGGCGACCGGACGATCACCGTGCCCGCACGGATCCGTCCGGCGATCGAACGCATCCTGGAGCGCGCGGAGCTGTGCCCGGCGGACCTGCACGATCTGCTCGACGACTCGTCGGCGGTTGTGCTGACCCGGCGCCTGGTCCGCGAGGGTCTGCTGGAAGTCTCCCGGTGACCCTGCGCTGCTCGTCGGCCAGCGAGCAGCGCGGCGAACCGCTGACCGCGACCGCCTCGACCGTGCGGCACTTCGTGCTGCTCGAGGATCCGGGGCCGTGGGGTCCGGAGGTGCTGCGGAGCCGTCGGCTACCCGGCCCGCTGCGGGCACCGTTGCTCGGCTGGCAACGGGACCTGGGGGTGCGTCCGCTGCTGATCCGGCGTCCCGGACGCTACCTCGCCGGTCCACGCCGGGTGTTCGTGGTGAACGCCCGGTACGGCTGGTGCCAGACGTTGCTGGTGCCGAACCTGGCCGAGGTGGCCGACCTGGAGCTGGCCGGGATCGACGGTCCGGACGGGGTGGGCCTGGAGCCGCACGCCGATCCGCTGCTGCTGGTCTGCACCCACGGCCGGCACGACGCCTGCTGCGCCGAACGCGGCCGTCCGCTGGCCGCCGCCCTGGCCGGCGTCTGGCCGGAACTCACCTGGGAGTCCTCCCATCTCGGCGGGGACCGGTTCGCCGCCAACCTGCTGATCCTGCCCGGCGCCGACTGCTACGGACGGCTCCCGCCCGACCGGGGTGTCGAGGTGGTCCGCGACCATCTGGCCGGCCGGCTCACCCTCGACCACCACCGCGGCCGGTGCAGCGTCCCGTGGCCGCAGCAGGCCGCCGAGGCCGCCCTCCGGCGACACCTCGGCCTACGTGTGGTCGGGGCCGTCCGGGTGGTCGGTGCGCGGCGCGACGCCGACCGCTTCACCGTCACGCTGACCGCTCTCGGACGCCACCACCGGGTCGAGCTGCGGCACCACACCCGGCCCCCCGAACTGCTCACCTGCGGCGCGCAACAGCCCTCCGGCGCGGTGCACTACGAACTGCTCGGCATCACGGACCTCGGCCGTCCGGACGGGAGATCCCGGCGTCCGCCGGGATGACGGAAGGCGTAGGGGTGTGAAGCTGGCCGTGCTGAAGGTCCACGGCGGCATGGGATCCCGGGCGTCCGCCGGGATGACGGGAGGCGGAGGACAACCGACGTTATCCCGGCACCCACCCCGGCGAGGACCCACGTCATCCCGGCGAACGCCGGGATCCCGGCACCACGCCGGCGAGGACGGTCCGCACCTACGTCATCCCGGCGGACGCCGGGATCTCGAGTCAGACCCGGTGCGACGACACTCCCCGCACATGCCGCATCGCGTAGCGTGATTTCCGCGAGTCACGAGAAATGGTTTGGGCATGGTGAGGCGTCGGGTAACCCCCTGGGTCGGGTTCGTGCTGCTGTGCCTGATCCTTTCCGGTTGCGGGCCGGGTGTTCCGTCCGGTCCTTCGCCGACGTGGACGCCGGATGCTGATCCGACACCCACGGAAACGAGCCGGGTCGCTTTCACCCCGTCGCCGGTTGGTTCGACGCCCACGGCCCAACCCGAGGTGGCGTTTCCGCCGGGTCTGCGCGATGCGGATTCGGGCGTGTTCTATGTGGAGAGCGACGGTGCGATTCTGCGGGTCGATTTGAAGGCACGCAGGGTGCAGCGCACGTTCACGCCGCGTCTCGAGCGCTTCCGGAACTTCGTCGCGACCCGACATCTACTTGTGGTCAAACAGATCTGGGATGGGGTCGGATTCGTGGTCACCAAAGACGGCGATGTGCGTGAACTACCGAACGAACTCGGCGGTACCGGCCGACTTTACGCGGGTGGCCGGGACGCAATCTGGGTGGTTCCCGAAGAGCCCAGCGGCGCCCAGCGGACGATCTTGCTGTTCAGCACCGCCACTGGCGAGCCGAAACTACTCGAGCGCCGAAATGTCCCCGCGACACTCGGCATCCCCGGGCCGGACGGAGCCGGGAACCTGCTGGCCGACGAGCCATCCCTGCCCTATGTGGTGACGCGATCCTCGACGAAACGACTGCCTGGATGGCGGCGGGGTGGGGAGATGCTTGGTATCGGCGCGACGTCGATTCTGGTGAAGCCGTGCCCGCGGTGCGCCGTCACGCAGCACAATCGCCGTGCGTCCGACAAGAAGCGGCGGGCGACGGCTCGGGGCCTGAAGGGTGTCGATAAGCTGCTCGCGACTTATGATTACGGCGCCGACGGTGAGCTGTCACCCAGTGGTCGGTACATGGCGATGAGCGTCACCATGAACAATGAGGCTCGCGATTTCCGGTTGGCGGTCACCGATCTGACCACCGGAAAGACGCTATTGATGCCGGGGACGACGACTCAGTTCAACGCCAACGATCAGTCGGTGTGGCTCAGCAAGTCGAGCGATCGTTGGTTGCTGGCCGTCACCGACCAGACCCTGCGCATCCTGGACACCACGACCGGGACGGTGCACACCTGGGGTGGCGTCACGGCCGGTCGGGTCGCTGTTGTGGGTTAGCGCCAGCGGCCGTCGGTCGGCACCACCATGGGTGTTCCCGAGGCCGGATCGTCGATCACCAGGCAGTTCAGCTCGA
>JAGPGQ010000286.1 GCA_018055925.1 Micropruina sp.
GGGGCATCCCGCTGCCCCGCCGTGCCCGCCGCACCGCGGTCGCCGACCTGGTCGCCTCGGTGCACGCCGAATCCACCGCCCACGCCCCGATCAGCCGGCTCTCCGGTGGGGAGCAGCAACGCCTCCGGGTTGCGCAGGCACTCGCCGGGAACCCGGCCCTGCTGCTGTGCGACGAGCCGCTGCTGTCGTTGGATCTGGCCCATCAGCGGCTGATCTGCGACCTCGTCGACCAGGCCCGCCGCGACGCCGCACGCGGGGTGCTGTTCGTCACCCACGACATCAACCCGCTGCTGGGCGCCGTGGACCGGGTCCTCTACCTCGCCGGCGGTCGGTTCCGGATCGGCACCCCGGACCAGGTGCTGCGCACCGAGGTACTCACCGAGCTGTACGGGTCACCGGTCGAGGTGATCCGCAGCCGGGACCGCATCCTCGTCGCCGGTGTCCCCGACCACCCCCACCACACCACCGAGCCCGAGGTATAACCGTGCAGCTGTCCGACCTCGCCGACTGGTGGAACCAGATCTTCACCTTCACCAACTACGGTGAACTCCTCGCCCTGCTGCACAACAGCATCCTCGCCGGTCTCGTGCTGGGCATCACCGGCGGTCTGATCGGTGTGTTCGTGATGGCCCGCGACATGCCTTTCGCCGTGCACGGCATCAGCGAGCTCTCCTTCGCCGGCGCCGCCGCCGGGCTCCTGCTCGGCGTGGGGGTGGTCGCCGGGTCCCTCATCGGGTCGATCATCGCCGCGCTGCTGATCGGCGCCCTCGGCTCCCGCGCCCGCGACCGCAACTCCATCACCGCCGTGCTGATGCCGTTCGGTCTGGGCCTGGGCATCCTCTGCCTCGCCCTGTACTCCGGCCGGTCCGCGAACAAGTTCGGGCTGCTCACCGGGCAGATCGTCGCCATCGATAACCCGCAGATCGGCGCGCTCATCCTGATCTGCACCCTCGTGTGCGCAGGGCTCCTCGTGATCTGGCGGCCGCTGCTGTTCGCCAGTGTCGACCCGGCCGTCGCCGCCGGCCGCGGCGTGCCCACCCGCGCCCTGTCCATCCTGTTCATGCTGCTGCTGGGCATGACCGTCGCCGTCGCCGTCCAGATCGTCGGCGCCCTCCTGGTCCTGTCCCTGCTGGTCACCCCCGCCGCCGCGGCACTCCGTGTCTCCTCCTCACCGGTGGTGGTGCCGCTGCTCAGCGTCGCCTTCGCCGTCACCGCCAGCGTCGGCGGCATCCTCCTCGCCCTCGGCAGCGCCATCCCGATCAGCCCCTACATCACCACCCTCTCCTTCCTCATCTACCTCGCCTGCTGGATCATCAGCGCGAGCCGGGCGCGCCGCCACGAGCGCGGGAGCACGCCGAGTGCTGCATCGGCCACAGTGGCACGGTGATACCCCTCTGGGGTATCATGATGGTCGAGCGTGCGGACGCCAATGGGGTGCCAGTGCGGGATGACAGGCAAGCGGTATTGCTGGAGAGGACGTGGAGCATGTCGGGGCAGCATCATCACGAGAGCCACGGCGGGCATGAGGCGCAATCTCACGCTCATCACCATCACCCGGCACCGGACGCGGAGAACTTGGTGCAGTGTCCGGTGATGCCGAACAATCTGGTGGACCCGGAGCAGGCTGAGCAGCAGGGCCTGTACCGGGACTATGAGGGCAAGCGGTACTGGTTCTGTTGCGCCGGGTGCGGCCCGTTGTGGGACGCAGACCCGGCGCGATACGCGCACGCCGCCTGACCGGTTGAGCGTCGCTGCCACGAGCGCACAGGTGGCTTCGTGGCGCAATGCTCTACCGTTGTGAGTAACGATCGTGCATGCCGTGAGGCTGATGGACTCGGAGGTCGAAGGGAGGACGGCGATGGGTGCTTTGCGCTCGCTGATGACCGGCGGGTCGCCTCGTCGTCGTGGCCTGCTCGTGTTCGGCCTGCTGATGATGGTGATCGCCGGACTCCTCGCGATGCACGCCCTCAGCATGTCCGGCCCCCACGGGCATACGTCCCCGGCCCTCACGATCGAGACCGACCACGCCGCCGAGGCGATGCCGGACGGCACCGCCTCGGCCGCTATGGCGGATGAGATGGCCGGCGCCAGCATGAGTGATGCTGCCGCAGCCGGTGAGACGGACTGCGGTGATGGGTGCGGGGAACCGTCGCCGAGCCATTCGATGCTGATGATGGGGTGCGTGATCGCGCTCCTGATCGGCCTGACCTTCCTGATCGCCCCCGGGCTGCTGAGTCGCGGGTGGCTGACGCGGCTGCTTGCTGTTCGGGCGCTGCCGCTGCTGGGCGCGGTGCTGCCACGCCCGCGACCTCCTTCTCTCATCGTTCTCTCGATCAGTCGCACCTGAGTTGCGCTGCGGCGTCCCACGGGCCGACAGGTTCCGGGTGATGCCTGTCTGTCCTGCCCCGGTCCGGGGTTGGGGATGGACCGCGACTCTTCATTCGACTGACGAAAGGACAACTTCATCATGCGTATGCGCATGCTTGCGCTGGCTTCGACCGCGCTCATCACGACTCTGGTGCTCGCCGGTTGCGGGCAGAACAACGACCCCGGCATGTCCGGGATGGATCACGGCTCGTCAAGCTCCAGCCCCTCCTCGTCGGAGGCCAGCGCGGACTTCAACGCCGCGGACGAGATGTTCGTGACGATGATGATCCCGCACCACCAGCAGGCCATCGAGATGGCCGATCTGATCCTCGGCAAGGACGGGATCGATGAGCGGGTGGTGACACTGGCTCAGCAGATCAAGGACGCCCAGGGGCCCGAGATCGAGACCATGCAGGGCTGGCTACAGGAGTGGGGTCTGCCTTCGCCCGACCCGTCCGCGGGCGGCATGGAGGGCATGGACCACGGCGACGGCATGATGTCCGAGGAAGACATGGCCGCGTTGGAGTCCGCAACCGGTGTCGAGGCGACTCGGCTGTTCCTGCAGGGCATGATCGAGCACCACAACGGCGCGATCATGATGGCCGAGACCGAGCTGTCCAACGGACAGAACCCGGATGCGCTGGAACTGGCGCAGCAGGTCATCGACGGCCAGAGCGCCGAGGTCACCACGATGCAAGAGATTCTGGACAGCCTCTAGCCGTCCTCGGCAGGTGCGGGCGTGGGAGCCCGACCGCCATGGCGCGGGCTCCCCACCGTCCTGCCGCTGCTCTTGACACCGGTCTCCCGTTTCGCGGCCGGTTCCGTCTGCCGACCCACCGGCCGCCTCTGTCGTCGTTCCTGCTCTCCCGAAAGGCCCCCTTTGATGTTCTCTCGTCTGCGTTTCTCGCCTCGCCGCGCGCTCGCCGCGCTCGCCGCCGCCGTGGCCGCTGTCACGGTGCTGGCTGGCTGCGGCGCCTCGTCCGCACCGTCCTCCTCGGCGCAGGCGCCGGTCGAGTTCGGGCACATCCACGCGGTGGTGCCCGAGGCCGATGCCACGATCCTGGTCGGCACGCACACCGGTCTGTACCGTGTCGATGCCGAAGGCTCTGTGGAAGGTCCGTTGGGTGGCTACGACTTCGACGTGATGGGCCTGACCGTCACCGACGGCATGCTGATCGCCTCCGGGCATCCCGGTATGGACACTCCGTCGGAGTTGGGGTCACCGAATCTCGGCATCATCCGCAGCGAGGACGGCGGGCAGAGCTGGGAACCGGTCGCGTTCACGGGCGAGGAGGACTTCCACGTCCTGACCGCCGGTCCCGATGGGCAGGTGTACGGGATCGGGTCGAGCAGTCCCGCGGTACAGATCAGCGGCGACGCCGGCAGCACCTGGACGGCTGGCAGCGATGTGACCGCCGCTGATCTTGCGGTCACCGCAGACAGCACGGTCTATGCGGCCACCCCAAGCGGGCTGTTCGCCAGCCAGGACAACGCGACCACCTTCGGACTGGTCGCTGATGCACCCACGTTGTACCTGCTCGATGCGGCCGGAGACGAGCTGGTCGGTGTCGACACCGATGGGCAGCTCTGGCGACGCAGCGGCCAAGCCGCCTGGACACCGATCGGTACCGCCCAGGGGCCCGTCGCGGCACTCGGTCTTGCCCCGTCCGGGGTCGTCTACTTCGTTGACGACCGCGGCATCGTCGCCCTCGACGGCGACCAGGCCACCACCATCCTGCCCGCCTTGTAGGGCTGGGCCGAACACCAGTCATAGGAACGCCATGAACAAGAAGATGAACACCGTCGTCCTCGAGGTGGCCGGTCTGCAGTGGGCCTCCTCCTCACAGCTCGCCGAGAAGACGCTGGAGCGACGGCCCGGAGTGGTCGCCGTCGAGGTGAACCCGGTCGCGCAGACCGCCAATGTCACCTACGACCCCGACGCCACGACGGTCCAGCAGCTCCGCGCATGGGTCACCGAGTGCGGATTCCACTGTGCCGGACAGTCCGTGCCGCAACACATCTGCGACCCCGGCGACGAGCCGCACGC
>JAGPGQ010000287.1 GCA_018055925.1 Micropruina sp.
TGAGGCTTATTCAGACGTGAGTGCGGTGATGGATATCCTGGCCGGCTTCGCCCGGCGCGCCTAACATAAGAACGGCTCGCTTCACGAGAGGATTGAGTTACCACAACAAAATCCGACAGAAACGAGCCGCTCCCCATGAAGAATAGCACAGGACTCATCGCCCCGGACTTCACCTTTGTTCTGAACCTTCTCCGCGAAGCCGGGCACGCCGACCGCGTGCCACCAATCCTGGGATTGAGTGACTCGCTCATCGTGACACTGAGGTACCTGCGCCGCAACCGCGTCCAAGCCGACCTCGCCGAAGACTACGGCGTGTCGCAACCCACCATCAGCCGCGCGATCTCCATCGTCACCCAGGCGATCGCGCACGTACTGGCCCCGTTCGTGCCGGACGCCGACGATATCCCGCCCGGTACCGCATACCTTGTCGATGGCACCTTGCTGCCCTGCTGGTCCTGGGAAACCCACCCAGAACTGTACTCCGGCAAGCATCACACCACCGGCGTGAACGTGCAGGTCGTCACCACCCTCGATGGCCGCATCGCATGGGTATCCGACCCGCTGCCCGGCAACACCCACGACGTGGCCGCCCTCGATGCCCACGGCATCCTCGACGGACAAGACGCCTCCCAGTACATCGGCGACAAGGGCTACATCGGTCGCGGCATGACCACCCCCCACCGCAAGCCACAACACCAGCACATGAGCGAGAACACGAAACGGTACAACAAAGAAATCAACCAACTCAGATGGCCCATCGAGCAAGCCATCGCCCACCTCAAAACCTGGCGAATCCTCCATACCGACTACCGCCGACCACTCCACACCATCACCACCACGATCACCGCAGTCCTGGGTCTCTACTTCCTATGCGCCTGAATAACCCTCTGTAGCTCTTACCGTTATACTCGTCGTTGGCGCAAACGACATGATGAGTCTCGTCAGCCATGGTCCGGGTGGTCCACCCAAGCCACGTTCCGTGCTTCGCCATTATGGTCGCCCTCCGACCCGAATCGAATTTCGTCGGACGCTTGTCCGAAGCGAAGAGGTGGCGGCTTGGGGTAGGCCAATCGTGCCTATCGTGCGTTCCACAAGCATCGAAGACGTCCACCTTCAACCAGACCTCACCCGCCGGAGCGCCGGCAGCGAGCCATGCGCGGCCGTCGATGGCGGCCTCAGCACTGAAGCCCATCGCTCACTCCTCAGGGTCGTTCGGTCGATTCAGGCTATCGCGAGCCGGGCTGTCGACCGCCGTCAGCGTGCAATCGCCACCGAGAAGAAGCTGGCTGCGACTGCTCCGCGGATGCCGGCAGCAAGACACGCGTGATGGGCGCGGCAGAACACGCCTCGATCCAGCGGCAGAACGCGAGTCTTCTGTGCGGCACGACGCGCATGCGGGCCCGACAGACTCCTTGCCGCACGGACGCGCGGACTGGCGCCCGGGGCGGTGGCCTATCCTTGGGCGGTGACTGAAGACCTTCGTTCTGCCCTGACCAGCCGAGTTGTCGTGGCCGACGGGGGTATGGGGACGTTGCTGCAGGGCTTCGATCTCACGCTCGACGACTTCGACGGGCTCGAAGGCTGCAACGAGATCCTCAACGTGACCCGACCCGACGTGGTCGAGGCGGTGCATCAGGCGTACCTGGATGCCGGGGCCGATGCGATCGAGACCAACACCTTCGGCACCAACCTGTCGGCGCTGCGCGAGTACGACATCGAGGATCGCATCGCCGAACTGGCCGAGGCTGGCGCCCGCATCGCGCGCAAGGTGGTGGACGCGGCGTCCACGCCTGAACGGCCGCGGTGGGTGCTGGGCTCGATCGGCCCGGGCACGAAGCTGCCGAGCCTGGGGCATGTGCCGTTCACCGAGTTGCGCGACGCCTACCAGGTGCAGGTCGAGGCGATGATCGCCGGCGGCATCGACGGCGTCCAGATCGAGACCTGCCAGGATCTGCTGCAGGCCAAGGCGGCGATCCAGGCCGCCAAGCGGGCCAGCGAGAAGGCAGGCGTCGATATCCCGATCCTCGTCAACGTGTCGGTCGAGACCAACGGCACGATGCTGCTGGGCTCCGAGATCGGCGCGGCCCTGGTGGCGCTCGAACCGCTCGGCATCGATGTGATCGGCCTCAACTGCTCCACCGGCCCCGCCGAGATGAGCGAGCATCTGCGCCACCTGTCCCGGTTCGCGCGCATCGGCGTCGGTTGCATGCCGAACGCCGGCCTGCCCGAGCTGACCGCCGACGGCGCCCGCTACCCGCTTGGCCCCGAGGGCCTCACAGCCGCGCTGGCCCAGTACGTCAACGAGTTCGGTCTCGCGGTGGTCGGCGGCTGCTGCGGCACGACACCGGAGCACATCCGCCAGCTCGTGGACGCCGTGCGCGGCCTCCCGCTCAAACAGCGCGATCCGCGTCCGGCACCGTCGGTGTCGAGCCTGTATTCCGACGTGCCGCTGCGCCAGGACACCAGCTACCTGAGCGTCGGCGAGCGCACCAACGCCAACGGCTCGAAGGCGTTCCGCGAGGCGATGCTCGCCGGCGACTGGAACACCTGCATCGATATCGCCAAGGGCCAGTCGCGCGAGGGCGCCCACCTGCTCGATCTGTGCATCGACTACGTCGGACGCGACGGCACCGCCGACATGGCCGAGATGGCGTCCCGGGTGAACACCGCGGTGCCGCTGCCGGTGATGATCGACTCCACCGAGCCGCCGGTCGTCCAAGCCGGCCTCGAAGCCATCGCCGGACGCGCCATCGTCAACTCGGTCAACTTCGAGGACGGCGACCTCCCCGGCTCGCGGTTCCGCACGGTGATGCCGATCGTCGCCGAGCACGGCGCCGCCGTCGTCGCGCTCACCATCGACGAGGAGGGCCAGGCCCGCACCGCCGAATGGAAGGTGCGCGTCGCCGACCGGCTCATCCGCACGCTGGTCGACGATTACGGCATGGCGGTCTCCGACATCATCGTCGACTGCCTCACGTTCCCGATCGCCACCGGCCAGGAAGAGACCCGCCGCGACGCCATCGAGACCATCGACGCGATCCGCGAGATCCGCCGGCTCTACCCGGACGTGCAGACCACGCTCGGCGTCTCGAACGTCAGCTTCGGCCTCAACCCGGCCGCCCGCGCGGTGCTGAACTCGGTGTTCCTCAACGAGTGCGTCGAGGCCGGCCTGACGTCGGCGATCGTGCACCCGAGTCGCATCCTGCCGATGGCGCGCATCCCCGAGGAGCAGCGCGAGGTCGCCCTCGACATGGTCTACGACCGCCGCCGCGAGGGTTACGACCCGCTCGCGACGTTCCTCGAGCTGTTCGAGGGCGTCACGACCGCCGACACCAAGGAGGCACGCGCGGCCGAACTGCTGGCCCTGCCACTCAACGAGCGGCTCCAGCGGCGCATCGTGGACGCCGACGACAAGGGCCTCCACGAGGATCTCGACACCGCGCTCGCCGAGAAGCCGGCGCTGGCGATCGTCAACGACGACCTGCTGGCCGGCATGAAGACCGTCGGCGAGCTGTTCGGCTCCGGCCAGATGCAGCTGCCGTTCGTGCTCGCCTCGGCCGAGGTGATGAAGAAGTCGGTCGCCTACCTCGAACCGCACATGGAGAAGTCGGACACCGAGGGCAAGGGCACGATCGTGCTCGCCACGGTGAAGGGCGACGTGCACGACATCGGCAAGAACCTGGTCGACATCATCCTCACCAACAACGGCTACACGGTGGTCAACCTCGGCATCAAGCAGCCGGTGGGCACGATCATCGAGGCGGCCATCACCCACAACGCCGACGCGATCGGCATGTCCGGCCTGCTGGTGAAGTCGACCGTCGTCATGCGCGACAACCTGCTCGAGCTCAACGCCCGCGGTCTGGTGCAGACGCCGGTGCTGCTGGGTGGTGCGGCGCTCACCCGCGCCTACGTCGAGCAGGATCTCAACGGCATGTTCGACGGTGAGGTGCGCTACGCCCGCGACGCCTTCGAGGGCCTCTCACTCATGGACACCGTCATGGCGGTCAAGCGCGGCGAGATGGACGCCCTGCCCGCCCCGCGCGAACGCCGGGTGGCGGCCCGTCCGCGCGACGCCGAACCCGAGGTCGACCCGACCACCGACACCACCCGCTCCGACGTCGCCCGCGGCGTCGACGTGCCCGTGCCGCCGTTCTGGGGCAGCCGGGTCGTCAAGGGCATCAAGCTCGCGGAGGTCGCCCAGTGGCTCGACCACCGCGCCACCTTCATGGGCCAGTGGGGCCTGCGCGGCAGCCGTGGGGGAGCGAGTTACGACGATCTCGTCGAAGCCGAGGGTCTGCCCCGGCTGCGGATGTGGCTCGACCGCATCCACACCGAAAGCCTGGCCGAATTCGCCGTCACCTACGGCTACTGGCCGTGCCACAGCGAGGGCAACACG
>JAGPGQ010000288.1 GCA_018055925.1 Micropruina sp.
GGACGCCACGCCGCGTTGCGAAGGAGTCATCTCATGTTTCCCGGATAGTAGGAAATACTTCTCGTTGTTTGGGAAACAGTTGCATGCCGCACCGTAACCTGACAAGAGTTCGTCAGGTTACGGTTGCAAAACGATCAGGATTCGTCCTCGACCGGGCCACCCTCGCCGGGCCCCTGCAGGAAGGCCAGCGAGCCGTACCGGCGCTGGAGATCGGCCCATTCGGCCTCGTCGAAGAACTGCAGCCGACCCTCCCCATAGGCCTTCGCCACCTCGAGGCAGAACCGGCCGGCCTCGGCGATGTCGGCCTCCCGGGAGGCCCCGGTGGCCGACCCGGCGACCGCGGTCTGGGCGGTCAGCGCGACGCCGACGACCGGGGCGGTCGTGGCGCACGCCGGCTGCAGGATCGAGTTCAGGTGGTAGAGGCCGTTGGAGTAGGGCGTGATGTCCTGGGTCGACAGCGGGAACACCTGCGCGGGAATGCCGCAGACCGTCTCGTAGATCGCGACCAGGTCGGGCGCGACCGGCAGCAGGTAGCCCTCCCGGGCGGTGTTCGAGATCGCCATGCCCCGGTGGTTGATCACCCGGTTGCCCTTGGTGGTGTCCACCGACAGGATCGCCTCCATCTCGGGAAGCACCTCGTGGGCGTTGGCCTCGTCCATCGAGATCGGCGAGTCCATGAACGGCACCGGTTCGTGCGGCCGGGTGGGCGCCGTCGGGCAGATGTGGGTGGCGACGATCACGTCGCCGGGCAGCCGGTCACCGCGCCGGGCCATGTCGATCAGCTTGGCCGCGACCGCGATCGCGGTGCAGGCGCCGTCCCCGTCCGACACGTAGCCGATCCGTTCCGGACGGGCACCCAGCCCGCCGAGCCGGCCGACCACGCCGAGGGTGCGGGCGTCGCCCCCGGAGCTGCGTCCCCGGGTGCCGGGCACGTGCACCCGGACGAAGTCGGTGTGCCCGCGGCGTCCCTCGACCCGTTCGACGTCGATCCGGACGTCGGCCTCCGGCCAGATCGCCCGCAGGTGGTCGGCGGTGCGGGCACCGTCGACGCAGGGATCGTCGAGCAGGTCGTGGACGGCGAGAACCTGGCTGAGCATGGGCTCCTCCTGAGGAGTCGGTGGGATCGGACGATGCGGGCATCGTATGCGCCAGGATGGCGGCATGCGCCTGCTCCTGATGTCGAACAGCACCGCGCCCGGACGCGGCTACCTGGAACACGTGACCGAGCCGCTGGGCGAGATCCTGGACGGTGTGCGCACGGTCGCCTTCGTGCCGTTCGCCCTGGCCGACCACGACGGCTACACCGCGACGGTGGCCGGCGCGCTGGCGCGTTTCGGCGTCCGGGTGGTGGGGGCGCACACCGGCGATCCGGCGTCCGTGGTCGCGGCTGCGGACGCGGTGTTCGTGGGCGGCGGCAACACGTTCCGGCTTGTGGACGCCCTGTACACCACGGGGTTGATCGGACGGGTGCCCGAGCTGGTGCGGGCCGGCATGCCCTACCTGGGCTCCTCGGCGGGCACGAATGTGGCCACCCCCTCGCTGCGGACCACCAACGACATGCCGATCGTCCAGCCGCCGTCGTTCACCACCTTCGGGCTGGTGCCGTTCCAGATCAATCCGCACTATCTCGACCCCGACCCGTCCTCGACCCACCAGGGCGAGACCCGCGACGAGCGGCTGCGGCAGTACCTGGAGGAGAACACCACCCCGGTGCTGGCGATGCGCGAGGGCACCTGGCTGACCCGCACCGGCGATCGCCTGACCCTGGCGGGCGACGTCCGAGGCGGCCGGCTGTACCGCCGGGGAGCCGAGCCCACCGAGATCCCGGCCCCGGCCGATCTCTCGGAACTCCTGACCTGAACGATCGGGGACGGTTCCTATTCCCGTTCAGACGGATGGCGGAGCGACCGGACTCGGTTCGAATCCGCCTGCTCGCAGCAGACCGCACCGAAGCGGTAGACTGCCCCCGTGGCACGCCGACTTCTGCTTCGCCAGCCGCGCTGACCTCCCCGTCATCGCGGCGCCCCTCCCTGCGTGAGGGGCTTTTTCATGTCCGAAGCAGAGCGAAACGAAGGATGAGATGAGCGAGACGCCGTACCGCTACACCGCCGAACTGGCCGGGCAGATCGAGACCGCCTGGCAGGACCGCTGGGACGCCGAGGGCACCTTCCACGCCCCGAACCCGGCCGGGGTCTGGGCCGAGCCCGGGCAGGTGGCCGGCCGCGACAAGCTGTTCGTGCTGGACATGTTCCCCTACCCCAGCGGCGCCGGCCTGCACGTCGGCCACCCACTGGGCTACATCGGCACCGACACCTGGGCGCGCTACCAGCGGATGCGCGGCCGCAACGTGCTGCACGCCCTGGGCTACGACGCGTTCGGCCTGCCCGCCGAGCAGTACGCCGTCCAGACCGGCCAGCACCCGCGGGTCACCACCGAGGCCAACATCGCCAACATGCGGCGGCAGCTGCGCCGGCTGGGCCTGGCGCACGACGACCGGCGCAGCGTCGCCACCACCGACGTCGAGTTCTACCGCTGGACGCAGTGGATCTTCCTGCAGGTGTTCAACGCCTGGTACGACCACGACGCCGACAAGGCGCGTCCGATCTCGGAGCTGATCGACGAGTTCGCGTCCGGCAGCCGTCCGGTGCCGGCCGATCGCCCCTGGACCGAGCTGGACGCCGCCGAGCGGGCCTCGGTCGTGGACGCCTTCCGGCTGGCCTACATCTCCGAGGCGCCGGTCAACTGGTGCCCCGGGCTGGGCACCGTCCTAGCCAACGAGGAGGTCACCGCCGAGGGCCGTTCCGACATCGGCAACTTCCCGGTGTTCAAGCGCAGCATGAAGCAGTGGATGATGCGGATCACCGCCTACTCCGACCGGCTGCTGGCCGACCTGGACCGGCTGGACTGGCCCGAGAAGGTCAAGGCGATGCAGCGCAACTGGATCGGCCGCTCCACCGGCGCGTCGGTCACGTTCGCCGTGGACGGACACGAGGCCGCCATCGCGGTGTTCACCACCCGTCCGGACACCCTGTTCGGCGCCACGTTCATGGTGCTGGCGCCCGAGCATCCGATCGTGGACGCGATCACGCCCGGCGAGAACGCCTGGCCGGCCGGCACCAATCCCGCCTGGACGGACGGCGCCGCGTCCCCCTCGGAGGCGGTCACCGCCTACCGCGAGGCCGCCGCCCGCAAGACCGACCTGGAACGCCAGGAGAACAAGGACAAGTCCGGCGTGTTCACCGGCGCCTGGGCGGTCAACCCGGTCAACGGTGCCCGGCTGCCGATCTTCATCGCCGACTACGTGCTGATGGGCTACGGCACCGGCGCGATCATGGCGGTCCCCGCCGAGGACGAACGCGACTGGGACTTCGCGAAGGCCTACGAGCTGCCGATCGTCCGCACCGTGCAGCCCGCCGAGGGTCACGACGAGAACGCCGCCTACACCGGCGACGGACCGACGATCAACTCGGCCAACGACGAGATCTCGCTGAACGGGCTGGGCATGGCCGAGGCCAAACGGGCGATCATCGGCTGGCTGGCCGACAAGGGGCTGGGCACCGAAACCGTCACCTACAAGCTGCGGGACTGGCTGTTCAGCCGGCAGCGCTACTGGGGCGAGCCGTTCCCGATCGTCTACGACGAGGGCGGCCACCCGATCGCGCTGCCCGAATCGATGCTGCCGGTCGAACTGCCCGAGATCGACGACTACAGCCCGCAGGCGCTGGACCCGGACGACTCCACGTCGGAGCCGGTGCCGCCGCTGGGCCGGGTCGCCGAGTGGGCCGACGTCGAGCTGGACCTGGGCGACGGACCGAAGACCTACCGGCGTGAACTGAACGTGATGCCGCAGTGGGCCGGCTCCTGCTGGTACGAGATCCGCTACCTGGATCCGGCGAACGACAACCGGTTCGTCGACGTGGACGTGGAGAAGTACTGGATGGGCCCGCGGACCCCGTCCGACGTGGGCGGCGTCGACCTGTACGTCGGCGGCGTCGAGCACGCCGTGCTGCACCTGCTGTACGCCCGGTTCTGGCACAAGGTGCTGTTCGACCTGGGCCACGTCAGCTCGGCCGAGCCGTTCCGGCGGCTGTACAACCAGGGCTACATCCAGGCCTACGCCTATCGCGACGCCCGCGGCCAGACCGTCCCCGCCGATGAGGTCGAGGAGGTCGCCGGCGCCGACGGCGAAGGGCGCTACGTCTGGCAGGGAGAGGAGGTCTTCCGGGAGTACGGCAAGATGGGCAAGTCGCTGAAGAACATCGTCACTCCCGACGACATGTACGACTCCTACGGCGCCGACACCTTCCGGATCTATGAGATGAGCATGGGTCCGCTGGACCAGTCGAAGCCGTGGGAGACCCGGGCCGTGGTCGG
>JAGPGQ010000289.1 GCA_018055925.1 Micropruina sp.
ACCCCCGACACGACGATCGCGTCGTCGGTGCGGGCGTCCCTCGCGGTGGTGAGAAGGCTGGTTGCGGTCATGTATCCAGCGTTGCGGGAGCCCGGTCTTGCCGGCAGTGCCGGATTTCACCGGCTGGCGTGGGATTCTCCGCGGTCACCCGTGACAGGTGTCACATGCCGGCGATCGGCGCGCTCGGGGCCGCTGGAGATGCGGTTCCCAGCCCATCCCCGCGGTCGCGGGCGCGACCGGTACCTCCGGGCCGGACGTCCACGAGATCCCGATGCGATGGTCTGAGGACACCGGGGGACGCGACGAGATCCCGGCGTTCGCCGGGATGACGGGCCGCCGGGTCCGGCGTTCGCCGGGATGACGTGGGGTCTCGTCATCCCGGGCTCGACCCGGGATCTCGGAGCGGACGGACGGGTGCCCGACATGAGACCCTCGGAAAACCCGCCACACGGCGATAACATCGCCGTATGGCGATGATTCCCACCATGTCCGCATTGCACGAACGGGACCCCCTCGACGAGGGCGCCACCCTCGCCCACGCCCACCTGTTCCAGGGACTGGCCGAGCCGACCCGGCTGGCCATCGTCCAGCACCTGGCCTCGGGCGAGCATCGCGTGCGCGACCTGGTCGACCACATGGGGCTCGCCCAGTCGACGGTGAGCAAGCACCTGCGCTTCCTGCTGGAGTGCGGGCTGGTCCGGATGCGGCCGGAGGGCCGGTCGTCCTGGTACTCGCTCGCCCAGCCCGTCCTGCTGATCGAACTGGTTGCCGCGGCCGAGGCGCTGCTGGCGGCCACCGGAACCACCGCGCGCCTGTGCCGGCACCTCACGCACGCCGCACCCCTGCCGACCGAGCGGCCGGGACGGTGACCTGATGGGCGCGCACCACCATCACGGTCCGGCACCGGACGCCACCGGACAGCCGGCCGACCACCGGCGCCGGCTGGCCATCGCGTTCGCACTCACCACGCTCGTGGTCGCCGCGCAGGCCGTGGGCGCCTGGATCACCGGCAGCCTCGCGCTGCTCACCGACACCGCCCATGCGCTCACCGACGCGTCGGGCCTGCTCGTCGCCCTGATCGCGGGGACGCTCATGCTGAAGCCGGCAACCTCCCGGCACACCTGGGGGTTCCGTCGCGTCGAGGTGATCGCCGCCCTCGCCCAGGCCACATTGCTGCTGGTCGTCGGCGGCTATGCGGCGGTCGAGGGCGTCCGCCGGCTCTTCGAGCCGCCCGAGGTGCCCGCCGGCGAGCTGCTGGTCTTCGGCATCGTCGGGCTGGTCGCCAACCTCGTCGCGATCGCCGTGCTGGCCTCGGGACGCGACGCCAACTTCAACATGCGCGCCGCCTTCCTGGAGGTGCTCAACGACGCGCTCGGATCCGTCGGCGTGATCATCGCGGCAGTGGTGATCGCCACCACCGGGTTCAACCAGGCGGACACCATCGCTGGCCTGCTGATCGCCGGGTTGATCGTCCCGCGGGCGTTCCTGTTGCTGCGTGAGACGGCGAGCGTCCTGATGGAGTTCACCCCCGCGGGACTGGACCTCGACGAGGTCCGCCGGCACATTCTGGAACTCGACCACGTCCGGGACGTGCACGACCTGCACGCCTCGACCGTCGCGACCGGCCTGCCCACCCTCACCGCGCACATCGTGGTCGACGACGAGTGCTTCACCGACGGGCACGCCGCCGAGATGCTGCGCGTGGTCCGGCACTGCGTGGCCGAACACTTCGCCGTCTCGGTGCGGCATTCGACCTTCCAGATCGAGACCGCCACCATCGGCGAGGACGAACCGCCCTCCTGCTGAGCGCGTGGACGCCCGGCGGACGCCGACCCATCGCAGGTCGCGCAGGCCACCACCGGCCGAGCCCGTCGAGACCGGTCCCGTGGACGAGCCTCGCGCTCAGCCTCGATCCGTCGATGGGCGCCGTAGCGAGCGGCACCAGACGGGTGCACTGGGAAGCCGGGTACGCGAAGGCGTACCGGGTCGTACGGCGAGCGGGGCCGGCGCAGCCAGTGCGCCCGGCTGGGGTCGCGCAGTAGGCGCAGATCGGTGGATCGAGGCTCAGCCACCGTGACCGCTGCCACCGCCCGGACCTCGGTACGCACCCGTGATTAACCGGCGGCGGATCTGCGGGGTATGTTGCTGACCGTGCCGAGCCGTCAACCGCACCCGTGGCGTCGCTTCGTGGCCCTGGGCGATTCGCTCACCGAGGGCCTGGCCGACCCGTTGCCGGACGGCAGCCCCTGCGGCTGGGCGGACCGGTTCGCCCAGCATCTCGCCGACGCCGCCGCCGAACCGGTGCAGTACGCGAACCTGGCGATCCGCGGGCGGCTGCTGCGTCCGATCATCGCCGAACAGCTCGACGCCGCGCTGGCACTGAAACCCGATCTGGTCAGCCTGTGGGGTGGCGGCAACGACATCCTCCGGCCGCGCGCCGACGTGGACGCGATCACCGACGAGCTGGAGCGGGCCGTCGTCCGGCTGCGGCAGGCCGGCATCGACGTGCTGCTCGGCACCGGGATCGACGCCAAGGAGTCGCCGGTGCTCAGCCTGACCCGTCCCCGGACCGGCGTCTTCAACTCGAACGTGTGGTCGATCGCTCGGCGGCACGGCGCCTTCGTGATCGACGTGTGGGGCATGCGCTGTCTCAAGGACTGGCGGATGTGGCACGACGACCGGCTGCACTTCAACAGCGCCGGCCACGAGCGGGTGTCCCAGGCCGCCCTGGTGGCGGTCCGATTGCCGGCCCGGTCCGGCTGGGACGAGCCGCTGCCCCCGCTGCCGCCCAAGTCGCGTCGCGAGTGGTGGGAGTGGCAACAGACGTGGGCCCGCGAGCACGCCGCACCCTGGATCGGACGCCGGATCCGGCGCACCTCATCGGGTGCCGGGCGGTCCGCGAAACTGCCCGAATACGTGTCGGTGCCGCCGCGGTCGGCGGAACGGGCAGAATAGCCCGCATGCCAGCCACCCTTGCGCGCCGGGCCTCGCCCGCCCAGCTCGGCCTGCCCGACAGGTTGCGGCTGCGTGCCGCCGTCGCCGCCGGCAACCTGGCGGCGATCGGTTCACGCCTCGCCAAGCGCGGTTCGGGCGCCTCGATCCGCGGCCAGGTGCTCACCCGGCTCGCCCCGGACGCCTTCCGCCTGCTGCTGCAGGGCCGCCGGATCGCCAGCGTCTCGGGCACCAACGGCAAGACCACGACGACCCACCTGCTCGCCGCCGCCGTCCGCAACGGGCTGGGCGCCGAGGCCGGCCGGCTGGTCACCAACACCGACGGCGCGAACCTGCACTACGGCATCGCCTCGGCGTTGTGCCAGGCGACCGCGGCCGACATCGCCGTCCTCGAGACCGATGAACGGGTGGTCTCGGACATGATCGAGTACGGCCGTCCCGAACTGCTCGTGCTGCTGAACTTCAGCCGCGACCAGCTCGACCGGCATCACGAGATCAAGGCGCTCGGTCGTGCCTGGCGCGCCGCGCTGGAGCGGGCCGGGGACGCCGGACCGACCGTGGTCGCCAACGCCGACGACCCGCTGGTGGTGTGGTCGGCGGGCACCGCGGCCCGCGTCGTCTGGGTCGACACCGCGACCTCATGGACGGCCGACGCCGCACTCTGCCCCGCCTGCGGCAGCCTGCTGACCGTCGCGGACGGACGCTGGGACTGCCCGGGCTGCGACCTCACCCAGCCGGAGGCGACCTGGCGGGTGGACGGCGAGGCGATCGTCACCCCCGACGGCGTCCGGGTGGCGCCGAAACTGCGCGTCCCGGGGGCGTTCAACGTCTCCAACGCGGCCTGCGCGCTGGCCGCCGCCGTCGAGCTGGGCGTCGAGGTGGAGGCCGCGCTGCGTGGCATGCGGACGGTGGTCTCGCCCGCGGGACGGTTCGCCACCGCGACCCTGAACGGCACCACCGCCCGGCTGCTGCTGGCCAAGAACCCCGCCGGCTGGGCCGAGGCGCTGCCGCTGGCCGTCTCCGATCCGGTGATCCTGGCGATCGACTCGGTCGCCGCCGACGGCAAGGACGTCTCCTGGCTGTGGGACGTCGACTACGAGCAGTTGCAGGGACGCCGGGTGATCGCAACCGGCCCCCGGGCACAGGACCTGGCGGTCCGGCTGGCCTACGCCGAGGTGCAGTACGACGTGGTGCCGGACCTGTTCACCGCCCTGGGTGCCGTCGGTGAAGGCTGCGCCGGCTCGGCGAAGGCTCCGGTCGACCTGATCGCCACGTACACGCCGTTCCAGGCGCTGCTGAAGATGGCGGGCCTGCGATGAGCGGCCCGGTCGAGATCGTCCTGGTGTACCAGTCGCTGCTGGGCATCTACGGCGACCGCGGCAACGCGATGGTG
>JAGPGQ010000290.1 GCA_018055925.1 Micropruina sp.
GGCCCAAGGTGGTGCGTGGCGGCTCGCTCTCCCCGCGGGGCGACTGGCGGATGCCGTCCGACGTCTCCGCAACCCTCTGGCTGGACGAGCTGCGACGCAATGTCCCCTAGTGGAACGCTCCCGACCATCGTCACCCCGGCTAACGCCGGGATCCCGGATCGAGCCCGGGATGACGCGACACGGGAAGGCCGACGCGGTCCAAGCACCGTCCCGGCCACGGTCAGCCCCGGCCAACCCCACCACCGTCCTCCAGGGCCAACCCCAACCCACCGTCTCCCGGCCAACCCGACCATCGTCATCCCGGCGAACGCCGGGATCCCGGATCGAGCCCGGGATGACGCGACACGGGGGAGGCCGACGCTGTTCAAGCGCCGGGATCCCGGATCGAGCCCGGGATGACGCGACGCACGAGTGCGGCCGGGGCGCACGCACGCCTGGATTCCGGATCGGGGCCGGGGTGAGGGCAGCGTGCCGTTGAACGCCCCCGAAGCACCCCGGGTCGCCGCACCCCGGCTCCCGCCGCTGGTCGGACTCGAACTCGGCCGGGACGCGGATGAAGCCACGGTGACCGGGTCGCTGCTGACCTGGGACTGCGCCGAGGCGTCCGCGGTCGGGGCCGAGATCACCGACTCGCGACTGACTCGGCTACCGGCCGAACGGCTGTCCGCCCGCCGGCTGCGGCTCGCCGAGGTGGAGGTGATCGACCCGGCCACCGTCACCTGGGACGCGCCGCGCTCCTCATGGCGCGGCGTTGCGGTCACCGGGGGCAGCATCGGGGTGCTGGACGCGTCCGGCTCGCGCTGGGCCAACGTCGTGCTGCGCGGGGTTCGGATCGGCTACCTGAACCTGCGCGAGGCGGCCCTGTCGGACGTCCAGCTCATCGGCTGCCGGATCGGGACGCTGGACCTGGCCGGTGCCCGCACGTCCCGGACGGCCCTGACCGACTGCCGGGTGGAGGATCTCGATCTGCGCAACCGCAAGGGAGAACACCTTGACCTTCGCGGCCTCGACGTGGTGCGGTTGAACCGCCTGGACGGTGCCGACGGGCTGTCCGGCGCCACCATCACCGACGAGCAGGCGCACTGGCTGGGTCCGCTGCTGGCCCGGGCCCTGCGGATCGTCATCGCCGAGGAGGAACCGTGACCAGCGTCATCTTCGACATCGCCAACGTGATCGTCGACTGGGATCCCCGACGCACCCTGCCCGGGGCACTCCCCCAGCCCGAGGTGGACGAGTTCTTCGCGTCGGCCGCGTTCTGGGAGCTCAACGAGCTGTGGGATCACGGCATGCCGGTGGCCGAGGCGATCGCCGAGATGGACCGCCGGGCGCCCCACCTGGGCGGTGCCTTCCGGCTGTACGTCGACCGCTACGCGCACTCGGTGACCGGCCTGGTACCGGGCACGACCGAGGTGATCCGCGACCTGCTGGCCGCCGGGGTGGCGTGCTTCGGGCTGTCCAACTGGCCGCGGGAGACCTTCGGCATCGCCCTGGCCGCCGGGCCGGTGATCGACGAACTGGCCGACGTGATCGTCTCGGGCGAGGTTGGGCTGACCAAGCCCGACCCGGAGATCTACCGGCTGGGCCTGCGGCGCTTCGGCCTGACCGCGGCGTCCACGGTGTTCGTCGACGACCGGCAGAACAATGTCGATGCCTCGATCGAGGTCGGCATGACCGGCCTGCTGTTCACCGACGCCGGTCGGCTGCGACGGGACCTGGCCGGGCTCGGCCTGCTCTGAGGGCCGCCGGGCGCGTCCTGGACGATCAACGGATCTCCGGCGAGCCCGGTCCCGAGCGGGTCAGGAGCGCAGGGGACGCCCGGCGCGGTCCCGGGGGTGGCCGGCCAGCAGCACGATGCCGTCGACCAACGGCCAGAACACGGCGAAGAGGAACAGCGGGAAGGCAACGGGGAAGACCACGAAGGAAAGCAGCAGGAATACGAACGAGAACAGGTACAGCGTCAGTTGCGCGAATGCCATGCCCACATTGCCCAGGTAGAACCGGCCGACGCCGAATCCGCCCAGGAAGATCTGAAGCAGGCCGGCCACGGTCTTGCTCTTGTCCGAGTAGGGCAGGCCGGTCAGGGGATCGACGCCGTACGGCGCCAGGGCCTGCGGGCCGTACGGCTGGTACGGATGCGGTTGTGCCACCGGCAGCCGGTTCGGCTCCGATTGCGGGATCGGATAGGGCTCGTACATCTGTGGCCGGACGGGGTCCTGCGGACCGTCCGGTTCAGACGGGTGGTACCGGCCGTGCGGGAACTGGGACATCTGCTCTTCCTGTTGGGGGTGCATCCAGCCTAGTCGCGCGTGCGGCCACGAACGCGAACGCAACGGACTGAGTCGGAACGTGCGCCCACCCGGCCACGGCTTCCGTCCGGACGATGCCCGGCATGGAATCCTGAGCCGGTGACGCTATCGCTGAGCACCGCCGACCTGGAGCGGGCGGCGCGGCTGCGCCGGATGAAGTCGGTCGCACTCGGGCTGCTCCTGCTGGCCGCGACGATCTATCTGGCGACGCTGCGGGTCGCCGACGACGGGGTGTGGGGGTTCGTCAACGCCGGCGCCGAGGCGGCCATGGTGGGCGCCCTGGCCGACTGGTTCGCGGTGACCGCCCTGTTCCGGCATCCGCTCGGGCTGCCGATCCCGCACACCGCGATCATCCCGAAGCGCAAGGACGACATCGCCCGCAGCCTGCAGGCGTTTTTCACCGAGAACTTCCTCACCGAGGCGGTGATCCGGGAACGGCTGGCCACGATCGGGGTGGGAACCAGGCTCGGCCATTGGCTGCAGGAGGACGACCACGCCGCCCGGGTGGTGGCGGAGGGTTCGAGGCTCGCCCGGGTCGCGCTGAGCCGTATCGGCGACGAGGACGTCAGCCAGCTGATGCGGGACGTGATCGTGCCCCGGTTGGAGGCCGAGCCCCTGGCCGGGCCGGCCGGCGACCTGCTGGAGGCGATCGTCTCCGACGGCGCCCACCATCCCTTGGTCGACCTCGTCGTCGGCGAAGTGCACGACTGGCTGCGCCGGCACCCCGACACCTTCGACTCCATGATCGCCGAGCGTGCCCCGCGTTGGACGCCCGACTTCGTCAACCAGCGCGTGGCCCGGTGGACCCACCAGCGGGCGATCGACTGGCTGTGGGCGATCCGTTCCGACCGCGACCACATCACCCGGCAGGCGTTGGACGATCTGCTGCGCCAGGTGGCCGACGACCTGCGGCACAACCCGAACGTCGCCGAGCGCGCCGAGCGGCTCAAGGAACGCGTCCTGGGCCACCCGCAGACCACCGACACCCTGGTCCGGTTGTGGCGGACGGTCCGGGCATCGCTCGACGGTGCCCTGGCCGCCGAGACGTCCGGTTTGAACCGGCGCGCGCGGCGCGCCGTCCAGCGATTCGGACGCTCCCTGCTGACCGACGACGCACTGCGCGCACGGTTGGAGCACCAACTCGAGGACGCCGCCGCCTTCGTCGTGCGCACCTACGGCGCCGACCTGTCCACGGTGATCAGCCACACCATCGAACGCTGGGACGGACGCCAGGCCGCTCGCCGGATCGAACTGCACGTCGGCCGCGACCTGCAGTTCATCCGGATCAACGGCACCGTCGTCGGCTGCCTCGCCGGCCTGGCGATCCACGCCATCAGCCTGCTCGTCCGCTGAACACCGGATCGTCCCAGGATCCCGTTCAGGGGACGGTTCCCATTCCCGTTCAGGGGACGGTTCCCCAAACCGTTCAGGGGACGGTTCCCCAAACCGTTCAGGGGACGGTTCCTATTCCCGTTCACGAATAGCCCGCTGGGTACGCATCATGCTCGCGGGATGCGTCCAACCGTTCACTGTGGACGGACGAGGAGCCGCGTCCGAGCGTTCACGGCACGCACGTCCACCCCGTGAACGGAAAGGCGACGGTCCTCCGGACGAGGCTGAACGGGATAGGAACCGTCCCCTGAACGGGAAAGGAACCGTCCCCAACTATTCACCGCCCGGGTCTCCGGTCGAACCGGCGGGTGGCGCGGCCAGCACGAGCGCGGGACTCAGCGAGCGGCGGGCTTGGTCCAGCCGATCGTGTGCCGAAAGCCGATCCGGCGGCGCATCGCGGCACCGGGCATCGTCTCGGCGAGCAGCCGGCGGATCTCGTCGTGGCTGAGGGCCGGGTCCTGCACCGGGAACGGTGCCGGCGGGTGGCCGTCCGGGCTCGGCCAGGGGTGATGGACGAAGCCGATCACCGGGTTGGTCACCGCCGACCACAGGTCCCAGAGGTGATCGGCGGCGCTGCTGGGCCTGGCCAGGCCCACGGCGAGGAATCTGCCGCCCGG
>JAGPGQ010000291.1:0-1545 GCA_018055925.1 Micropruina sp.
CGCACCCGGCCGAACTCGTCCCCTGCCTCCGGGGTCGCGGACGCCTCGGCGACCGCGACCAGCCGGCGGCGTCCGGGGTGCAGCAGTGCGGCGAGGCCCGCGATGTGCAGGACGGTGTGCTCGGCGTCCTCGTCGTCTGCGGCACCGAACCCGAACGCGGCGCGCAGCGAGGGCGTGACGGCGTAGGCGTCGCTCGGATGGAGGCGTCCCGACTCCGCCCAGACCTGCAGTTCGGTCCGGCTGAGGGGAACGAAGACCAGCATCAGCCGGCCGTCCGGTTGAGCACGCCGAGTTCGTTGCCGACGCTGTGGGCGAAGCGGGTGAGCGGGGCGACCGCGGTGGCCGCCAGGGTGACCTGCCCGTCGAGACTGGTGATCCCGACGGTGACGTTCTGCGCGTCGACGGTCGACGCGAACGCGTGCAGTGCCCGGACCCGATGCTCACCCAGCCAACGCGGCCCGGACGGACCGGGCGCGTTGGCGATCAGGACGTCGTGCGTCCGGCCGGCGCTCACCTGCCGGGCGGCGAGGCTGTGCAGCGTGGGCGGCGGGAACCCGGCCAGTTCGATCAGGTCGCGGGCCGGCAGCAGGGCGTCGGAGTCGATCCGGGCCTGGGTGAGCGTGGCCAGGTCGGCCAGCCGGGCGGCGGCGCGCGGCTGGGTCACGGGCAGCTGGACGTACTGCGGGATCACCTCGCCGCCGACGGCGCTGACGTCTTCGGTGACGACGGTGAGCGGCACCAGGGCGACCGGGTCCTGCCAGGGGCGTCCGTTGTCGACCAGCCAGGCGGCGATCCCCGCGCTGGCGAGCGCGAGCAGCACATCGTGCACCGTGGTCGCATGCCGTCGGGCCGCCTGCTTGACCTCGTTCAGCGGCACCGTCACGGACGCGACGTGCCGGGGCTTGGGCTCGGTGGTGAACTGCCGCACGCCGCCCTCGGCGAGGCCGGCGATTCCGGCGGCGGCCTGGCCCAGCGTGCGCAGCGGGTCGTCCAGGTTGCGCAGCAGCCCTCCGAACCGGGGCGGCTGTTCGCGGGGCGGATCCCACGCCGGAACCTCGTCGGCGATCGGGGCGGGCTGTTCGTCCAGGAGTTCGTGCAGCAGGTGCACGTTGTCGTTGCCGTCGACCAGGGTGGGATGGACGCGCACCACCACGGCGCTGGTGCCGGCTCCGAGGCCGTCGAGCACGGTCAGGTCCCAGAGCGGGTGGATCCGGTCGAGCGGGGCCGCCAGGGCCGACTCGAGGTAGGACTCGATGCCCTCCCCCTCCGCGAGCCTGTGCGTCCTGACGTGCCCCTCGACCTTGAACCCGGGGTCGTCGACCCACGCCGGCAGCGGTGCGCCGGCCAGCTTCTGCCGGAACCTGGGCGCGTAGGCGATGCGCTGCGCGACCAGTCTGGCCAGGCTCGACGCATCGGGCAGCCCGTCGACCACCAGCACGCCGACCTGGTGCCACGGTTGCTGCGGCAGGTCACGAGCGAGCAGGGACGTCTCGATTCCGGTGAGTTGATCGGCCACCGCATCAGCCTAGTTGGCCGGTGTCGAAC
>JAGPGQ010000291.1:1645-4305 GCA_018055925.1 Micropruina sp.
CATCGAGCTGTGCGTGAACTGGCCCGCGAACTCGGCGTGAGCCAGACGTCCGCAGTCGAGACGGCGGTTCGCGAGAAGCTTGATTCCCTCCTCGCCGACACTCGCAGGACGACCCGGTCCCGACAGATCCGGGAGGCCGCCAAGGCGGCTCAAGAGGCCTTCCGCGACGTCGATCTGCGGGCACTGGAAGCGGACCTGTACGACGCTGAGACAGGACTCCCTCGGTGATCGTCGATACCTCCGCATTGATCGCGATTCTGCAGGATGAGCCGGCCGCGGACGCTGTGATCGATGTCCTGGACGATGCCCGCACCCCGGCGATCTCGGCGGCAACCCTCCTTGAGGCGTCGATCGTCGCGGACGGACGGCGCGATCCGGTGTGCTCGGCCCGCTTCGATGCGCTCGTCCATGCGTTGGACCCGGAGATCGTGCCCGTAACCGAAGAACAGGTGCGCGCGGCCCGCCAGGCGTTCCGTGACTACGGACGAGGGTCGGGGCATGCCGCGAGACTCAACCTCGGCGATTGCTTCAGCTATGCGCTGGCGTCCGTCCGCCGCCAACCCCTGCTGTTCGTCGGCGACGACTTCGCTCGGACGGATCTCGCTCCGGCCCTGCGCGGCGACTGAACTCCTACAGGCCGAGTTTGCCGGGGTTCATGATCCCGGCGGGATCCAGGCTCCGCTGCAGGCTGCGCATCACCTCGAGCCCCTGGCCGAGTTCGTCCGGCATCCAGCGGGCCCGCTCCAGGCCGATGCCGTGGTGGTGCGAGATCCTCGCCCCGGCGGCCAGGGTCTCGGCCATCACCGTCTCCCACGCGGCGTCGTAGGCGGCCAGCGCCGCCTCGTCGTCGTCGAACTCACCGCGGATGATCGAGTACAGCGCGGCGCCCTGGTCGTACACGTGCGACACGTGCGCCATGAACTCGGGCAGGTGCTCGGTCACTGTCGCCTTCAGCCGCTCGTACAGCGCCGGCAATTGCGACCATTCGGCGGTGATCTCGATCGCCTCGGCGATCCCGCCCTGGTGTTCGACGGCGTCGGTGAACCACGACCAGTCGAACCGGCGCTGCTCCCAGTGAACGGCCGGCTCCGGGCCGAGCGACTCGCCGCCCAGCTCGGCGGCGAAGCCGAGCGCGATCTCCTCCTGGGTGGCCACCAGGCGCTCGTCGCCGTCGAACACCAGCACCAGCAGCCAGCCGGCGTCCTGAGCGAACCGGGCGTGCTTGGCGGAGGCCTCGGTCGGGTCGTAGATCCGCACTACCGCGGGCCGGACGCCGGCGATCAGGCAGCGCCGCACCGTCTCGAGCGCCTCGGCGAAGCCGTCGTAGCGGACGGACGCGAAGCGGCGCGCGGCCGGCACGGGCACCAGCCGCAGGGTGACCTGCGTGGCCACCCCGAACATGCCCTCGGAGCCGAGCAGCAACTGCTTGAGGTCGATGCCCTGCGAGGCCCGAGGCATCGAGCGGGTCTGCACCACCTCGCCGGTGGGCAGCACCCACTCGGCGTCGCCGATCCGGTCCTCGATGTTGCCGTAGAGCGACGAGAAGGTGCCGGAGCCGCGCATCGCGATGCAGCCACCCACCGACGCCAGGTGCAGCGACTGCGGGTAGTGCCCGACCGACAGCCCGAACTGCGCCAGGTGGCCGTCGACCTCGCCCAGGTTCGCTCCCGCGCCGACGGTCACGGTGCGGTTGACCGTGTCCACCTCGCCGATCGCGTTCATCGCCGACAGATCCAGCACGACGCCGCCGCGCACCGGCAGCCCGCTGCCCACCACGCCGGAACCGAGTCCGCGGGCCACCACCGCGACCCCGTGCCGGTTCGCCCACCGGAGCAGGCCGGAGACCTGTTCGGTGCTGGTGGCCCGCACCACCGCGTCCGCCACGGCCAGCGGCCGGTCGGCCGCCTCGGCCTTCTTGCTGCGCACCGAACTGTCCCGGGACAAGGCCCGGATCAGGCCGGGGTCGCGGCTCACCGCGGACGGCCCGACGGCCTCGTCCAGTTCGGCCCAGGCGTCCGCGGGAAGTGCGCTGGCAGTGGTCATCAGATGGCTCCTGGAGATCTCGAGGGGTCCTGGCGGCGGGATCGTCCGCTACCCCACCCTGCCGCCGGCCGGGCCGGCAGCGTCAAGGATGCTGACGCCGCACGTCATCGTCCTTGACCCTCCTCGACCGGGGCAACCAGAGTGCCGGACACGCAACGAGGCGAGAGGAAACCCATGGGCATCGACAACCCGCTGACCGTTCTGGTGCTGGACGAGGGCACCACGAGCACCCGCGCGGTGCTGTTCGACGCGGGCAGCAACGTGCTCGGCAGCGTCGCCGAGCCGCTGGCCATCGAGACCAAGGCGTCCGGGGCCGTCGAGCAGGACGCCGACGAGATCTGGCGCAAGTCCCGCGCGGTGCTCGGCGAGGTGATCGCCGACGCCACCCGTGACGGACGGCGGATCGTCGCCCTCGGCATGGCCGCCCAGCGCACCACCACGGTCGTCTGGGACCGGCTGACCGGCGAACCGGTGAGCCCGATCTTCAGCTGGCAGGACACCCGCACGACCGACCTGGTGGACGCGGTGAAGCCGGAATGGGGCGAACGGTTCAACCAGGTCACCGGCCTGTCGCTCGGACCCGCGAACGTCGCCCTGCATCTGGGCTGGCTGCTCGG
>JAGPGQ010000074.1:0-6459 GCA_018055925.1 Micropruina sp.
TAGCTGATAGTTCTTTCAAACAGACACAAAAAACGACCCGAGCCGCACCGCTAGATGCAACTCAGGTCTTGCCCCTAGTCGGGTAGCAACCCTTGGTGAGCTCACGCTCTTCGAGCACAGTAGCACCGGGTCCACCGCCTGCGCAGTAGGCCCGGGGAACCAGGAGTCGTGTCGCCGACGCGGGCGAGGGGCGGCCGGCCGGGGCCGGGCCTCGCGTCGTCAGCGGTCGGGTGGCGGCGGCGGAATCGAACCCAACTGCGGGGCCTCCTCCGGCCAGATGAGCAGGACGCGGCACGGAGCGTGATCGACCACGAACCGGGTGTGCTTGCCGAGACTGTTCGGACCGAGGCGGCTCCGGTCGCCGTCGCGGCCCAGGACCAGGTAGTCGGCCGCATCGGCGGCGGCGGTGACGACCCGCTCGGGCAGGCCGGATTCCAGCCGGGTGGTCGCCTCCCGTTCGAGACGTTCCCGGGCCCGCTCCAGCATGGTCTCGGCCGATTCCCGGCTCACCTGGTCGATCTCCTCCGCGGCGCGGCGCCGGCGGCGGCGTCCCATGAGCGAACCGGCGCCCGAGTCGGGCGCGCCGGGGGACTCCTCCAAGACGTGGATCAGAGTGAACTCCGCCGGTTGTTCGCCGGCCAGGTCCCGGGCCGCGTCCACACAGGCCGGCCAGGTTCCTTCCCGGACCCACACGGTGATTCTCATCCGACACCTCCGATGGACAGCGAAACCCACAATGCCAGCACCCCGACGATGATCGCGAGGGGGGTCGCAAGCAGGCCGAGCACGGTGAACTCCTGGATCGGCGTCTCCTGATCGTGCGCCCGGACGATGCGGCGCCAGAGCAGCGTGGCCAGCGACCCGACATAGGTCAGGTTCGGCCCGACATTCACCCCGATCAGGACGGCCAGCACCGCGCCCACTCCGGCGTCGGCGGCGAAGGGCAGCAGCACCAGGACGGCCGGCAGGTTGTTGACCACGTTGGCCACGAGGGCCGCGAGCCCCGCCCAGAGCAGGAGCGCCAGCAGGTCGTGACCCGCCGGCACGATCCGGCCGATGGCGTCCCCGAGACCGCCCTCGACCACGGCCTTCACCACGATGCCCAGCGACAGCACGAAGGCCAGGAAGCCGAGGTTGATGAACCCGGGGACGTCCGCCAGCTTCGCCTGCTTGACCCTCAGCGCACGGACGAGCATCACCAGCGCACCCGCCAGGGCCACCCAGGCCGCCTCGATCCCGAACAGGGAGGCCACCACGAAGCCGGCCAGGGTGAGCAGCAGCACGAGGGCCGAGAACCGGGGCAGTGGCGGCACCTCGGGCGGTTCGGGGTTGGTCGCCCGGATGCTGAGGTCGGAGGCGAAGAAGACCCGGAAGGCGAGGTATTCGACGATGAGCACGGCCACCCAGGGCAGCGCCATCATGCCGGCGAAGGACACGAAGGTGAGTCCGGCGGCCGACATCGCCAGCAGGTTGGTCAGGTTCGACACCGGCAACAGCAACGAGCCCGCGTTGGCCAGGTGGGTGCAGGCGTAGGCGTGCGGTCGCGGGCGCACGCCCATCCGGGACGCGGTCGCGAACACCACCGGCGTGAGCAGCACGACCGTCGCGTCGAGCGACAGCACGGCCGTCACCCCGGCCGCGAGCACGAACACGAAGAGCACAGGCGTTTGGCGCTGCCGCGGCTGTGCGCCGCCATCAGCGCCCCGGCATAGCGGAACAGCCCGTCGGCGTCACACAGTTCGCTGATCACCAGCACGGCCGCCAGGAAGGCCACGACCGGGAACAGGTGCGCCACCTCTTCCCACGCCTGCTGCCACCCGAGCGCCCCGGTCAACAGGACGACGGCGGCGGCCGGGACGGCGGCCACCGCCTCGGGTAGCCCGCGGGGCCGGACGACGGCGAACCCGAGCACCACCACCAGCATCGCAATCGAGATGACCTCGCTCATTCCGGCCACTCTAGGCCTGTCCGGACGGGACCCGGCCGGGCACCTGCGGACGGCTCCGTCCGGTCGTTCGGTGGGTGACCGGGGCTGGTGCGGGCGTCCGTCCGGGTGCGACACTCGCCGCCATGGGCCGTGATATCGAAGCACGCACGTACACCCGGGAACAGCGGCAGCGCTACCGCGAGAAGGTGCAACGCTGCCTGGACGTCTTCGAGCAGATGCTCGCGGCGCACAGCTTCGAGTTCGACGAACCGCTCAGCGGCATGGAGATCGAACTGAACCTGGTGGACGCCGACTACCGCCCCAAGATGGACAACACCGAGGTGCTGCGGGCCATCGCCGACCCCGAGTACCAAACCGAGCTCGGCAAGTTCAACATCGAGTTCAACGTGCCGCCCGGACGCCTCGCGGACGATTCGCTGGTGCGCCTCGAGGCGTTGCTCCGGAAGTCGCTGAACGAGGCCGAGCGGCGTTCGTCCGCGCTCGGCACGCACATCATCATGACCGGCATCCTGCCCACCGTCATGCCCGAGACTTTCGAGGGCGAGTGGATGAGCGAGAACGTCCGGTACGCGGCGATCAACGACGCCGTGCTGGCCGCTCGCGGCGAGGACATCCTGATCGACATCGAGGGACCGGACGGCGAGTCGCTGACCCGGTTCGTGGATTCGGTGGCGCCCGAGTCGGCCTGCACCTCGATGCAGCTGCACCTGCAGGTGCGACCCGAGGATTTCGCCGACCACTGGAACGCCGCCCAGGTGCTCGCCGGTCCGCAGCTCGCCCTGGCCGCCAACTCGCCGTTCCTGATGGGGGCGCAGCTGTGGGCCGAGACCCGGATCGTGCTGTTCGCCCAGGCGACCGACACCCGGCCGATCGAGTACGCCAACCAGGGCGTCCGGCCGAGGGTCTGGTTCGGGGAACGCTGGATCACCTCGATCTTCGACCTGTTCGAGGAGAACGCCCGCTGGTTCCCGGCGCTGCTGCCCGAGATCGACGACGAGGACCCGCAGGCGGTGCTGGACGCCGGCGGCACCCCGGCGCTGGGGGAGATGCGGCTGCACAACGGCACCATCTACCGGTGGAACCGGCCGATCTACGACGTGGCCGACGGCAAGCCGCACCTGCGCCTCGAGAACCGGGTGCTGCCGGCCGGCCCGACGATCGTCGACACCCTGGCGAACGCCGCCTTCTACTACGGCACCCTGCACTGCCTCGCCCAGGAGGACCGTCCGGTTTGGAGCCGGTTGGCGTTCGCCTCGGCGCACGAGAACTTCCTGGCCGGCTCGCGTCACGGGATCGACGCCGAGATGTTCTGGCCCGGGGTGGGACAGATGCCCGCCAGCGAGCTGATTCTGCGGCATCTGCTGCCGCTGGCCTACAAGGGCCTGGACGAGTGGGGGGTGGACGCCGGCGTGCGCGACCGGCTGCTGGGGGTGGTCGAGGGTCGCTGCAAGAGCGGCGTCAACGGGGCTCGATGGCAGACCGAGGCCGTCCGGGTGCTGGAATCGAGCGGGCTGCCCAGGGTCGAGGCGTTGCGGCGCATGGTCGCGGCGTACGCCGAGCAGATGCACGCCAACAATCCCGTGCATACCTGGGAACTTCCCTGATCGGAATCCGCGAATGCCGAGAATGGACCCATGAATGAGAGAATCTCAGCATTCTTTTGGGTGTTCATAAATGGGCGTGTCGCGGTTCACCACTGCTAGTCTGCTCGCGCTGGTTGCGAGGAAGGCTGGGGGGATGACCACGCCACCACATCTACCAAGACGTGCCGAGGCATCGGGGGTGCCCGGGCACAGTGACACCGAAACCGCCGCCGAGGCGAGTCGTCGCGGCCTGCCGGGATTCGGCAGGTCGGTGCGGGCCGGGGTCTTCGTGTTGCACGGTGCGGCGATCGGGATCGCCGTGCTGTTGGCGCCGCTGATCACCGGGACGATGGCGAACGGTGCGGTGCCGCGGGCGGTTCCGGCCCCCGTGTCGACGACGGCGAGCGCGTCTCCCGCACCGGTCACACCGCCCACGCCGAGCGCGAGTCCCACCGCGAGCGTGAGCCCGACGCCGACGGCTCCGTCCTCGGCGACGGTGGGCACCGACGATGAGGGTCACGACGACACGCTGCCACCGCCGGCGCCGCTCACCGCGGTCGCGGCCAACGGCAGTGACTTCGTCTCACCGGTTCCCGGGCCGATCACCGGCGCCTTCGGACAGCGGTTCCACCCGATCCTGCACTACTGGCGGATGCACAACGGGGTCGATATGACGGCTCCCTGCGGCACCGTGGTGATCGCCTCCTACCGGGGCACGGTGGTGCAGGCCGGGCCCAACGGCGGCTACGGCAACCTGGTGGTCGTCGATCACGGCACCTACAAGGGGAAACGCCTGCTCAGCAAGTACGCGCACCTGTCCCGGATCGGGGTCCGCGTGGGTCAGCGGGTGGATACTGCCCAGGCGATCGCGCTGTCGGGTACGACCGGCCTGTCGACCGGGTGCCACCTGCACTTCGAGATCAAGGAGAACGGCGCCTACGTCGACCCGGCACCGTACCTGACGGGCAAGAAGTCGCCCCGGCCGGACGGCCCGGTGCCCGACCTCGGCGGATCGTCCTCGCCGGACGGTCGGTCGTCCGGCTCGCCGAGCCCCTCGGCTTCGCCGACCACTTCGCCACGGCCGACGGCCACGCCGACCCGGAAGCCCAAGCCGACACCGACCCCCACTCGAACACCGTCGGTCAAGCCGAGCCCGTCCGTGACGCCGAGCCCGTCGGGGACCCCGAGCCCGTCGGGGACTCCGAGTCCGTCCGAGACCGGGACGCCGAGCCCGTCCGAGACTCCGAGTCCGTCTGAAACCGGGACGCCGAGCCCGTCCGAGTCCGGGACGCCCAGCGCCACGCCGACGGCCGACGCGAACCCGTCCCCGAAGCCCACGCGAACCGAGTCGGCGTCCCCCACGCCCCGGCGGACACCGACCCAGGCGCCCACCGAGTCGGCGTCGCCGAAGCCCACGAAGAGCCCGTCCGAGTCGCCCTCGCCGTCACCCACGACGAGCCCGACGGCACGTCCCGACGAGCCGGACCCGTCCGCCTCGCCGACAGCCACGCCCGGCAAGTGATCCCGAACCCGACGTCATCCGGGACCGCCACGTCATCCCGGACCGCCACGTCATCCCGGACTTGATCCGGGATCCCGGCGTTCGCCGGGATGACTGCCGTCCGCGTCGTCCGGGACCGCTACGTCGTCCCGGACTTGATCCGGGATCCCGGCGTTCGCCGGGATGACTGCCGTCCACGTCGTCCGGGATCGCCACGTCATCCCGGACTTGATCCGGGATCCCGGGATGACTGAGTAGTGCCCACTGACCAGGGCGCAGAAGGTTTCGGGTACTCCCAGCAGCGCGACAGCCGATCTCTCGCTACCGTTGGGCCCATGTCGACATCCACTGGCAAGCCCACCAAGCTCTCCGTGATCGGAGCCGGAGCGGTTGGCTCCTCCCTCGCCTACGCGGCCCTGATCCGCGGCTCCGCCGAAGAGATCGCCCTCTACGACCTCGATACGAAAAAGGTTGAGGCCGAGGTGCGCGACCTTGGCCACGGCACCCAGTTCACCCCCTCCTCCGGCGTGATCGGCGGCAGCAACATCGAGGTGGTCAAGGACTCCAGCGTGGTGATCATCACCGCGGGCGCCAAGCAGAAGCCGGGCCAGACCCGGCTCGATCTGGCGGCCACCAACGTCAAGATCCTCGAATCCCTGATGCCGCAGCTGCTCGAACAGGCGCCGGACGCGCTCTACGTGCTGGTCACCAATCCCTGTGACGTGCTGACCGTGGTGGCGCAGCGGATCAGCGGCCTGCCGACCGGCCGGGTGTTCTCGACCGGCACCATGCTCGACACGTCGCGGCTGCGGTTCGCGATCGCCCAGGTGGCCCGGGTGTCCACGGCGCATGTGCACGCCACCATCATGGGCGAGCACGGGGACAGCGAGTTCCCGGTCTGGTCGAGCGCGAAGATCCACAGCATCCCGATCCGCGACTGGGTGGACTCGACGGGTAAGAAGATGTTCTCCGAGACCCTGCTCGCCCAGCTGGGCGATGAGGCCATGCGGGCCGCCTACAGCGTGATCGCCGGCAAGGGCGCCACCAACTACGCGATCGGCCTCACCGGCGCCCGGCTCACCGAGGCGCTGCTCAGCGGCGAACGGCGGGTGTTCCCGCTGTCCAGCGTGCAGCACGACTTCCACGGGTTGAGCGATGTCGCGTTCTCGGTGCCGAGCCTGGTCTCCAGCCGGGGCATCGAGCGGGTGCTGGACGTGCCGATGGACGCTCAGGAGATCACCATGCTGCGCCGCTCGGCCGCCGCGTTGAAGGAGTCGCTGACCGACCTCGGGTTCTGAGGGATCCGGGGCGGCGGCCACGCCGCGCGGGTTACTTCAGGGTGGCGCTCCGGGTGGCCAGGTCCTGGGCGAGGCCGGCGGCCGCGGACCGTTGGTGTTCGGAGGTGCCGCCCAGGCCGAGCACGCGCA
>JAGPGQ010000074.1:6559-15207 GCA_018055925.1 Micropruina sp.
GATCCGGGGCGGCGGCCACGCCGCGCGGGTTACTTCAGGGTGGCGCTCCGGGTGGCCAGGTCCTGGGCGAGGCCGGCGGCCGCGGACCGTTGGTGTTCGGAGGTGCCGCCCAGGCCGAGCACGCGCACGTATGAGGTGTCGTCGATCGCGCGTAGCGCCGTCGTGCTGCGGCCGTCCCCGGTGACCCCGGACGAGTCGTCGCCCTGGTAGTGCTCCTCGGTGCTGAGCTGCTCCAGTTCGGCGCCCAGCGCCTTGCCCTGCGGGTCGTGGACCACCTCGACGGCCAGTACGGCGGCGCCGTCCGGGTCGCGCAGCGCACAGGTTCCGACGCGCCGTCCGGTTTCGAAGGTGGAGAGCTCCCGCAGGGTGGCGACCTCGCGTCCGGTCACCGCCTCGGCCTGCGTGGTGTCGACCCGGTCGCCGCAGATCCGGGTGCGGGAACCGACCAGGGACGGATCGGGGGCGGGGGCGGCGCATCCGGTGACCAGCAGCGTCGCCGCGATCAGCCAGGGAGCCGGTCGCCGGCGAGCTCGGTTGGTGGGCGCGGGCATGGGCTTGAGGGTACCGCCCGGTCCTTTGCGGGCCGCGGCGTGGCCGTCCCGGTCCGGCGCACCCGACGCTGGGCGGATCCGGGGTCCGACTCCGGTCGCCTGCCGGGGCGTCCGGGCCACACCTGGGTCGCCTTCGGCACACAGGAGCTGCACAGCATCCGGGTCGCCTGGGAATACTGACCCAATGAGCCTTCAGCCCCATGCCGCCACCGGCCCCGGACGGTGGGCGCGACCCGAGATCAGGATCGGGGACGCGGAGCGCGATCAGACCTGTCAAGCGCTCTCGGAGCACTTCAGCGCCGGCCGGCTGACCGGCCAGGAGTTCGAGCAGCGGGCCGAGCAGGCCGTGAGTGCCCGTACCGGGGCCGACCTGCAACGGCTGCTGGCCGACCTGCCCGCCCCGCCCATCCCGGTCGCACCGGTGACCCCCGTCGCGATGACGGGTCCGGGTGGCCAGCAGGCCCCGGTGGCTCGTCCCGCCGCGCCGGTGTTCGACGTGCTGTTCGCCCTGGTCGCCGTCTTCGCCCTGATGTGCCTGATGGTGTTGTTCGCGCTGGGCGGCTCCATGTACGTCTCCTTCGGCTTCTTCGCCTGTCTCGGGGCCGGGACGGTCGCCGCCGCGGTCACGCATTTCGTCCATCGGCTCGCCCAGAACCGGCGTATCTGACCCGTGAACCGGTGACCGGCGGCTACGGGTAGGCTGAGCCGGTCGCCCCGAAAGATTGGACGCCGATGCTGCCGCTGTCCGGACCCGGATTTTCCCTGTTCGACCAGAACATCCCGTTGGCCATCGCCATCGTGGTGGGCTCATCGGTGGCCTATGCCGGTGGTTCCACGATGCAGCATCTCGCCGTCGGACGGCTGGTCGATCCGGACGCCGAGAACCGTGCGATGAACCTGCGCCAGCTGTGGAAGCTGATCCGGACGCCGATGTGGCTGCTCGGGCTGTTCACCATCTTCATCGGTGCGTCCTCGCACATCGTGGCGCTGATGATGGCGCCGGTCACCGTCGTGCAGCCGGTCGGCATCCTGGCCGTGCCCTGGGCCGTCCTGATGGCGGCGCGGATCCATCGGCACACGATCACCCGCGCCATGTGGGGGGCGGTCGCGATGACCATCGCCGGCATCGTGCTGTTCACCCTGCTGTCGGCCAGCGCGGCCTCGGAGCACACCGTGCTCGACCCGGTCGCGATCGCCGTCGGCTGCACGGTGATCTGCGCCGTCGGCGTGGTGCTGGGGCTGCTCGGCTGGAAGGGCCCGGTGCGCTATCGCTGCCTGATGTGGGCCTCGGGCGGCTCCTTCTTCTACGGCCTGTCGGCCGGCATGGTGAAGGCCACCTCCGAGGTGATGAAGCAGGAGGGCTTCCACTCCCAGCCGATCTTCTGGATCGTGGCACCGTTCCTGGTGATCTCGTACGGCGTCGGCGGCTTCATGGTGCAGCAGGCGCTGGCCAACGGGCCGGCCGAGATCACCGTCGGCTCGATGACCACCACCGACCCCATCGTCGCGGTCACCTTCGGCCTGGTCGTGCTCGGCGAGGGGGTCCGGATCACGCCGCTGGCCGGGGTCGGCATGGCGCTGGCCGGTGTGCTCGCGGTCTGGGGTGTGGTGGTGCTGTCCAAGCATCATCCGGACGCCGCCCGTCCGCACAGCCGGGACTATCCGGCGAGCGAGTCCCCGATGGCCGATCCGGTCAGTCCTTGAGCGATCAGCCCTTGACCGGCAGGGCCGACATCTGGCGGCCCGTCCCGCTGGTCAGGATGATCGTGGCGTCGCCCTTGGAGAGCGGGAAGAAGACGTACCCGACCACGTCCGAGGACGGCCGCGCCGTCCCGGTCTGGATGTCGGGTGAGAGCGGGCTGCTGGTCGGTTCGTAGACCTCCGTGGAGGCGTTCGAGAAGGCCAGAAAGCCGAACGGGATCGCGCCCGAATCCGACGCCACCCGCACCTGCAGTTGCAGGCCCTCGTCCGTCCAGGTCTGGCGCAGGATCTCCCAGCGACCGCTCAACCGGCCGTCCTGGGTGGTGAACGGGTGCCCCGGCCCGGTCGGCGCGCTGGCGGACGGGGTGGGGCTCGCGCTCGGTGCCGCGACCGGTTGGGAACTCATGAAGATGCCACCGGCGATCACCAGCACCAGCGTGATCAGGGCGACCAGGATGATCAACAGTGGCGTCCGGTTCGGCGGCGGGGCGAACTCGCCGATCGAGCGGGACTGCGGCGCCGGCTCACCCAGGGCGCGGCGGGGATCGAAACCGGGAGTCGACGGCTGGGCCGGGTTGGGTTGCGGCATCTGGTGCCCGTGCTGTTGTGGATACGGATGGCCGCCGGGCCGACCCGGACCGTTCGGCTGGCCCTGGGCCGGATTCCACGGAGTGCCTCCCCAGCCGGACGGCGTCGAACCGGGGCCCTGCGGCGGGGGTGCGCCGGGCCAACCGTTGCCGGGAGTGTTCGTCATCGACCACAGGCTACCCGGCCGGAGTTCCCCACAGACCCGGTGATCATTGCAGACGATTCTGAACACTTCGACGATGCCGGACGGTGAATGAGGGTATGACGAGACCTTCCATTCCCGTGACCCGGGTCCATCACGTCGACGACATGCTGGGCATCATTCCGCATCTGCTGGGTTTCCACCCGTCCGAGTCGGTGGTCCTGGTGGCCGTCGTCGACGGCATCGTCGAACTGACGGCACGCGCCGACCTGGAGGACCTGCTCCCGGCCGGGCACGTGGAACTGCTGATCGGCAGGGTGCTGGCCCGCTTTCCACAATCGCTGGTCTGGATCGTGGGCTATGCGTCCGACGAGTCGTCCTGCACCGAGGTGCTGATCCGCGGACGGGATCACCTGCAGGGCAACCTGGCGTTCGAGCCGATCTGCGTCAGCGGTGGGCGCTACCGGGTCGGCGACTGGGCGGAGTGGTTCCCCTACGATCCGGCCGCCACCACGAGCGCCGCGGAGGCGACCGTGCACGGCCTGCAGGCCCGGCGGAGCCGCTCCGAACTCAGCCGTGGGCTCCGCGCCGACCCCCGTCACCGATCCCAGGTCGAGGACGCCTACGCCGACGCCTGCCTGCGGTATCAGCGGGTCTCCTCGGAGGACCGTCCGGCCGCCCTGCTGGCAGCCATCCATGCGGGCCTGCACGACCCGGAGGCTCTCGACCCTCGGGAGCTGGCCTGGCTGGGTGCCCTGATCAACGACCCGTATGCACGCGACGCCGCGGTGCTGTCGCTGGAGACGTTCGCCGCATCGGCCTGGGTGAGGTTGTGGAGCCGGGTCGTCCAGAGCTGTCCCCACGGCACCCAGCAGCAGCCGTTGGCGATTCTCGCTCTGGCCGCCTGGGTGAGCGGCGACGGCGGCCTGCAATCGGTGTGCCTGGAGGAGTTGGACGCGCTGGGACTCGAGCCCGGACTGAAGCCGCTGCTGGAGAACATCAACGCCGCCGTCCTGCCACCGAGCGAGTGGCCCGTGCTGCGGGAGCGGCTGCGGATGCTGTTGGAGGAGGACGCCGACGAGGTCGCCGGCGGGCCAGGTGAGAGCGGTGCTGACCAGGTCGGCGACGAGGTTGGGTAGCGGAGGCGCCTGACTCGAGCGCGCGTGCATTCTGGTACGTCCTCCAGCGGGCCAGATTGGAGCCCGGTCTTGTGCGGGTCGGGTGGGTTGCGGTGGTGGCATGGGGCCACCTGGCAGCCGGGCCGTCCTGTCGGTGGTCCGCCGGGCCCGATAGATGCTTGGCGATCGTCTTGGACGCGTCACGATCTCGTCATCGGAACAGGACGCCCGGTCGGGGGACACGCTTTCGGGTCCCCGCGCGAAACGGTGTCTCGAAGCCAACAGCGTGTTGCGATGCCGAGACTGTGACAGGGGATGCGAGCGAAGGGACCGCCGTCGCGCGGCCGGCAACTGAATGATGGGGACGGTTCTCCTTCCGGTTCAGGTGAACGAAGGGAGAGACAGTCCTGGTCCCTGATGTGGGCCGCCCCGTACGACGGATGCAAGAAGGTCTCGCGGGAACCGCCGCCCGGCCGTCCAGGGCTGGATCGTGAGAACGGCCTATCGTCCCGGAGCGGGGCCCCGGAACCGTGCCCGATCGTCCAGGGGCCCGTGCCCGATCGGGCTCCGGAGGCTGTCCCCGCACCGATGACGATGGGGGCGCCAAGCCCCCCTTTCTGAACGCTGCCGGGCCTCGGATGGGCCCACCATTCCTCCTCCCGGGACGTGCCGAACGCTCGATCGCACCGGAGGACCGCTGGTCTGCCCCAGGTCCTGCCGGGTGAACGTCGAAGCTCTGGCGGGAGGGATCGGCGGCGGACTTTCCTGGTAGCCCATCTCCCATCTCCTTCCTGGCCTCGCCTAGTCCATCTTCTTCCCCGGCCTCGCCGGTCTCGCGGACCGAAGCCCCACGTCGGCCACTCCGGCCGGACGAGTCTCGCCCGGCTCGATCAGCGAGGAAGCCATCGGCCACCATCAGTGGGTTTCGAGCATGACGTGCGAAGCGGAGTCTCCCCTGGGTTCTCTCCCTGCCAGGGATCGCGCCATCCACAGCCGCACTCGAATCTGACCACATTGCGGTGCTGGTGCCCACAGTGAGGGTATGAAGCGGAAACGCGCGGCCGATGACCTGTCCGAGGTGGTCCGGCAGCGACTCGAGGCGCTGCTGGTCGACGTTCCGCCGCGGCGTGCCGCGGGTGAACCACCCGCGGGCGCGGACGCCCCGGACGACTATCTGGCGCCCCAGCCGACGAAGCCCGCACCGTCCCGGCCGAGGGCGGGCAGCCCTGCGGATTCGTACAGCCCGGCCGACCCCGACGACGACGCCGACCCGGCCGGCAGCCCGCCCGCCGAGCGGTCATGGCGGTTGGGTGAGCTCGGGCCCCGGGCCCGCCAGTTCGTCCGGGAGCATCTGGTGGTCGTCGGCATCATCGTGCTGGCCGGCTGCCTGTGGGGCGGGCACAGCCTGCTGCAGGCGCGGACGACACCGGTGGCGGTGGCTGCCGACCAGCCCTCGGTCCAGGTGAGCGCACCGAAACCGGCATCACAGGCGCCGTCCGCGGTGCCCACGATCCTGGTCCACGTGCTCGGCGAGGTACGCCGGCCCGGTGTGGTGAAGCTGCCGCAGACCGCCCGCGTGCAGGACGCGCTGAAGGCCGCGGGCGGGCTGACCGGTCGAGCCCGGGTGGGCGATCTGAACCTGGCGGCGCCGGTGTCCGACGGTGCGCAGATCGTCATCGGACGGCGCACCAGCCAGGTGCGCGGAGCCGACGGCGCCGGCGGAGGGACGGCCGGGGCCGGCGCGAAGGTCGACCTGAACACCGCCACCCTCGAACAGCTTGATGCGCTGCCGGGCGTGGGGCCGGTCACGGCGCAGAAGATCCTGGCCTGGCGGTCGGCCAACGGCCGGTTCCGCGCGGTCACCGAACTGCAGGAGATCGACGGCATCGGCCCCAAGACCTACGCCGAACTCGCCAAGCACGTGCGGGTCTGAGGTGGCCGGGCCGAGAGGGCGGGGCGGCGAGCCGAACGCCGACGCCGATCCGGTCATCCGGCCCCGGATCGACCTACGCCTGGTGCCGGCGGCCGCCGCCGCCTGGCTGGGCATGTGGGTGGCCACCGCGGGCGAGCCTCGGTGGTTGATCCTGGGCGCGGCGTTCGCGGCCGGCCTGGGCGCCTGGGGACGGCGGCGCCGGTCATGGCGCTACGGCGCCGTGGCGTTGGTGGTGGCCGGCTGCATGCTGGTCGGTTGGGCCCGCTGGTGGTGGCAGCAGCAGGATCAGTTGGTCACCCTCGCGGACGCGCAGGCCGTCGGGGTCGCCGAGCTTGTCGTGACCGGAATGCCTCGGACGGGGCAGGCCGAGGGGGTCCGACCCGCGTGGTGGCTGAGCGCCGCACGGCTGGAACGCATCGAGGCCCGCGGCCAGCAATTCACCAGTGGGGCCCTCGTCCGGGTGAGTGCCAGCGGCGACGCGATGGCGCACTGGTCGGCGCTGACCCCGGGCACCCGGGTGCGGGCGACCGTCCGGCTGTCGCCCGCCGAACCGGGGGACACGGTCGTCGTTGGGGTCCGGGCCCGTGAGCCGCCGGTGATCGTGGCGCCACCCGGGTGGGCCGACGAGGCCGTCGAACGGGTGCGCGCCGGGCTGCGGGCCAGCGTCTCCGGACTGGACGCCGAACCCCGGGCGCTCGTCCCCGCGCTCGTCGTCGGCGACGTGTCCCGGATGCCCGAGGACCTCACCGAACGCTTCCGGATCACCGGTCTCACGCACTTGACCGCGGTCTCGGGCGCCAACCTGACCCTTCTGCTGGCGTTCCTCGGCACGATGGCGCGGTGGTGCGGGCTGACCGGCTGGTGGCTGCGGGGCCTGCTCGGCGTCGGCGTGGTCGGTTTCGTGCTGTTGTGCCACTCCGAGCCGAGCGTGGTGCGGGCGGCCGCGATGGGGGTGGTCGGCCTGGTCGCGCTCGGAGCGGCCGGTGCCGGCGGCCAGGCCGTTCGCGCCCTCTGCGTGGCGGTGATCGTGATCGTCTTCGTCGAACCCGTGATGGCCCGATCGGCCGGCTTCGCGCTGTCGGTCCTGGCCAGCGCCGGCATCGTGGCGTGGTCGCGGGCCTGGACCGACCTGTTGGCCCGCCGGATGCCACGCGCCCTGGCCGAGGGCCTGGCCACTCCGCTGGCGGCCCAGCTGGCGACCCAGCCGTTGGTTACCTGGCTGTCCGGGCAGGTCAGCCTGGCCGGACTGGCGGCGAACCTGGTTGCCGGGCCCCTGGTCGGCCCGGCGACCGTACTGGGGTTCCTGGCCGCGGCACTGGCGCTGCCGCTGCCGTGGCTCGCGGGACTGTTCGGTGCGGCCGCGGGCTGGTGCGCCCAGGGCCTGTGCTGGATCGCCCGGCTGGGTGAGTTGTTCCCGAGTGCGGCGCTGCCGTGGCCGACAGGTCCACCGGGTGTCCTGGTGGTGCTGGCCGGCTGCCTGGGGCTGGTCCTGGTGATGCCCCGGCTGTTGCGCAGCCCGTGGCTCTCGGCCGGAGTTGCGGCCGGCCTGGTCGCCGTCCTGCTGCGACCGCCGTTGCCCCCCGGCTGGCCGCCCGGTCAGTGGGCGGTCGCCTTCTGCGACGTCGGTCAGGGGGACGCCACCGTCCTGTGGGCCGGGCACGGTTCCGCGGTGGTGGTCGACACGGGCCCCGACCCGGCGGCACTGCGCCGCTGCCTCACCGGCCTGGGAGTCGCCAGGGTGCCCTTGGTGGCCCTGACCCACTTTCACGCCGACCATGTGACCGGAACGCCGGCCGCCATCTCATCCGACGTGCCAACCGTGGTCGTCGCGTCGGCGGCCAAGACACCCGTCCAGGGCCGGGCACTCGCCGAGCAGGCCGCTCCCGGGGGACTGCAGGAGGTGGCGACCGGATCGCAGATCCAGGTGGGGGAGGTGCTGCTGGAGGTAGTGGCCGTCCGGTCCGCGGGCGTGCCGACAGAGGCGGACGACCACCCGCCGTCCGGCCGGGACGAGGGCGAATCCGCGGGGGAGAACGACGGATCGCTGGTGCTGCGGGCCACCGTCGGCGGACTGCGCGTCCTGCTGCCCGGCGATGTGCAGACCGACGGCCAACGGCACGCGCTGACCGTCGGTGCCGACCTGAGCGCGGACGTGCTGCTCGTGCCGCACCACGGCTCCAGCGATCAGCTGCCCGAGTTCCTGGCGGCGACCCGCGCCCGGATCGCCGTGTTCAGCGCGGGCGTCGACAACGACTACGGGCATCCGGCGGTCTCGACTCAGCGGGCCGTGCACCAGCTCGGCATGCGGGTCGTCCGGACCGACACCCAGGGCTCGATCGCCATCGGCCGCGCGGGAGAGACATTCACTGTGACGACGCAGCGCTGAGCCCGCGCCGCCCGGGTCGCATGTGGCTGCCCGGACCGGATGTCGGTGCGGCCTGGCATGCTGAACCACGTGACCTCGACGTTCGCCACCGCGACTCTGATCCAAGGCCCGGAGTCCCTGCTCGCGGAGCGAGCCGTGCGAGCCCTGGTCGACCGGGCCGTCGCCGAGCGCCCCGACGCCACCGTCACCCACGTGCAGGCCGCCGAGCTCGATCGGGGGGCGCTGGCCG
>JAGPGQ010000292.1 GCA_018055925.1 Micropruina sp.
GCGCCCGGATCGGCCGGCATGTCGACCTGCACAGCGCGCCGCCGGTGACCGGTTTGCTGCGGCTGGGCAAGGCCTGCTCGATCGAGCCCGAGGTCGACCTGACCGGCCACTGGCTGGACGGTGACCGGCTGATCATCGGCGAGATCCGGGTCGGCAAGGGTGCCCGGATCGGGGCCCGCAGCACCCTGTGCGCCGGCGCGGACGTCGGCGCCGGCGCCGAGATCGCGCCCGGATCGGCGGTGTTCGGCGCGGTCGGTGCCGGCGAGTACTGGTCGGGTTCGCCGGCGGTCAAGGTGCGTGACCAGGCGCGGGGTCCGTGGCCGGAACGGCCGCGGAACAACCCGTTCTGGCTGATCGGCTACGCCGCGATGGGCGTCCTGATCGCCGGCCTGCCGCTGCTGGCGACGCTGGCCGGGTTCGCCGTGGTGTGGCCGGCGCTCGCGGCGAGCACCTCGGTCGGCGGCGCCCTGGTCGCCGTGCTGTCCCGGCTGCTGCCCGCGGTGCTGGTCGGCTACCTGACCTTGGCCGTCCTGATCTGGGGGCTGGTGCGGCTGCTCGGCATCGACCTGAGAGCCGGGCACCATCCCGTCCAGTCGCGGATCGCGTGGCAGGCCTGGTCGACGATCCGGGTGCTGGACGAGGCCCGCACCTGGCTGTTCCCGCTCTACTCCAGCTTCGCGACCCCGGTCTGGCTACGGGCGTTGGGCGCCACCATCGGCAAGGAGGTGGAGGCGTCCACGGTGCTGATGATCCCGAAGCTGGTCACCGTCGCCGACGGCGCCTTCCTGGCCGACGACACCCTGATCGGCGGCTACGAGCTGGGCGGCGGCTGGCTGCGGATCGAGGAGGTCCGGATCGGAAAGCACGCCTTCGTCGGCAACTCCGGCATGGCCGCGCCCGGGCGCAAGGTGCCCAAGGGCGGCCTGGTCGCGGTGCTGTCGGCGGCACCGGCACGGGCCCGGGCGAAGCGCGGCACGTCCTGGATCGGCTCCCCGCCGACCAAGCTGCGCCGCACCGCGGCCACCGGTGACCAGTCGCGCACCTACGCGCCCACCACCGGGCTCAAGCTGGCCCGGGCCATCATCGACGTCTGCCGGCTGATCGCCCCGCTCACCCTGGCGGCCCTGACGGTGCTCTGCGTGGCCGCCCTGGTCGGGCTGGCGCACGGCAGCTGGTGGCTGGCCGCGCTGCTGTCCGGGGTGGTGCTGGGCATCGGCGGCATCCTGGCCGCCGCGTCCGCAACCGCCGCGAAGTGGTTGCTGCTGGGCAAGCTGGGACCGTCCGATCACCCGCTGTGGAGCTCGCTGGTATGGCGCAACGAGCTGGCCGACATGTTCGTCGAGTTGCTGGCCGCGCCCTGGTTCGCGCACCCGACGATGGGCACGCCGGCACTGAACGCCTGGTTCCGGTCGATGGGCGCCAAGGTTGGTCAGGGAGTCTGGTGCGAGACCTACTGGCTGCCCGAGGCCGACCTGATCGACCTGCGCGCCGGGGTCACGGTGAACGCCGGCTGCGTGGTGCAGACCCACCTGTTCCACGACCGGGTGCTCAGCATGGACACGGTCACCCTGCGGGCCGGGGCGACGCTCGGGCCGAACAGTGTGATCCTGCCGGCGGCGACCGTCGGACGACACGCTACGATCGGCCCGGTGTCCCTGGTGATGCGCGGCGAATCGGTGCCTGACAAGACTCGATGGATCGGCAACCCGATCGCGCCCTGGCCCGCGTCCGAACCCGCAACGGAGGAATGATGGCTGCTGCTGACCCCTACGTCCCCGGCCATGGGGATCCGCGGTTCAGCGTCCGCTGCTACGACCTGCGACTGGAGTACAAGGTGGCCACGAACCACCTGAGCGGCCGGGCGGTGCTCGAGGTGGAGCCCGCGGTGGAGCTGGATCAGCTCGAGTTCGACCTGTACCGGCTGTCGGTGTCGCGGGTGAAGGTGGACGGCCGGCCGCCGGCCAGGTTCGTCCACCGGGACCGCAAGCTGCGGGTGGTGCTGGCTCGCCCGGCTAGGCCGGGGGCCCGGCTGCGGGTCGAGATCGCCTACGCCGGCAAGCCCCGTCCACTGCCCAGCGTGTTCGGTCCGGTCGGCTGGGAGGAGTTGGACGACGGCGCGCTGGTCGCGGCGCAACCGTGCGGGGCGCCGTCCTGGTTCCCGTGCAACGACCGTCCGGACGACAAGGCGAGCTACCGGTTCGCGGTGACCGTGCCGGACGCCTACCGGGTGGTCGCCAACGGGGTGCTCACCGAGCGGGCCAGGCGGGCCGGACGGACCACCTGGCACTACCGGCAGACCGAACCGATGGCCCCCTACCTGGCGGTGCTGCACGTCGGCCGGTACACCACCACCGACCTGGTCGACGGAGTGCAGTTGGTGCATCCGCGCGGGGTCACGCCCGGGCGGGGCACCGCGTTCGCGCGGCAGGCCGACATGGTGGCGACGTTCGCCGAGCTGTTCGGGCCCTACCCGTTCACCGAGTACCGGGCGGTGATCACCCCCGACGAGCTGGAGATCCCGCTGGAGGCCCAGACGCTGTCGACGTTCGGCGTGAACCACGTCGCCGCCGGCTGGGAGAACGAGCGGCTGGTCGCCCATGAGCTCGCCCACCAGTGGTTCGGCAACAGCCTCACCGTCGCCGACTGGGCCGACATCTGGCTGCACGAGGGGTTCGCCTGTTACAGCGAGTGGTTGTGGTCGGAGGCGTCCGGGGGCAGGACGGTGGCCGAGCATGCGGCGCATCATCACGCCCGCCTGGCCGCCCTGCCGCAGGATCTGGTGCTGGGTGCCCCCGGGCGCGACCTGATGTTCGACGACCGGGTCTACAAGCGGGGCGCGTTGACCGTGCACGCGCTGCGGACCGCGCTGGGTGAGGCGTTCTTCCCGATGCTTCGGGAATGGACGACCGAGAACCGCTGGTCGACGGTCACCACGGCGGCGTTCGTGGCGCACCTGCACCGGTTCAGCCGGGTCGACCTGACGGGCCTGATCGACGCCTGGGTGTATCAGAAGCCGCTGCCACCACTGGATTGAGCTTCTCTCGTCCTCTCGGCCCCCGTCCTCCCGGTCACCCGTCATCCCGGCGAACGCCGGGATCTCCAACGCCAAGAAACTGCTCACCGACCGGGATCCCGGGGCAAGCCCGGGATGACGTCGCCCCCAAGCCGGCACGGCACCCGAACCCGCCGAGCCCGGCACTCCGGCCACCCGTCATCCCGGCGAACGCCGGGATCTCCAACCCTAAGAAACTGATCGCCGACCGGGATCCCGGGCAAGCCCGGGATGACGTCGCCTCCGAACCGGCACCCCGGCTGTGGGTCAGGCGCCGGCGAGCCAGCGGGACAGGGCCCGGGTGCCGGCGGAGAAGGCGTCCGAGTCGGGTAGCGCCAGGAAGCCGTGCGAGGTGCCGGGCAGGTACCAGCCCTCGTGCGGCACCTCCGCCTCGGTGAGCCGATGGGCGAAGTTCTCGGCCGAGGCCCGCAGCATGTCGCGGTCGGCGTTCAGCAGGTGCACCGGCGGCAGCCCGGCGAGATCGCCGATGCCGGGGAACACGTGCGGGTTGTCCAGGTGCTCCAGTGAGCCGGCGTGGTTCACCGCGGCACGGCGCACCAGCTCCTGCACCACCCGGAGATCGGACAGCCCGAACAGGCGACGGCGCAACGCCGGGGAGACCGCCGGCAACACACCGTGGAACAGGCCGTAGAAAAACGCCAGGCCCAGCGGGGGCGGACCTTCCCCGTTGCGCAGCCGCAGCGCGACCCCGGCGGCCAGGCAGGCCCCGGCGCTCGCCCCACCGAGCCACATCGGTTCGTCGTGGGTGCGCTGGGCGTCCAGCCAGGCGTCCATCACCTGGTCCTGGGTGACCGGGTAGCGGAACGGTGACGGTTTGAGCCGCAGCGGGCCGACGGCGGAGAACATCGGCACCAGCCCGTACTCGACGCTGGTGACCGGATACCCGGCGCCCGCCACGGCCATGCCGACGGCGTGTGACTCGGGGTCGTCCAGGGTGCCGACCACCCAGCCGCCCCCGTGCACCCACACCAGTCGCGGCCCGATCGGATCGCCGGCGGGCCGGTATTCCCGGACCCGCACCTCGCCGTGGCGTCCGGGCACGTGCCGGTCGATCCAGGTCGGTTCGGCCACGTGCACCCTCCGCTTCGCATCGACGCCGCTGCAACGTCCAGCGCCATGGTAATCGGGCGTCCGTCCGGCCGTGGCGACGGCCCTCGACCGGCCCGTGACAAGGCATGCAAGGGCCGTTGGTGGCGGCCCTTGCATGCCTTGTCAC
>JAGPGQ010000075.1 GCA_018055925.1 Micropruina sp.
CGCCGCGCCGACCCGGACCAGGTCGCCGTGCCCGCGGCCGTGGTCGAGGCCGCCGGCCGCCACCCAGCCCCAGTGCGCCATCCGGGGCCGCAGCACCTTGCCCGGGGTGGCGGCGAAGTCGCGCAGCACCGCGAGGATCGCATCGGTGTGCAGCGCGCCGCGCCCCGGGGCGTCGTCGCCGGCCAGCGCGCGCCACTGGCCGGTCAACTCGTCGAGGGTGTCCTCGACCAGGGCCAGCACGGCGTCCACGGTCTCGGCGTCGCTGGTGTCGGCCGGGGCGAGGGCTGGCGCGTGCCGGTCGGCACGGGTGGGCAGGCTCATGAGGCGTCCCTCGCGGGCTCGGCCGCCGATCGCTGGCCGGACGGCGCCGGTCCGCGGGCCCGGACGACCGCGGTCACCGCGAGGATCGCCAGCCCCGCCAGGACCGCCGCGGCGGCGGCCGGCAGCGACGCGGGTTCGCCGGACAGGCGGCCCACCGCGATCCAGCCCAACGCCCAGGCCATCGCGGCGGCGATCGCCCAGCGGCCCCCCAGGCGCACGGCGAACCACGCCCCCAGCAGCGCCGCGACGCCGAGGACGGCGACGGCCAGCACGGTCGACCAGGCCGGTCCGGGATCGACGCCGCCGGCGACCAGCACGGCGGTCACGTTGGCCACGCTCGCGACGCTCACCCAGCCGAGGTAGACGCCGAAGGTGCCGTCCACGACGACCGTCTCGACCCGGGAGGCGGGCCGGCTCTCGCCGAGGCGCCGGACCAGGACGCCGAGCACCACGGCCAGCGCGAGGATCACCACCACGCTCGGCCAGAGCCAGCCCACCTGGGTCACGCCGAGCCACAGCGCGTTGAGCACCATCGAGGCCGCGGCCGGCCCGGTGATCCGGGCGGCGCGCCGGGACGCGCCCGCCCGCCACTGCCAGACCACGTAGCCGAGCAGGCCCAGGTAGATCAGCGACCAGAGGGAGAACGCCGGCCCGGCCGGCGTGACCAGGGTGGCATCGGCGGCAAAGGCTCCGCCGGAGGACTCCTCGACGCGGGTGCCGAGCAGCCCGAAGCCGGCCAGTGTGCCCAGCACCATGACCACGGCGCAGGCCGTGACGAGGCCCGCGCGCCAGGTTGGGGTCGATGTCAAAGCTTGCTCCCATCGCATCGCGCCGGCACTGAACACCGAGAGTGCCCTATGCCGCAACCTTGGACAAGTTTCTGCGACAACATTGCACATTTTGAGCCGCGATCATCGCCGCACGGCGCCCGCGGACCCTAGACTCACCGGCGAGATGGTCACGATCAGTCAGGCAGCGCGGCTCACCGGGGTGGCCGAGCACACGCTGAGGGCCTGGGAGCGCCGCTACGGAGCGTTCCAGCCCTCGCGCACGCGCGGCGGCTACCGGGTGTACGGCGACGACGTGCTGCACCGGATCCGGACGATGAAGGACCTGGTCTCCACCGGGCTGTCCCCGCGGGAGGCCTCCGACGAGGTCCGCCGGCTGGCGGATTCCGCGCCACCCGGTGAACCGGACTCGACCGCCGAACTCGTCGCGGCACTCGGCCGGTTGGACGCCACGGTCGCCAAGCGGATCATCGACGAAGAGTTCGCGCTGCGCAGCTACGAGGCGGTGGTCGACGACTGGCTGATGCCCACCCTGGTGCGGGTCGGGACGGCGTGGGCGTCCGGCACGATCTCGGTGGCCGGCGAGCACCTGCTGGCCAACGTGGTGCTGCGCCGGCTGGCGGCCGCCTTCGACGCGGTCGGGCCGAACCCGCCGACTCCACCGGTGATCGTCGGCGCACCCTCCGGCATCGGCCACGAACTCGGGCTGATGGCCTTCGCGGTGGCGCTGCGCCGGGTCGGGGTCGCCACCATCTACCTGGGTTCCGACGTTCCGCCGCCGGCCTGGGCGGACGCCGTCACCACCACCGGGGCCGCGATGAGTGTCGCGGCGATCCACCGCCGGGCCGACGCCCGCAGGTTCGGGACGCTCGCCGCGCTGCTGGCCACGGAACATCCCGGGGTGCCGCTCGCCGTCGGCGGCCAGTTCCAGCACCTCGCCCCGCCCGGCTGCCGCCGGCTGGGCCACCGGATCGCGGCCGCGGCCCGGGACGTCGCCGAGGACCTGGCCGCCCGATGAACTCAGTCGTGGTCGGGTCGCCGCGCCAGGAAGGTGTGCAGGATCCCGCGCTGCCAGCCGGTCACCCGGTGCTGCTCGATCGCCGTGAAACCCGCGCGCCGCAACCGATCGTGCAGCACCGCGGTGCTGTCGAAGTCCCGGACGCTGCGCCACAGGTAGCGGTAGAGCCGCGGCGAGCCGCGCACCAGCCAACTCAGCGGGATCACCACCAGCCAACAGACCAGGGTCCACACCACGCCGGCCCAGCGTCGTCCGGCCACCGAGTACTCCTGGATCACCAGCCAGCCGCCCGGCCGCAGCCCGGTCCGGACGGCCGCCAGCACCGCGTCCCGGTCGGCGACGTCCAGGTTGCGCAGCAGGTAGGCGGCCATCGCGCCGTCGGCCGGCGGCAGGTCCAGGTCGGCGAGCCGTTGCGCCGGCAGGTGGTGGAACTCGGTGCCCGCCGGCCACGATTTGGCCCGTGCCCGGGCGAGCATGCCGGCGGAGGCGTCGACGCCGATCGTCCGGGCGGGCCGGAGGTGGCGCTGCAGGGCGACCGTGGACGAACCCGAGCCGCAGCCCAGGTCGAGCAGCAGCCCCACCGCGGGGCCGAGGTGTCGCGCCAGCCGGCGCGCGGCGGCGTCCAGGTGCCGGTGGTAGCCGGGGTTCAGCCCGGTCAGCAGGTCGTAGCGGCGGGCCGCCCGGTCGAAGGCGCCGGCCAGGCCGGCACCGTCCTCGGCTGCGTCCATCCCGGCCCCCTTCGACTCCTGCGATCGTTGCAGGCCGTCGCCGCCGGGACAACCGCGCCGGGGTCTGCGGGGCGGCGATGACCGGGACGGGCCGGCGGCGGGCCGTCCGGCCGGGGGAGCGCGAGACACCGCGGGTGGAGCGCGCGCCGCGGGTCTGGCGGATCCGTTCGCTGGCCGCCGCCCGGCAGGTGCTGCGCGCCCGCCGGGCCACCACCCAGGCCGGGTTCACCGCCGAGGCGATCCCGAAGGGGTACCTGCGGCACCACCCGATCCTGGTCTCGGACGGACCGCTGCACGACGAGCAGCGCAGCAAGGTGGCCCGGTTCTTCGCGCCGAAGGTGGTCGAGGAGCGGTACGCGGCGCGGGCGGCGGCCTGCGCCGACCGGCTGCTGGCCGAGGCGGTCGCCGCCGGCGCCTGCCGGCTGGACGAGGTGGCGCTGCGCTACACCGTCGAGGTGACCGCCGAGGTGGTCGGGCTGACCCACGCCCCGGTGCCGCGGATGGCCCGCCGCCTGGTGAGCTTCTTCAACCAGCCCCCGCTGGACGTCACCCGGCCCGACTTCGGCCGCACCCCGGCGATGTGGGCCAGGGCGGCGGTGAACGCCCTGGTGCCGATCGGCCGGTTCTACCTGGCGGACGTCCGGCCGGCGATCCGGTCGCGCCGCCGGCGGCGCCGCGACGACGTGATCAGCCACCTGCTCGACGAGGGCTACACCGACGCCGACATCCTGGTCGAGTGCGTCACCTACGGCACTGCCGGCATGGTCACCACCCGCGAGTTCATCGTGATGTGCGCCTGGCACCTGATGCGGCATCCCGCCTTGTCGGAGCGGTACCAGGTGGCCGGCCAACCCGAGCGGTTCGCGATCCTGAACGAGGTGATCCGGCTGGAACCCGTCGTCGGTCACCTGTACCGGCGGACCACCGAGGCGGTCGAGGTGACCGACGGCGACCGGTCCTGGACGATCCCGCCCGGCGACCTGGTCGACGTGTGCGTCCGGGCGGCCAACGCCGACCCCGAGGCGGTCGGCGCCGACCCGCTCGATCTGTGCCCGGGCCGTCCGCTTCGTCCCGGGGTGAACGCCGCCGGGCTCAGCTTCGGCGACGGCGCCCACCGCTGCCCCGGCCAGCCGCTGGCGCTGCTCGAGACCGACCTGCTGCTCACCCGGCTGCTGGCGCTGCACCCCCGGATCGCGGCCGAACCGGCGATCGGCTGGGACAACCTGATCGAGGGCTACCAGCTGCGCGGCCTGGTGCTCGACCTGACCGCTCACGCACCGGCCGGACCTCCGGGCCAGTAGTGCTCCTCGTTCAGCGTGCGGGCCCCGAAGATCGCCTGCCCGACCCGGACGCAGGTGGCCCCCTCGGCGACCGCCAGCTCGAAGTCGCCCGACATGCCCATGGAGAGCCCGCCGGGGCCGATCAGGCCTGCGTCCCGGGCCCGGTCGCGCAGCTCGCGCAGCCGGACGAAGCACGCCCGCACCCGGTCCAGGTCGGAGCTGAACACCGCCAGCGTCATCAGGCCCTGCACGTTCAGCGACGAGTAGCCGGGCAGCTTCGCCAGGAAGCCCGGCACCTCCTCCGGCGGCAGCCCGTACTTGGAGTCCTCGGCCGAGGTGTTCACCTGCACGTAGACGTCCAGGGAACGCCCGGCGGCCTGCAGCCGGCGGTCCAGCGCCTCGGCGATCCGCAGGCTGTCGAGTGCCTGGAACTCGTCGGCGAACGCCGCCACGTCGCGGGCCTTGTTGGTCTGCAGGTGACCGACCACCGACCAGGACAACCCGAGGTCGGCCAGGTTCCCGGCCTTGCGCCTCGCCTCCTGCACCTTGTTCTCGCCGAGCTGCCGCATGCCGGCCGCGACCGCCAGCCGCAGCCGGGGCTCCGCCACGGTCTTGCTGACCGGCAGCAGCCGGACCTCGCCGGGCGAGCGTCCGGACGCCTCCGCCGCGGCGTCCACCCGGGCCCGGACGGCGGCCAGGTTGGCCGCGAATTCCGCGGTGCTGGAGGCGGACGGGTAGGGGCTCGGCGTCGCTGGCATGGACCCACGCTAGCCGTGCCGACCGGGCGCGGTCGATCAGGTGCGGGCAACCAGCAGATAGCCCAGATAGGCGAAGTAGCCCGCGACCAGGAAGACCCCCTCGCCGCGGGAGAGCCGCTTGCCGGTGATGAACAGCGGCACGCACAGCAGGCACACGAAGACCATGATCGGCAGGTCGATGTGCAACAGGAAGTCGTCGATCGGGCCGGAGCCGTTCGCCACCAGCACCGGCACCCCCAGGATCAGGGTCAGGTTGAACACGCTGGAGCCGATCAGGTTGCCGACGGCGATGTCCCGGTCGCCGCGCAGGGTCGAGACCAGCGCGGTGACCAACTCGGGCGCCGACGTGCCGATGGCGACGATGGTGAGGCCGATGAACGCGTCCGAGACGCCGAAGACCCGGGCCAGGTCGACCGACCCGCGCACCAGCCAGTCGGCGCCCAGCACGATGACCGCGATCCCGACCAGCAGCAGCAGGGCGAACCAGGCGACCTGCCAGCGTCCGCCCGGCAGCGGCTCGGCCACCTCGGCCTCGAGGATCGACTCCGTGATCCGCCCCCGGGCCTGTTCCCGCCGGGTGTACCAGCCCAGGGCGACGGTGTAGACGATCGCGCAGAGCACCAGCGGGATGCCCTCCCAGGCGTCCAGCTTCCCGTCCAGGCTGAACAGGAAGACCAGCAGCGCCACGATCGCCATGCCGGGCAGGTCGAGCACCAGGGTGCGCCGCTCGAAGTCGATCGCCCGGATCATCGCGCTCAGCCCCAGGATCAGCGCGATGTTCACGATGTTGGTGCCGGCGATGTTGCCGACCGCCAGCGAACCGGCGTTCACCCGCATGGCGTCGATGCCGACGGCGAGCTCGGGTGCGCTGGTGCCGATCGAGACGATGGTGAGGCCGATGATCATCGGCGGGACGCCCATCTTGCGGGCGAGCAGCGACCCGTAACGGACGACCAACTCGGCGCCCGCGATCAGCGCGACCAGTCCACCGACCACAAGCGCTGCGAGCATGGCTCACCCTAGCCGGTCGCGACTCGTCCCCGCATGCCCTCCGACAAGGGACTTTGTGGCAATTTCCATACGATAGGATGTCGGTTTCCGTGGCTTGCGGAGCACATCGCGCCCGTTCGGACGACCGAATGGGCAGCCCTCATGACACCGGCTCCCCCGACCGCTACTGTCGCTGACCATGGCCCTGCCCGCGAGCGTCCCCGACTGGCTCCGCCCCGCCGGACTTCCGGCGCACCGAATGCCGTCGGCTCAGGCGCTGCGCCGGCTGATCGCCGGCAACGAACGGTACCGCCGGATCCGGGCCGGCGAGGCCGCCGCGGCCGGGGACGCGGTGCGCGCCGACTTCCCGTTCGCGCTGGTGCTCGGCTGCCTCGAACCGGGAGCGGCCGGCGAGGGACTGTTCGCGGAACACCCCGGTGCGGTCGCCTGCCTGCGCACCGCCGGGCCGAGCCTCGGAACCGACACCCTGGCCGGGGTCGAGTACGCCGCCCTGGTGCACAACGTCGGCGTCGTGCTGGTGCTCGGTCACCGCGGCTGCGGCGCCGTCACCGCGGCCCGGGACGCACGTGCCGCCGGGACGCCGGAACTGCCCGGCGCGCTCGGCGGCTGGGTGGCCACGGCCGCCGCCGGCAGCACCGCGCTGCCCGCACCCGGCAGCACCGCGGCCGACCCGGTCACCGGGCACGTCCGGGCGCTGCGGGCCGGCCTGAGCCGGGTCGACTCGCTGCTCACGCTCACCCGCGGCGGCCGGCTGAAGATCGCCGGCGGCGTCCTGGACGAGGCCACCGGGGCGATCGACTTCCTGCCCGACGAACCGGACGAGGTGATCGAGCCCGAGGCCGGGACGGGCCCGCGGCCGGACCCGACCCGGTACGGCAGCTGAGCCGACGTCATCTCCGTCATCCCGGGCTCGACATCTCCGTCATCCCGGGCCTCGACATCTCCGTCATCCCGGGCCTCGACATCTCCGTCATCCCGGGCTCGACCCGGGATCTCGTTGTGAACCCATGGCCAGGTCCCGCACCTGCTCGATGGTGTCGGCCTCCGCGGCCGTCTTGTCGTCGCGGTAGCGCAGCACCCGGGCGAACCGCAGCGCCAGCCCACCCGGGTAACGGGTCGAGCGCTGCAGGCCGTCGAAGGCCACCTCGACCACCTGCTCGGGCCGCAGGTGCACCGTCCAGTCGTCGCGGTGGTCCTCCAGGGCCAGGAAACGTTCGGTCTGCCAGGCGAGCATGGCGTCGGTCATGCCCTTGAACGTCTTGCCCAGCATCACGAAACCGCCCGTGGCCGGGTCCCGGGCGCCCAGGTGGATGTTCGACAGCAGGCCGCGGCGGCGTCCGGATCCCCACTCGACCGCCAGCACCACCAGGTCGAGGGTGTGCACCGGCTTCACCTTGACCCACGAGGAGCCCCGGCGCCCGGCCTCGTAGGGGGCGTCCAGGGCCTTGACCACCACCCCCTCGTGGCCCGAGGCGAGCACCGCGGCGGCGAACTCCTCGGCCGCCGGGACCTCGGCGGTGACGATCCGCGCTACCCGGTTCTCCGGCGGCACCAGCTCGGCCAGCCGGGCGGCCCGCTCGTGCCCGGGACGGTCGAGCAGTTCCTCGTCATCCACGGCGAGCAGGTCGAAGAAGAACGGCGTCATCGCCGAGGTCCGGGCCGCGGTCTCCTGGAACAGCAGCGGACGGCCGTCCGTGGCCAGGGCGAGCGCCTCGCCGTCCAGGATCGCCCGGCGGGCGGGCAGGTTGGCCACGAAGGCGGCCACCTCGGGCAGCCGGTCGGTCACCTCGTCCAGGCTGCGGGTGAAGATCCGGACGGCTTCGCCGTCGCGGTGCACCTGGATCCGGATGCCGTCCAGCTTGGCCTCCACCGCGACCTCGCCGGCCAGGCCGGCCATCGCCTCGGCCACCGTCTTCGCGCCGGCCGCCAGCATCGGACGCACCGGCCGGCCCACGGTCAGGGCGATCCGGGCCAGCCCGGCGGCCCCCTCGGCGAGCGCCACCCGGGCCACCTCGCCGGTGCTGCCGGCCAGCATCACGGCGCGCCGGACGTCGGCGGCCGGCAACCCGGTCGCCCGGATCAGCGCGTCCACCATCAGCCCGTCCAGGGCACCCTGCCGGGTCTCGCCGGTGATCACGCCGGCCAGCCAGCGCTGCTCGCCGGCGGTCGCCCGAGCCATCATCGCGTCCAGCCGGGCCTTCCGGGCCAGCTGCGAACCCGGCCCCGACAACCGGGAGAGTTCCTCGAAGGTGGCGTCCACCTCGGCGACGGTCAGGCCGGGCTCGGGGGCCGGCTGGACGCCGGTCCGGGCCGACCGCCAGCCGACCCCGGTGCGGCGCTGCCGCAGCGACCCGGAGAGGTAACTGGTGACGATCTCGACCTCGTCGGGCGCGGCCCGCGCCAGCGTCCCGGCCAGGGCGGCGACCTTGGCCAGCCGCGAACGGGTGGCGGCCACCTCGGCGGAGGTGGCGACGAGCTCGGCGAGCAGCATGCGAACCATTGTGTCGGTGCGGCACGGCAGGATGGCACCCGGGAACGCAAGCGACACCGGGAGGCGCGATGACGGCGGATCCGGGCACCGCGCCCCGGCGGCGCGACTGGCGTCCGGCCTGGCCCTGCCCGGTCGGCCAGGTCTGGGCGCACTGGCGCAAGGGGGCGGGCGACCCGACCTACCGGTTCGACGGCGGCCGGCACTGGCGCGGCCTGCTCACCCCGCAGGGCCCGGCGACCCTGTCGGTCGAACCGGTGCCGGCCACCGGCCTGATCCGTGCCGAGGCGTGGGGCGAGGGTGCCGACTGGGCCCTCGACCGGGTGCCCGCGATGCTCGGCGCCGACGACGACCCGGCCGGTTTCGAGCCGCGCCACCCGGTGCTGGCCCGGATGCTCGCCGAGCACCCGCACTGGCGGCTCGGCCGCGGCGGGGTGGTCTGGCAGGCGCTGTTGCCCGCGGTGATCGAGCAGAAGGTCACCGGGCAGGAGGCGTTCGGCGGGTTCCGCCGGCTGGTCCAGCGGCACGGCGAACCGGCCCCCGGGCCGGGCGCCGCCCTGCGCCTGTGGGTGCCGCCCGGGCCGGCGACCGTCCGGACGATCCCGTCGTGGGAATGGCTGCGGCTGCACATCGATCCGGCCCGGTCGCGCACCCTGGTGCGCTGCGCCCAGGTCGCACCCGCCCTGGAACGGACGCTGAGCGGGTCGGGAGAGGACGCCGACCGACGGCTGCGGTCGGTCGCCGGCGTGGGGCAGTGGACCTCCGCCGAGGTACGGTTCCGAGCCCATGGGGACGCCGACGCGGTGAGCTTCGGCGACTACCACATAGCCAAGGAGATCGGACACGCCCTGCTCGGGCACGACATCGACGACCACCGACTGGCCGAACTGCTGGAGCCTTACCGGCCGCACCGGCACCGTGTCCAGGCCCTGATCGGCATGCGGCGCTGGCGGGAGCGGCACGGACCCCGACTCGCGCCCAGAGAACACCTACCGACAAGGGAATACACATGACGACCCGACAAGACCGGAAGTCTGGCGGTGGCATGTGTCGCAAGGGGACGGTTAGGGTGCCGAACATGGATCTGGTTCCTTTGACGCTTCCCGCCGACGACTGGAGGGGCTGGCTGGACGCTCGAGGAGCAGGCGAACTGCAGACCGCCCGGGAGCGGGTCGCGGAGCTCGTCCGGGCCCCCCGCGGCGACGCCGGCATCCTGCACCTCTGGAACGACGCCTCGATCGCCCTGCGCAACGCGGCCGCGGTCGCCAGCCTGCTGTCGTCGGTGCATCCCGACGCCGCCGTGATCGAACGGGCCGAGGCGCTCACGCTCGAGGTGCGCCGGTACTCCACCGACCTGTACCTCGACCCGCAGGTGTACGCCGCGCTCGAGTCCGTCCCGGCCGACAGCCTCGACCCGGGTGCCCGCCGGCTGCTGGAGAAGTCGCTGCTCGAGTTCCACCGCTCCGGTGTCGACCGCGAACCCGGGATCCGCGACCGGGTGCGTGAGCTCGACCGGCGGCTCACCGAACTGTGCCAGGCGTTCTCGCGCAACATCCGGGACGGCCGCCGCAGCACCCGGGTGCCCCTCTCGGCGCTGGCCGGGCTGCCCGAGGACTACGTCGCCCAGCACCCGGCCGACGATGAGGGCTACGTCACGATCACCACCGAGTACCCCGACGTGATGCCGTTCCTCAGCTTCGCCACCGACGCCGCCGCCCGCGCGGCGGTGACCCACACCTTCTTCAACCTGGCCTGGCCCGACAACGACCCGGTGCTGGCCGACATGCTGCGGCTGCGGCACGAGCTCGCCACCCTGCTCGGCTACCCGAGCTGGGCCGACTACGACGCCGAGGTGAAGATGATCGGCGACGCGGCGGCGATCGGCGAGTTCATCGACACCATCGCCGCGGAGGCGTTGCCGGCCGGGGAGCGCGAGATGGCGGTGATGCGCGCCCGGGCCGCGATGGACGGGGTGGCCGTGATCGACGTCTCGAACTGGCGGCACTACCACGAGCTGATCAAGCGCGAACAGTACGGCGTCGATGCCCACGAGGTGCGCCGCTACTTCGCGTTCCGCAAGGTGCACGACGGCCTGCTCGACATCACCGGACGCCTGTTCGGCCTGCGGTTCACCCGGGTCGACGCCGACGGGGCGCACGCCTGGCACCCGGACGTCACCACCTACGACGTCACGTTCGCCGACGGTGGCGGCCAGGTGGGCCGGATCCACCTCGACCTGCACCCGCGGGGACGCAAGTACAACCATGCCGCCCAGTTCGACCTGGTCGCCGGCGTCCGCGGCCGCCAGCTGCCCGAGGGGGTGCTGGTGTGCAACTTCCCCCGCGGCCTGATGGAGCACCGCGACGTGGTCACCCTGTTCCACGAGTTCGGCCACCTGATCCACCACCTCCTGGCCGGCGACCAGGAGTGGGTGCGGTTCTCCGGCGTCGCCACCGAATGGGACTTCGTCGAGGCGCCCAGCCAGCTGCTCGAGGAGTGGGCCTGGGACGCGTCGGTGCTGCAGCGATTCGCCACCGACGGCGACGACGTCCCGATCCCGGCCGAACTGGTCGCCCGGATGCGGGCCGCGGAGGAGTTCGGCAAGGGCTTCCTGGCCCGCTCGCAGATGTTCTACGCGGCCCTGGCGTTCCGGTTCCACCAGGAGCGGCCCGAGGACCCGACCGCCCGGATGCATGAGCTGTACGAGCGGTACAGCCTGCTCGCGCCGCTGCCCGGCACGCACTTCTACGCCGGCTTCGGGCATCTCGAGGGGTACACGTCGGCCTACTACACCTACATGTGGAGCCTGGTGATCGCGAAGGACCTGTTCAGCGCCTTCGACCGGCAGAACCTGCTGGACGGATCGGTCGCCGCCCGCTACCGGGACGCCGTGCTGGTCCCCGGCGGCAGCGCAGACGCCGCCGACCTGGTCGCCGCCTTCCTCGGCCGGCCCTACACCACCGAGGCGTTCGCCACCTGGCTGAACAACTGATACCCGCCGGTCGAGCGTGTCGAGACCCTGACCACCGCCGTTCGAGCGTGTCGGGACCCTGACCACCGCCGTTCGAGCGTGTCGGGACCCTGACCCACCGCCGGTCGAGCGTGTCGGGATCCTCTATGTCGATCGCGCGATCGACAACTACTGGCAGGACAGCACACATGCTTTCGGGTTATAACCCGAAAGCATCCGACCGATCCCGACACCAGTCGTCGATCGCGCGATCGCAACAACCCGGAGCGGCCGGACGACCGCCGGAAGACAGAACCGGGTTTGCTACTCGGCGAGCACCGCGTCGCGCAGGACGTCCAGGGGGAGCGAGCCCAGGTTGAGCGCCCGGGTGTGGAAGTCCTTGAGCGAGAACGCGTCCCCGGCGGCCGCGGCCGACTCGGCCCGCAACTGCTCCCACAGCCGCTGCCCGATCTTGTAGGACGGCGCCTGGCCGGGCCAGCCGAGGTACCGGTTGAGCTCGAACCGGAGGAACTTCTCGTCCATGTTGACGTTGGCCCGCAGCAGCTCCCAGGCCTTGTCGGCGTCCCAGGTGCCGCCACCCCAGCGCTGCGGCGCCGGCTTGCCGAGATGGACGCCGATGTCGAGCACCACCCGGGTGGCGCGCATCCGCTGCCCGTCCAGCAGGCCGAGCCGGTCGCCCAGGTCGTCCATGAAGCCGAACTCCTCCATCAGCCGCTCGGCGTACAGCGCCCAGCCCTCGCCGTGGCCGGAGGTCCAGCAGACCAGCCGGCGCCACAGGTTGAGCTGCTCGCGGTTGTACACCGCCTGGCCGATCTGCAGGTGATGGCCGGGGACGCCCTCGTGGTAGACCGTGGTCTTCTCCCGCCAGGTGTTGAACTCCTCGACGCCGGGCGGCACCGACCACCACATCCGGCCGGGCCGGGAGAAGTCGTCCGAGGGGGCGGTGTAGTAGATGCCGCCGTTGCGGGTGGGGGCGATCATGCACTCGATCCGCCCCACCGGGTCGGGAATGTCGAAGTGCGACCCGCCCAGCTGCCGCACCGCCTCGTCGGCGGTCGCCTGCATCCACTCGCGCAGTTCCCGGGTGCCGTGCAGCTTGCGGGCCGGGTCGGCGTCCAGGACGCGCACCGCGTCGTCCATCGTGGCGCCGGCCCCGGCGATCCGTTCGATGATCGCCTCCTGCTCGGCGCTCACCCGGGCGAGCTCCTCCAGACCCCACTCGTAGGTCTCGTCGAGGTCGACGGTGGCGCCCAGGAACACCCGCGACCACAGCTGGTAGCGCTCCCGGCCGGAGGCGTCGGCCGCCGGTGCCTGCGGCTCCAGTTCGCGCAGGAACCGCTCCAGCAGCCCGTACGCCTCGGCGGCCGCCAGGCCGGCCCGCTCCAGGTCGGCGCGCAGCGCGGCCGGCTGGCCGGAGTCGCGGTGGAAGGTGGTGAAGAAGGACGAGCCCGGGTCGGCCAGCTCGGCCGCCTGGGCGATGCCCTCGCGCACCTGCAGGGCCGCCGCGACGCTGCCCCGGCGGGCACCCTCGCGCAGGCAGGCGAGGTAGCCGGTGACGGCCTGCGGTACCCCGGCGAGCCGCTGTGCGATCGCCGACCACTGCTCCTCGGTGTCGGTCGGCATCAGGTCGAAGACGTCCCGGATGCCCTGCAGCGGGGAGGCGATGTTGTTCAGCGCCCGGAACTGTTCGCCGGCGACGTGGATCTCGTGCGCCAGCCCGAGCCGTTCGCGCATCGCGGCCACGGTCACCCGGTCGATGTCGTCGCGCGGCGTCACCGCGTCGAGCTGGGCCAGGGTCGCCAGGTTCAGCGCGTCCACGGCGTCATGGAAGTCGGGATCGGCGGGGCTCATCAGGTGGTCGTAGCCCGGCAGGCCGATCTCGGTGGCGAACACCGGGTCGAGGTCCGCGGTGGCCAGGGTGTGGGCGTCGGCGATGGCATCCACCGCACTGGGTTCACGGGTCGTCACCCGGCCGACCCTACCCCGCGGCCAGGTTCCGCGCGGCAGCCGGCACCGCGGTCAGGATCCGTCCGCGGCCGCCGTTACCGTCGGCCCATGAGTGACCGCATCATCCGCATCCGGGGCGCCCGGACGAACAACCTGGCCGGCCTCGACGTGGACATCCCGCGCAACCGGCTGGTGGCCTTCGCCGGCGTCTCCGGGTCGGGCAAGTCGTCGCTGGTGTTCGACACCATCGCCGCCGAGGCGGGCCACCAGGTGAACGAGACGTTCCCGCCGTTCGCCCGCAACCGGTTGCCGAAGTGGACCCGGCCCGACGTCGAGCTGATCGACGGGCTGTCGCCGGTGGTGGTGATCGACCAGCGGCGGCTGGGCGGCAACGCCCGCTCGACGGTCGGCACGATCACCGACGCCTGGACCTATCTGCGGCTGCTGTACTCCCGGCTCGGCGTCCCGCACGTCGGCGAGTCGAACCGGTTCTCGTTCAACGATCCGGCCGGCATGTGCCCGGCCTGCTCCGGCCTGGGCGAGGTGGTGGTGTCGGCGGTGGAGAGGTTCCTCGACCTCGACCGCAGCCTGGCACAGGGCGCGATCCGGATCCCGGGATTCGGCTTCGGCGGCTACTGGTACGACCTGTACGCCGGCACCGGCGCCTTCGATCCGGACACCCCGCTGCGCGACTGGCCGCCGGAACGACGCGACGCGCTGCTGTACGGGGACGGCGCCGGCGAGGGCGTGGTGGAACGGTTCGAGCGGATCCACCTGCGCACCTCGGACGAGGTGTCCGACCGCAAGCGGGCCGTGATCGAGGCGTTCACCCGCTCCCAGCCGTGCCCCGACTGCCGCGGCGACCGGCTGAACGAGGCGGCTCGGGCGGCGCGAGTGGCGGGCCGGACGATCGTCGAGCTGGCTCGCTGGGAGATCGCCGAGCTCGCCGGCTTCGTCCGGACGATCGACGCGCCGCAGGTCGCGCCCGTGGCGGCCGCGCTCACCGAGCGGCTGGAGGCGCTGGTCGCCATCGGGCTCGGCTACCTGCACCTGGGGCGTCCGACCGGCACCCTGTCGGGCGGCGAATCGCAGCGGATCAAGACCGTGCGGCACCTGGGCTCCAGCCTGATCGAGATGCTCTACGTCTTCGACGAGCCGACCGTCGGGCTGCACCCGCACGACGTGGGCTCGATGATCGCCCTGCTGCGGCGGCTGCGCGACAAGGGCAACAGCGTGCTGGTGGTGGAGCACGACCCGGCGGTGCTGGCCGCGGCCGACCAGATCGTCGAGATCGGCCCGGACGCCGGCGCCGCCGGTGGGCGGGTGGTGTTCCAGAGACCCTTCGCCGGCCTGGCGCGGGCCGGCACCGCCACCGGGATCGCCCTCGCCGAGACGGCCGTAGCCGCCGCGCCCCGGACGCCGCGGGGCGCGCTCACCGTCCGGGACGCGCGACGCAACAACCTGGCCGGCCTCACCGTCGAGATCCCGCTCGGGGTGCTCACCGTGCTCACCGGGGTGGCCGGTTCCGGCAAGTCGAGCCTGGCCGCCGAACTGGTGGCCCAGCACGAGGCGGTGGTGATCGACCAGCGGCCGGTGGCCACCAGCCGGCGCTCGACGCCGGTGACCTACACCGGCATCGCGGCGGCCATCCGGCGACTGTTCGCCCAGCGCAACGGCGTGCCGGCCGGCCTGTTCAGCGCCAACTCGGACGGCGCCTGCCCCGACTGCCGCGGCCTGGGCGTGACGCACACCGATCTGGCGTTCATGGACGGCCAGGAGACGGTGTGCGAGACCTGCGGCGGACGCCGGTTCACCCCCGAGGTGCTGCGGCACACCGTGGACGGGCTCTCGATCGCCGACGTGGACGAACTGAC
>JAGPGQ010000006.1 GCA_018055925.1 Micropruina sp.
AGTTCGAGGTCCTCGCCGATGGTGTCCTCGCGCAGCAGCCCGGTCGCGTCCAGCACGTCCCGGCGGAAGGCGCCGCTGTTGCCCGAGACCACCGGCAGGGCGCCGAGCATGTGCAGCGCCCGGCGCATCAGTCCGGTGCCGACGTGGCTGATCAGGGCCAGGAAGCGGGTCTGCACCCGGTCGAGGTTGACCGGGCGGTCGTCGCCGCAGACGGCCCCGATCAGATCGTCGTCGAATCCGCGAACCATCTCGGTGATCGTGTCGCGGGCGAAGACGCCGTCGGCGTCGACCAGCAGCAGCACCTCACCCCGGGACGCCTTGATCCCCCGGTTGAGCGCCGCCCCCTTGCCGGCGTTCTGCTGCCGCATCGCGGTCACGCCCGGCAGTTCGGCGGCCAGCTGCCGCATCAGGTCGTAGGTGTTGTCACTCGACCCGTCGTCGACGCAGATGACCTCCACGTCGGGATAGTCGCTGGCGACGATGGAGCGCAGGCAGTTCTCCAGCACGACGCCCTCGTTGTAGGCGGGCACGATGACGCTCACCGACGGCGGCGAGGCGAAGATGGAGCCGGCCTGCGGCGGGGCGTCCTTCGGAAGCGCTCGGTACTTGACGGCGTGCGCCAGGGCGAACGGCACCTGGGCGAGGCGCATCGCGGCGGCCACCAGGATCATCACCCCGAACACGGTGGTGACCGCCCACAGGACGTCCCAGGCCATCAGCCCAGCCACTCCCCCAGCACGGCCCCGAGCAGCTCGGGCGCCTTGGCCGAGTTCGCCCCGAAGCGGGCGTTGATCTCGAGCACCACCGGCGTGCCCGCCTGGTCGCGCCGGATGTCCAGATCGAGCGGGCCGGTCAGGTCGACCGCCTCCACCGCGGCGATCGCGACATCGACCACGTCGCTCACGTCGGGACCGTCCACGCGCATCGTGGAGACCGCGTTGCCGACGCGTCCCTGCTTCAGTTCGGTCTTCTGCAGCACGACGACGGTGCACTCGCCGGTGACCGGCGAGCGGTACACCTGCGGGCTGTACTCGGCGCCGCCGGCGAAGGTCTGCACGATCTGGCCGGGGCCGGTGGACGTCCAGTCCAGGTCGGCCGGGTCCTCGACCAGCACCACGCCGCGGCCGCCGCGGGACACTCGCGGCTTGACCACGACCGGCCCCTCCCCCCAGGCCAGGGCCGCCTGCGCATCCGCGAAGTCGGTGGCCACCGCGTAGCGCGGAATCGGCACGCCGGCCCGCTCCAGGGACCACATGGTCAGCAGTTTGTCGGCGGCGATGGAGGTCGCCGCGACGGACGAGATCATCACCCCGCGCTCCGCCTCCGGCGACCGGACGCCCAGGGACTCGGCCAGCACCGCGGCCTGCGGCAGCTCGTCCGAGACCGTCGGGATCACCAGATCGGGCCGGAACCGGTCGATGGCCTGCCGCATGTCGTGCGGGTAGCCGAGGTCGTCGGCCCGGGCCACCAGTGCGCTGCACGGGAAGTTGGCGTCGTCGAGGGGCTGGATGTCGACGCCGATCCACTCCAGCGCGGCGCCGCCGTTCGACCGGGCCGTCAGCTGCTCGCCGAGCGCGATTCCCGCCGGGCCGCCGGCGCCCGTGATCAGCAGGCGATGCATGGCTGCCGAGCCCCATGGTTGCTGGACATCGACGTCCTCTCTGTCGGCGCGCCCGCGAGCCCCGCCGTGCGGCGGTTCGGAGATCCTGGCTGTGGAGCGCGAATCGGGGGTGATAGCGGAACACGGCCGTCGAGGGGCGTGATCGCGGCGTCAGCCTAGTGCACCTGTGCCGGAAGGGCATCACTTTGGTCCGCGGCCGGGCGGGTGGCGAAATGAGGCGGACGGCAGCGCCCGTGGAGCATTTCTTGATGAGATCTTGAGGTTGCCTTGAGGCAGCCTGCAATCCCTTCCCCCAAGATAGGGGATGCACCGGGAACTCGACAGGTCGAGATCGCAACGGGGGTGCATGGGCGCAAAAGAGTGACTGACATGGGGGTGGCAGTTACTTCTTTCGGTGGCGGGGGCCACCCGCTGCCCTGTCAATCCGCTGCGTGTCCTGCCGGGAGTGTGTCGTGAGTTGCTTGCCGGCGATGGAGGACGCCGGCAAGCAACCCGGCGCCCGGGTCCCGGGGCGAAATCTGAGCCCGACGACCGATCCGGGCGCCGGACCACGAACTCATCGGCGGCCGCGCTCGCCGCCGAGCGGGTCGAAGCCCTAGCCACGACACACTCGACCGGCCAAGACGGGTCGCTCAGCTCACCGCCGAGCCCAGCATCCGCAGCGCGGACGTCTCCGCCTCGTACATCGCCGCCACGGGTTCACCGACATCGGGCAGGTCCCCCGGGTTCCGGTCGCGTTCGCGCTGCAGGTCCCAGCGGGCGGAGTCCCCGCGGTCGATCAGCTCGCGCAACTCGTCGCCGGGCGGCAGGGCCGTGTCGACGATCGGCTCCCAGCGGGCGGCGGCCCGCCGCCAGGCGTCCGCGGCCTCGGTGAGCGACTCCCGCCCGAGCAACCCGGCGGCCTCGTCCAGGAAGTCGGCGTAGAGCCCGCGCAGGTGCGCCCCGTGCGCGGCCTCGGTGTAGATGGACGCGCGCAGGCTGCCGGTGGCGAGTCCGTCGGCGAACACCGTCGGCCAGCCCTTGGAGTTCCTGGTGTCGGAGGTCATCCGGGCCCACTTGCGCCAGGCGGGCAGCGAGAACGAGTCGGACCGCTCGCTGAGGTGTTGCACCTGGAGCCGCAGCCCCTCCTCCACCGCCGGAAGCAGGTCGAGTTCGATCCGCTCGGGGTCGATGGTGATCAGCCGGTGCTTGTAGGAGCCCACTCGCGCGCGGGCCGCCGCGAGACGGTCGGCGGGCACCAGCTCCCGCCTCGTCGAGAGGTCGTCGATCGCGTAGTGGTCGCCGGCGCGCTCGTACACGATCAGCGGCGGCCCGCCGTAGCCGTCGCGCCACTGCGGCTCGCCGCGATGACCGAGGGTGTAGGTGTCGATCCAGGCGATCGCCGGCAATCCGCGGTCGAGTTGCGCGTCGAGCGCGGTCGCCGCGGCCCGGGTGCCGCCGGTCTCGTGCAACTCGGCGTGCAGGCCGAGCCGTCCGGTGGTCTCCCGCGCCCAGCGGTCCGGGTACTGCCACATGCGCCGGAAGCCGAGGGTCAGCACCCGCGTCCGGAACTCGTGCGCCTCGAACTGCCACAGGATGTAGCCGGCGCCGAGTCCGCCGCCGACGCCGAGCACCATCGCCTCGGTGAGCGGCTCGCCGGTGTGCGGCGCCACCACCCCGAGGTTGGCCAGCACGTTGGCCAGGACGGCGGTGTCGCCGTGGACGCCGCCGCGCAGTTCCCAGGAGGTGTCGGCGTCCACGATGTGCCGGCGGGCGACGGTGTAGCGCTCGCCGGTCTTGCGCATGCGTTCGCGGACGAGGGATTTGAGGTGTTTGCGAGTGGTCATGACTGGTCTCCTCCACCCGGCGCTCGGCCTCGGACTCCACGCGACCGACGCCCGCCGGATACGGGACAGGTCTGCACTGCTCGCCTTCCTCGAGGACATCGATCCCCTTTGCCTCCGCATCGTCGGCCGGCGTGGACGGCCGATCAGGAGGTCCGGCGCTGAGGAAGCCGCCGTGACGGTGAGGATACACCCGCCGCGGACGATCCGGTCAGGTGCGCTCGGACGTCGCCAGCCGGGTCAGAGCCGAACGTAGGGCCTCGGTCAGCACCTCCTGGTCGTCCCAGGCGGAACGATCGAGCCGGGCCGTCACCCGCAGCCGGCCGGCGTGGCTCACCGCGGCGAACACCACGGTCACATTGCCGAGCGCGGGACTGATCGGCGTCAGCGATCGCACGCGGACCCCGAGCACGACCAGCGGATCGGCCGGGCCGCGCAGGTTGGTCAGCAGCGTGGTGATGGCCCGTTGGCGTTCGAACAGTGGCCGGTACCACTCCAGCCGGCCTATGCCGGCGAGCAGCGCCGAGGTCACCACCGGCGCGCCGGAGGACGAGCGGGCCAGCCGCTTCCGCCGCCGGGTCCGCGAGGCCAGCCGGCTCAGGAAGTCCTGGTCGGACTCCACTTGCCTCCGCTCCGGTACCGGGATCAGCAGGACGCCCACCCGGTTCCGGCCGGCGTCCGCGGGCCGGCCGACGGGCACACTGACCACCACGCGGCGCAGCCGCTCGCCGCGCCCGGCCGCGACCCTCCGCAGCGCCTCGGCCACCGCCATCAACAGCACGTCGTTGAGCGTCGCGCCCGCACGATGTGCCGCGTCCCGCAGCGGTTCCAGATCGGCCTCCACCGAGGCCAGCCGGAACCCGGAGGTGAGCGGCGTCAGTAAGGAGGTGGCCGACGAACCGCGGGAGCAGGCCGCGAGGGTGCCCACCGGAGCCGGCCACCGGCTGCCCGGCACCCCGGCCGTCGGAGGTTGTGCGTCACCGGCACCGAGCAGCGCGGCAACCGTCGCGACGGCGCCCGCCCCGTCCAGCAGGACGTGGTGGGCGACGAACAGCAGGTGCGTCGCGCCGGGCGACCGCAGGAGCAGCAGGCGCCACAGCGGGACGCTCTCGGGCAGCCCGTCCACCAGCAGCGCGATCGCGGCGGCGGCCGGGTCGTCCGTGACCCGCTCCTGGACGTGCCGGCCGGGCTCGATGTGCACCGGTTCCCAGCGCACCGCCCGGAGTCCCCTGCCGTAGCGGACCAACCGCCGGGCCAGCACGGGCAGCCGTCGCGCCCGCTCCCCCACGAGCGCCCGCAGGGCGTCCAGGTCGAGCGGGCCGTCCAGCTCGGCGAGCACGCCGAGCAGCCGCTGGTCCGGGCCGACGTCGCCGGCCAGCTCGGCGGCATCGCCGATCGTGAACCGGTTCCCGTCCCGCACACCACGAGCCTTGCGCACCGGCCGGCCCGGCGCCGGGAATTCGCGTGACCGGTGTGGGCCTGAGCGATCGATGGGATAGTCGATGCGGCGAGGCGACGAAGGAGCCGGTGATGAGCGACGATCCCACGCTGACCCGGATCGGCGAGGCGGTGCGGCTGCACCACCATCAGGGGCAGCGCGACGCCGCCCGCGACCTGTTCGCACAGATCTGGGCCGATATCGGCGGCGCGGACGGCGATCCGCTGCACGTGTGCGTCCTGGCCCACTCCATGGCCGATGTGCAGGACGACATCCAGGACGAGCTGACCTGGGACCTGCGAGCCCTGGCCGCCGCCGATCTGATCACCGACGAGCGCATCGGCGAGGCCGGGATCGCGCTCTCGGCGGCCGGGCTGTATCCGTCCCTGCACCTCAACGCGGGCGAGTGCTATCGCAGGCTGGGCGATCTCGACCGAGCGCGTGAGCACCTGCGGCGGGCCCGGACCACCATCGGGGAACTCGGCGCCGACGAGTACGGGAACCTGATCAGGGGCGGCCTGGAACGACTGGCCGAACAACTCGGCGACCAGTGACCGGACCGGGCCCGCCCCGGCTCGTCCGTTGGCGCCGAATGGGGACGGTTCCTTTCCCGTTCAGCCCGGCCCGGCGTGAACGGGAAAGGAACCGTCCCCATTCCGCACCAGGCTCCGGGTCACCCCGGACGCAACCACGGGATCAGACCGCGCCGGCCCGCAACGAGGCCGACAGCTGGTCGAAGTACCTGTGCCTCGACCAGGCGGCGCGGTCGCCGATCACATAGAGCCGGCGCTGAGCGCGGCTCACCGCGACATTGATCAGGTTCACCGTCTCGGACGCCCATGCCTTCGCTCCCGGCTTGGCCGGATCGCCGCCGAGGACGAGCACCACGACCGGTGCCTCGCGGCCCTGGGCGGTGTGGATCGTGCCCGCGCGCAAACCGGGATATTCCCGGCTCAAGGTCTCGAGCGCATTCGCGACCGGCCGGAAGGGCGAGATGGCGATCACGTCCGCCGCGGGGACACCGTGCTCGGCGAGATAGCCGAGGGCGGCCTTGAGCCGGTCGATCTCGGCGCCCTGCAGGTGCGTTCCCGGCGTCCGGGCGGGCTCGTGCGCCCACCAGCTGGCCGCCACGAGCGGCTCCGACGGGCTGTCGAAACGCTCCTGGGGGTCGTCGAGGTCGCGGTGCACACCGTTCACCATGATTCCCCGGTAGGCGATCCGGTTGCACAGCGAGAACATCGGCTCGTCACAGCGGCGATGGACGCGCAGCGGTGCGCTGACCCAGACGTCGGCGTCCGCCTGCGGCAGGGTCGTGCCGTACCGGGCGACGCGGTCGGCCAGCGTCTGGACGGACGCCGCCGGCGGGATCCAGGTCGACGAGACGCCGTAGGTCGCGGCGATGTCGCGTTCGGCCTTGCGCGGGATCGTGACCACGGGCTGCAGCTGCAGCGGGTCGCCGACGGCCACCACCCGACGCGCCCGCCAGATGCCACCGACGGCGTACTGCGGGGACGCCTGGCCCGCCTCGTCGATGAGCAGCCAGCCGATGGACTCCTTGCCGATGGTGCCGAACATGCGTCCCAGCGAGGCGAACGTCGTGGAGACCAAGGGCACGACGAGGAAGAACAGTTGCCACGCGGCCCGGCGCTTGTCGGGATCCAACCCCTGCGGCGCGGCGCCGCCGACGACCTCGGTGGCGGCCCGCAGCCAGCCCCGCATCCGGCCGGCGGTGTTGGCCAGGAAGTCCCGATGCAGCCGCAGGGCGGCCAGGAACAGCTCGGAGCGGGCGGCGTCCAGCTCCGGGTCGAGCCACGGCGCACGGAGTTCGCGCCGCTCGCCGACCCACTCCAGGTCGGGATAGCCGGCGCCGAACCGTTCGCGGTCCAGGTCGCAGGCGGCGCCCAGCCGCGCGTGGGCATTGCGCACGTCGGCCAGCTCGGCCGTCGCCCGCGCGAGTTCGGCGTCGATCCGGCCGACCCGGTCGCGAAGCTCACGCCCGCGGACGTCCACGTCCCGACGATGGTGCTCCGCCGCTCGGAGGGCATCGGCCAACGGGGCCAACTCGGCACGCCACGCGCTCAGCGCACGACCCATGGTGAGCAGGGTCTCCAGCAGTCCCGGCTTGATCGCCCCGTGCCGCTGGTACTGGCCGACGGCGTCCTCGTGATCGGCGTGGGCTCGGCGTTCCGCCGGACGGTGGCCGTCGAGGTCCCGCCCGGCCTGTTGCCGGTCGCGGCCCAACCGCTCGAGCAGGTGGGCGAGATCCCGCTCCCGGCCGGCCAGCTCGGCCAGCCGCCCGAGCCGGTCGCGCGCCTCACGACGCTCGTCGGTCAGCCGCCCGACCCGCGCCTCGGCCTCCGAGAACGCCGCGCGCGCGTCGGCCCAGCTGGTGCACGGCACCGTTCCGTCGGCCCATTGCTCCAGCGTGCTGTCCATCCGCGGTGGTTTCCCTGGAATCCGCTGTTTCGTTCGCGGGTCCGTCTCGTCGAACCAGAACGCGCGGCGGAAGGCGCCGCGGTTCCGCTTGTTGCCGAGCCGGGCGGCGACCAGTCCCCACGCCCGGAGCTGCTCGCCGTCGTGCGCCGCGTCGTCACCGGCCCGCAGCACCTCGGTGGCGATGTCGGCGAAGTAGTCGGCCCGGCCGGGCCACCCCTTGATCGCCGCGGTGGACGGGATCTCGACGGTGACGTTGTCGACCGCGGCGTTGTTCGCGGACGCCACCACCATCTCGAAGCCGGTGAGCTCGGCACGCAGCCCGGGCACCTGCCGCCTGTAGTCGCCCTGATTCCAGTCGTGTCTCACCGTGGTGAACGCGTCCTCGGGGTGGGTGAGCGCGGCCAGCCGCCGGGCGCGCTCGACGACGTTGCCGGCCAGGATGTCGCGCAGCATGGTCGTCTTCCCGGTGCCGGGTGGACCGTTGACGCCCATCAGGCCCCGGACGCCGGCGAGATCGTTCAGGGCGTGGTTGACCGCGAACTGCTGGCTGAGTGCCAGGGCATGCCCGGGATCGGCCGGCCAGCGCCCGAGAGGCAGGCGTTCCAGGGAGACGCCGGCGTCCACCACGGACGGCACACCGATCACGTCGACCCGGTCGGCCACGTCGAGCGAGTCGTCGCCGGTGAGGTAGGCCTCGAGCGCCGCCCCCGGACCCTCCTCGGCCACCCGGGAGCGCACCGTCTCGAGGTCGTCGAGGTAGAAGCTGTTCAGGAAGTCGATGTCGGCGGCGTCGTCGGCGCGATCCGCCGGGATCGCGACGCTCTTGATCACCACCTGCTGGGTGGCGAGGCCCGGGACACCGGCGATCCCGGCACCCTCGTGCGCCATGTGCAGCAAGGCCCGCACCGTGCTCTGGTCGAGGGGCGGCGGCTCGCCGTCGTCGGCGGCCTCGGCCCGTTCGACCTCGGACGCGTCGATGGTGGCCACGAACTCGCTCTGGGCGCCGGCGAACCCGTCGGCCCAGCCGGGGTGTCGCGCACCCAGCGAGCGGATCCGGGCCACGGCCCACAGCGCAGACGACAGCACCGCCGATTCGGGCAACACGCGGCCGTGCTGATCGACCAGCATGCCGGCGCAGGCGCTGACGCCGCCGGGACGTTCGTCGTAGGCGTCCCGGTCGTCGTGGAACGCCCGGTGCAGCGTCTCGTAGGTGCCTTCGAGTTCGTAGACGCCGAGGTACAGGGTGTGCTGCCACACGCGCGGCCGGCCGTTCCACGGTTCGGGTGGCCGCAGCCGCTCCCACGGCAACCGGTGGTCCCGTCCCTTCCCGGGCCATGCGACGACCCGCTGGTCGGACGCCGCCGCGGCGGCACCGGTCGGCTTCGGCACCGGCTGGGGGCTGAACAGCTCGAGCATCCACCAGTACCGCAGGATGCGCTGCCGTTCGTCGAGCTGCGGGGGTGCACTCATGAACCCATCCTGCATGCCGCCACCGACATTGTGGTCTCGGCCCGACGATCCGGGCTGCCGCGGCCGGCGCCTGGTGACGTCGGTTGTCAGCCGCCGAGTCCACCGAACAGCAGCGAGACCATCATCGCGACGATCACCGTGTTGAAGACGAACGCCATGACGACGTTCCGGCCCACGATCCGCCAGGCCTGGCGTGACGTCATCCTGGCCGGTGCCGTCACGGCCATCGTCGAGACCATCAGGGCGAAGGTCAGGTAGTCGTCGAACCGCGGGGTGCCGTCGAAGTCGAAGGCGAGGTGCGGTCGGGCCGGGCGTCCGCCGGCGCCGTCCTCCTGGAGCAGGCTGATCCGCATGTAGTCGAGGGCGAAGGAGTAGACCATCACCGCCCACGAGCCGGCCACGGTGGCCAGTCCCAGCACGATGAACAGCGGGCTGCCCCGCAACTCGGGCGCGACCGCTATCGCGACGGTCACCACCACGGCGATGAGTGCCGCGGAGATCGTCCAGTCCGTGGGGCCCGCGGTGCCGGTGAGGAACGCGCGCCAGCTGCGGCGCCGCACGGTCTCGTGGCGAGCAGTTCGCGGTCTCGCGTCGAGTACGCGCGGTGCGTCCACACCAGGTAGACGACGGTGAACAGGGGCCAGTAGATGATGTAGGTCACCGCGACGTTCTCGAGGCCGGAGCGCTCACCGGAAGGCATTGTCGCCGACAGCCACATGACGGTCGCGATGGCGGGCACGATCGTGACCAGCGTGCTCCAGTTCGCCCGGAAGACGTCGCTGCGGAACTTCCGCGGCTTCCGTGCGCGGGGACGGGGTGCGGGCACGTCATCCGTAGCCATCGCACGATCATCGCACGGACGCGCGGCTTCGCCGCGAACCAGGGAGTTCGTGGCGAAGCCGCGTAGCCCCTCGAGCTCAGGCGGGTTCCGTGCCGAGGGAGGGCATCGCTTCGAGGATCGTGCGGTGGATGTAGGCGAGGTTCGGGTCCACCCACTCCTCGGCGGGTTCACCGTCCTCCGCCTCCCAGTCGATGTCCGGCGCCTGGCCGTGCCGGTACACCCACCACATGTTCCCCCACGGGTCGAGCATCCGGGAGAACAGGGTTCCGTAGAGGTCGGTCGGCTCGGTGACGATCCGCGCGCCGCGCTCGACGGCGCGCGCGAGCGTGGCCTCCACGTCATCGACGTAGATCTGGGTCAGCTGCGGCAGGAACGGCCAGCCGGGCTTGCGCTCCGCGATCGTGAACGTGACCTCCCCGATCTCGAACTCGGCGTGGATCAGCAGGCCGTCGACGTCCGCGGTGCGGGCGTCCTCGTGCTCGTGGCCCCCGAACACTCCCTTCAGGAAGCCGATCAGGCCGTCCGGGTCACGAATGACGAGGACGGGGTTGACGGTGGCCCAGCCGGCCGGACGAGAAACGGTGGAACTCATGGGGTTTCCTCTTCAGATCGAAGTGATCGGTGCGGACAATGACCATTGTTCCCGTTGTTGTGGCCAGCATATGGCCGCAAGTAGGAGGCCCGCTCGAGTGTCGCCGCGAGTGCTCTGCGCGCGGACGGAGACCAAGACGGGAAACGGGCCGAGGCAGCCCAACCGGAATCGTGGCCGAGGTCCGGACAACGCAGAATGGCTAGGCGATTCGGCGTGAATCACCTAGCCATTCGGTGAGTGGGCGATACTGGGTTCGAACCAGTGACCTCTTCGGTGTGAACGAAGCGCGCTACCACTGCGCCAATCGCCCGCGGCTGCTTACGATAGCCGATTCCCGCGGCCCTTCGCACATCGGCGACGTGAGCCGGGTTCAGCGCGGCCCGGCACGTCGGTGGCGAACTGCCGTCGCCCGCCCGGGACCACGGTCGAGGGCCCGTGGCTCAGGCGGCCAGGTGGAACGTGTCCGCGAAGCGGGTGAGCAGATCGACCCGTCCGTGCAGCACCTCGACCACGCCGGTCGCGATCGCGTGATCCGGAGTGAGCTCGCCGGAGATCAGCCGGCGGATGCCCGGACCCGCGGCGAAGGCCAGGTCGACCGGGCCTTCGCCGCGTTGCACGTCCAGGGCGGAGCCGTCCACGCGGATGAGCAACTCGGCCGGCCCGACGTGCGCCCCGTAGGCCGTTGCCGGCAGGGCCGCGGCGACCCCAGGCCGGAATGCCGTGCGCAGCGCCATGGTCATCGAGTCGGGGGTGATGACCTGCTCCTCGCGCGGGTCGCCCATCGCCTTGAACCCCCAGGCGCCGAGCGCGAGCACCACGGGCTCGAGCTCGCGCCCGTACGGCGTCAGTTCGTAGACGATGATGCGCGATCGTGGAGCCCGGCGGATGATGCCGGCCGCTTGCAGCTCCTTGAGCCGCGCCGCCAGGATGTTGGTCGGTATCCGGGGGAGCCCGGCGGCGAGTTCGCCGTAGCGGCGCGGCCCGACGAGGAGATCGCGGACGATGAGCAGCGCCCAGCGTTCGCCCACGAGCTCCAGGGCCCGGGTGACGCCGCAGTACTGCCCGTAGTCGCGCGCGGCCATCGACCTCAGGCCTGCTGGTTCGCCGCGGCTTCCGGGCCCTGCTCGGCGGCGGTCGCGTCCATCCAACCGAACTCGAGGATGTTGCCGTCGGGGTCGGTCAGCTGACGCTGGTACATGAAGCCGTAGTCGGCGGGCGGCCGCTCCTCGGTGCCGCCCGCGGCGAGCCCGTCGGCGACGGCGCCGTCGACCGCCTCCCGGCTGTCGAGGAAGAGGGCGGTCGTGGCCGACACGGTCACCGACGGATCGCCGACCGGCCGGTCGGAGAAGGTCTGGAAGTAGTCGCGGACCAGGATCATGAAGTAGTTGTGGCCCTCCTCGACGACGACGCAGGCCGCGTTGTGATCGGTGAACTGCGGATTGATGCTGAACCCGAGCGCCGTGTAGAACGCCTTCGCGCGCTCGAGGTCGGTCACCGGCAGGTTGACGAACATCATGGTCATCGTGGACTCCCTCGTATGGATGAGCTGTGGACGCGCCCAACACTTGCAAAAAACAAGTGGGAGGTCAAGGGGCTGCGATCTGGGATCCCGGGTCGAGCCCGGGATGACCGGCCAGCCGGCAGCCAAGGTTTCCGACCTGGGGTCCCGGGTCGAGCCCGGGATGACCGGTCAGCCGGCAGTCAAGGTTGCGATCTGGGGTCCCGGGTCCGGCCCGGGATGACGGAGGCCAGTGGTCCGTCGAGGTTTCCGACCCGGCGTCCCGGTCGAGCCCAGGATGGCGGTACGCATCGCCCCGGTCCCGGCGGGCGACCGGACGAGGGCTCGCACGCCTGGCCATCCCGCAACCCCACGTCATCCCGGCGGACGCCGGGATCTCGCTTACCTGGTCCAGCACCGTGCCCGGTTTGCCTGCCAGGAGCCGGGGTTGTTAAGGTTGCATCCGCACCGAGGGCCCACTCAGACCCCCGGTGACAGCATGCGGACGTGGCTCAGTTGGTAGAGCATCACCTTGCCAAGGTGAGGGTCGCGGGTTCGAATCCCGTCGTCCGCTCGGAGTTGGTCTCGTACCTGCCGCGGCGAGGCTGGTTCTCGCGGTGGAGTGGCCGAGAGGCGAGGCAACGGACTGCAAATCCGTGTACACGGGTTCAAATCCCGTCTCCACCTCGGGCGGTTGGCGCAGTTGGTAGCGCGCTTCCCTGACACGGAAGAGGTCATCAGTTCAAGTCTGGTACCGCCCACCACGAGGTCGTCGTTCAACCGCGACGCCTCCGGTTCACCCTCTCGACTGCGATCCGCCTCTGGGGGACCTCGCCGTCGACTGCACGCGGGGTTGGACGGGCTCTCCACGCTCCGCCCGCCATCGACCCGGTTGACGTCGGGCCCACCCGACCCCGTCACAGCAGCCAGCCCAGGCGATTGAGACGGCATCAGTAGGCCGGTGGACCGTTGACCGCTGGTGCCGAGCTTCGTGCACTGGCCGGGAACGCCGACCCCTGCCGGCTGCACAATCTGGGTCAGGGGGTCGGTCGGCCGCCGGTCACGGACAGGGTTTCCCCGATCACGTAGCTGGACTCCGCCGAGGCCAGGAACACGTAGGCCGGGGCGAGCTCGGCCGGCTGACCCGCACGTCCCAGCGGGGTCGACTGGCCGAACTGGGTGAGCTTCTCCATCGGCTGGCCGTGGGAGGGCTGCAGGGGCGTCCAGATCGGCCCGGGCGCAACCGCGTTGACCCGGATCCCCTTCGGGGCGAGTTGCTGCGCCAGTCCCTTGCTGAAGTTGTTGATCGCCGCCTTGGTGGTCGCGTAGTCGATCAGGGTGGGCGAGGGCTCATAGGCCTGGATCGAGGTGGTGTTGATGATCGCCGATCCGGGCGGCATGTGCGCGACGGCCGCCTTGGTGATCCAGAACATCGCGTAGACGTTCGTCTTGAGCGTGGCGTCGAACTGCTCGTCCGAGATGTCGGTGATCGCGTCCTGGGTGACCTGCTTGCCGCCGTTGTTGACCAGGATGTCCAGGCCGCCGAGCTCCTCCACCGTGCGCTCCACCAGGGAACGGCAGTACTCGGGGTCGGTGAGATCGCCCGGCAACGCCAGCGCCTTGCGGCCCGCCCGCTCGATCTGGGTGATCACCAGTCGGGCGTCCGGCTCCTCCTCGGGCAGGTAGCTGATCGCCACGTCGGCCCCCTCCCGGGCGAAGGCGATCGCCGTCGCGGCGCCGATCCCGGAGTCGCCGCCGGTGATCAGCGCGCGCCGGCCGGTGAGGCGTCCACTCCCCCGGTAGGTCTCCTCGCCGTGGTCGGCCTTCGGCCTCAGGTCCCGGTCGAGTCCCGGCTCGGCCTGCCGCTGCTCCGGCGGCGCGATCCGCTCGTAGCGGGTGACCGGGTCATCGAAGGTGTACTGGTCCTTGCTCACTGGCAATGCCTTCCGTGGTGCTCATCGTCCGAAACGGGTGAGCTTCCACCTACCCCTTCGCGGGACACCCAAACGACCCTCGGCGGGGCCTCGGTCCGACATCTCGGATCGTGGCCGGCAGCGCAACCCCGGCGGCCCACCGGATTCCACCCGTGCACGCGCCACCAGGTCGACGCATCCGCGAACCGTCAGCCCCGATGGTGGCAATTTTCCCGGGGTGACCGTACGAGAGCGCGCTCTCGATACTCCTGTTGATAACGAACAGGCGCCGCGACTGTTGATAACGAACAGGCGCCGCGACGACGAAGGGATCCGCGATGATCCTGGTGGACGACCATGAGGGCCCGGCCCTCCTCGATCCGGAGAACCCAGAGGTACTCGCCGCGCTCGACGAGGCCCGCGCACACTACGAGGGTTCCGACTCGTCGGCCCAGCCGCCGTGCCATACCGAGCTCTATGGCGACACCCAGGTGGTCGCCGCGCTCACCGAGCTGTTCCGGGGCAAATGTGCCTACTGCGAGAGCTACCTGCCCGATCCGGCGCCGGCCAACGTCGAGCACGTACGGCCCACCTCGGACGCGGTCGGGCTGGACGGAAAGTCCGACCACAAGGCGTATTGGTGGCTGGCCTACCGGTGGGAGAACCTGCTGCTGTCCTGCACCGAATGCTCGCGGGCGAAGGGACGCCGGTTTCCGGTCCTGGGCGATCGGGCCACCGACGACGACGGGCTGCTCGCGGAGCATCCGCTGCTGCTCAATCCGCGCTCCCCCGACGACAACCCGGAACGCTGGCTGCTGTTCTACCGCGACGGCACGGTGGCCAGCGAGAACGAACGCGGCCGGGCGACCATCGAGGTTCTCGGGCTGAACCGCTCCCGGCTGGTCAAGGAGCGCCGCACGGTCGCGGGCGAGGTGCAGCGGCAGCACCGTGCCCGGCGCGGCGCCGCGTCCGGATCGCCGGAGAGCTACCTGCACGAGGAGCTGTCCTTCCTGGCGCTGCGCCGGCAACTGTGGGCCGAACTCACCGCCGACGCCAGCCTGACTCCCGCCGAGACGGCACCCGACTCGCGCGCCCAGACCAAGGTCGACTACGCCGCGATGTCGCAGATGCGCCAGTCGAACACGCTGAGCGACAACCTCGACCTGGTCGACGCCGGCGCCCGCGCCGACTACTTCTCGGGCACCCGCTGGATCGAACGTATCGAACTGCGCAACATCCGTCCGATCCGGGCGATCGACCTGCAACTGAACCGGTCCCAGGCCAGCACCGCGCCCTGGATGACGATCCTCGGCGACAACGGCTGCGGCAAGTCGTCCATGCTGCAGGCCGTCGCCCTGGCCCTGGTCGGCGCCGACTACCGGCGACGCATCGGGATCAGCCCCGACGACCTGCTGCGTCGCGGCGCCCGGAAGGGCTCCGTGAAGGTCTGGCTGACCAACCTGCCCGACCCGATCACGATGGAGTTCACCCGGGGCGCGAGCGAATTCACGGGCAACGACGCCCCCCAGGTGCTGGTGCTCGCCTACGGCGCCACCCGGCTGCGGGCGTCCGCCACCGACACCCCGCACTCCGAGGTGTCGCACATCGAGAACCTGTTCGACGCCCGGCACGAACTGACCAACCCGGAGGACTGGCTGCTGAGCCTGGACGAGGCCACCTTCGCCGCGGTGACCCAATCGCTGCACGGACTGCTGGCGCTCGAGAACGGCCAGTCGATCGGCCGCGACCCCCGCCGGCACGTCGTCTACATCGGCTACGGCCGCGACCGCGACCCGTTCAAGGACCTCTCGGACGGCTACCAGTCGATGCTGGTGCTGACCTGCGACGTGCTCCGGACGATGATGCGGCTGTGGGCGCGTCCCGACCAGGCCGAGGGGATCGTGCTGATCGACGAGATCGGCACCCACCTGCATCCCCGCTGGCGGATGCGGATCGTCAGCGCGCTCCGTCTGGTGCTGCCCCGGATCCAGTTCGTGGTCTCGACGCACGATCCGCTGTGCCTGCGCGGTCTCGAGGACGGCGAGATCACCGTCGTGAACCGCACCGGGGACGGCAACATCGTCACCATCACCGACCTGCCGTCGGTCAAGGGCATGCGGGTCGACCAGCTGCTCACGTCCGAGCACTTCGGGCTGGGCAGCGCGATGGACCCCGACGTCGACCGGCTCTACGAGGAGTACTACGGCCTGCGCGGCGAACCCGACCCGACCGCCGCCCAGCGACAGCGACTGGCCGCGCTCGAGGACGAACTCGGCCGGTTGCGGCAACTCGGCGTCACCCAGCGCGAACAGCTGATGCTGCAGACCGCCGACAAGCTGATCGCCGAGCGCCGCCGGCGCGGCGACGCCAAGGTGCCCGGGCACCTGGCCGACCTGATGGCCGACCTGTGGAACCGGTCGTGACATGCGGCACGCCACACCCCCACCCGAACCGCCGTCGCTGAGCGGCGACAAGGCGCAGCGCGAACGCGAGGCCGCCCTGGCCTTCTACTCCGACCCGGCCAACCTCGGCGCGGCGTTCTCGAAACCGGGCTTCCACGCCTACGGCAGCGCCGACGTCCGGGACACCCTCAACCAGGCGTTCGCGTTCAAGTGCGCCTACTGCGAGAGCAGCTACGGCCCCACCCAGCCGGTGGCGATCGAGCACTATCGGCCGAAGGGACGGGTCACCGTCGCGGAGCGGAACCCGGACGGCACGGTGAAGCAGGTCCCCAAGCCGGGCTACTACTGGCTGGCCTCGAACTGGGAGAACCTGCTGCCCTCGTGCACCGACTGCAATTCGCCGCGCGGCCAGCTGGTGCCGGGTGCCGCGAAGGCCCGCACCCTCGGCAAGGCGAACCAGTTCCCGCTGGTGTCCGAGGCCAAGCGCGCCTCCCAACCCGGCGAGGAGAAGCGGGAACGGCGGCTGCTGCTGCACCCCTACCTGGACGAGCCGGGCGAACACCTGCACTTCGTCGACGACCCCGACAGCCTGGCCGACGGCGAGGTCGAACCGGCGCCCCGCGGCGGCACCCGCCGGCCCAGCCCGATGGGCACCGCCTCGATCGAGGTGTACGCGTTGCAGCGGCGCGAGCTGATCAACGCCCGCAAGGCGATGCTCACCCGGGTCCGGCTCGCCCTGATGGACGTCGAGGACGACCTGGACGACATCGCCGAACACGGCCTCACCCCCAAACGCCAGGAGCGCTACGAACGCCACGTCGCCGAGCTCAAGGGGTTCGCCAACCCCGACCAGGAGTACTCGGCGATGTGCGCCCAGGTGATCAATCAGGCCTTCGAGGCCCTGTTCGGAAGGAAGCCGGCATGAACCCCACGGTTGACCGCCCCATGAAGAGCTACGACCTGACGGACCCGGCCAGCTATGCCAACCCCACGCTCGACTGCGACCTGATCATGAAGGGCGGCATCACCTCCGGCATGGTGTATCCGCTGGCCGCCTGCCGGCTGGCGACCCGCTACCGGTTCCGGCAGGTCGGCGGCGCCTCCGCCGGGGGCATCGCCGCCGCCCTCACCGCGGCCGCGGAGTACCGCCGCCGGCACCTCGGCAGCACCCAGGGCTTCACCGACCTGCAGCACGTGCCCGCCCTGCTCGGCGACCGGTTGTCGACGCTGTTCCAGCCCGCCGCCGGGCTGCGCCGCGCGTTCGAGGCCGCCACCACCTGGACCGAGCCCGGATGGTCCACGGCCGCCAAGGCCCGGGCGACCATCGCCAAGGTGATCGGCGGCTTCCCCGTCCTGTTCGCCGGGGTGACCCTGCTCGCCCTGCTGCCCGGCCTGCTGGTCGGCTGGGCGCTGCGCGGCTTCCCGGCCCCGCCGCACGATTGGGGCGGCATCCTGCTGTCGCTGCTGGTGTGGCTGCCCGGCGCCCTGCTGGTGGGCCTGGTGGCGGCCCTCGTGGCCCTCGTCCGGGACACCCTGGGCAAGCTGCCCGGCAACGGCTACGGCATGGTCCGCGGGCACACCGACAACCCGGACGGCCCACTGCCGCTGACCGACTGGCTCACCGAACGGCTCGACGCCACCGCCGGCCTGGGACCGGACGGCCCTCCGCTCACCTACGGCGATCTGTACGGGCCAGAGGCGTCCACCGCCTTCACCTCGCTCGGCCTGGACGACGAGACCCGCAGCGCGTCCCCCGAGGACGCGGCCCGGTTCCAGCCCGACATCGAACTGCGGATGATGACCACCTGCCTGACGCTGGGCCGTCCCTACGTGTTCCCGTTCGCCACTAAGGCGTTCCACTGGTGCCCCGACTGCTGGCGCGCCTACTTCCCCGCCCGGGTGGTCGATCACCTGCTGGCCCACTCGGCCGAGGCGACCCCGAAGACCCAGACCGTCGACGGCGCCCAGGTGCCGATCGACCAGCACTGCCCGCACCACCGGTCCGTGCCGGTCCGGCGGCTGCCGTCCGTGCCGGACATTCCGGTGGTGATCGGCGTCCGGCTGAGCCTGTCGTTCCCCGTGCTGATCAGCGGCGTGCCGTTCTACACCGTCGACTTCAACCGGGCCGAGGGCCGGCGGAGCCTGATCGAGGTGTGGTTCTCGGACGGCGGGATCACGTCCAACTTCCCGATCCACTTCTTCGACGCGTTGTGGCCGCAGCGACCCACCTTCGGCATCACGCTGGCCGACCTGCACCCCGACCATCCCGAGCGGAAGACCTGGCGGCCGCGGCGCAACGTGTCGGGCATCCTGCCCCGGGCGACGCCGATCGACTCGATGGTCGGCTACCTGCTGGCGGTGGCGGACACCATGCAGAACTGGTCCGACAACGCCGCCGTGCCGGCGCCGGGCTTCCGCGACCGGGTGGTGGAGCTGCGGACCGCGCCCGGCGAGGGTGGGCTCAACCTGAAGATGGCGCCGCCGACCATCGCGGCCCTGTCGGAGCGCGGCGACGAGGCGGCCCAGGAGCTGGAGGACTTCGACTGGGACAACCACCGCTGGGTGCGCTACCGGACGGCGATGTCGGGGCTCAGCCGGCTGATGCACTCCCTGGACGCCCGCGCCGCCGCCTACCGGGAGTTCGTCGCGTCCCGCGAGCCGGGCGGCTCCTACGAGCTCGGCTCCAACGCCCGGCGGGCCGCCGACCTGGCAGCCACCGACGAGTTGCTCGAGACCGCCTCGCACTGGCGCGCGGACGGCTACCCGGGCACCCAGGGATCGGTGCCGCATCCGCGGCCCGAGGTCCGCCAGGTGATGCGGCCGTAGAGTGGGCCCGGCCCGGGTGGCCGGGTTGTGGGGACGCCGGCCAGGCCACCGTCCGGATGACGAGATTTCGTCCAGGTTTGACCGCGAACGCCGTCCATCGAGGCCCGCTGAGCGTCGGAATCTCACTCCGCGGACTTGCATGTCATATTCTGGAACAACGATTTGCATCTGGTACAAGCAGACGAGAAGTTGGTCGTACGAAAACCGTCGGCAATGGAGCCGCAGGACATGTGACGCAAGAGAGGCACATCATGACCGCTCCAGCCTTGGTGATGGTGGGAATGGGCAGCAGTGACGCCCAAGTCGCCCAAGTGACGCACTCGTTGAGGCATGGCCTGCAGACCATGCGTCCGGGCCTTTCGGTGCGCTGCGCCTTCCTCGAGCACTGCTCCCCCTCCGTCGGCCAGGTGGTGGCCCAACTCGTCAAGCAGGGCGTCAACGAGATCGTCCTGGTGCCGCTGCAGGTGACCCACGCCATCGACCCCGACGACCGTGTCGTCGGCCTGGCCGGCAAGCTGCAGGGCTGCCACTCCGATCTGCGGATCACCGTCTCGCGACCGATCGGCCCCGAGGTCAGTCTGCTGACCGTGCTCGACCAGCGGCTGCGGGCCTCGCTGAGCGCCCACCGGGTGCTCGAACTGGACGGACTGGTGCTCTCCTCGGCCCGCAGCGGCGACATGCGCGGCAACGCCCTGCTCGCCCGCCGGGCCCGGCAGTGGTCGACCCACCACCGGCTCCCCTGCCTGACCGCCGTCGCGGACGGCTCGGGCCCCTCGGTCGCCCAGGCGATCCAGGGCCTGCGCTCCCAGGGACGCCGGCACATCGCCGTCGGCTCGTTCTTCCTGACCGCGACCGAGTTGTTCCACACCCAGGCCGACCTGGCCCAGCGGTGCGGCGCGGTGTCGGTGAGCGAACCGCTCGGCTCCGCCACCGAGGTGATGGACCTGATCCTGGCCCGGTACGCGTTCGCCGCGATGGACCTGCTGGACTTCGGCCTCGAGGTGGAGGAAGAGGACGAGGTACCCGCCCGTCACCTGACGATCGCCTGACACCCGGCCCCCCGTCCGGCCCCGTCCGGCGCCAAAAGGCCCTGCCTAACTATCTCTGCCCTCCCGTCGACGGGAGGGCAGAGATAGTTAGGCAGGGCTTTACGGGCTTGCGGGGGAGAGGGGGGACGGTCAGGCCTGGGCGACCCGGGCCTGCTCGACGGCCACGTCGAACGTCGCGGGCGGCCAGCCGAGGTCCAGTCCCTGCAGGTGTTCCCGGACCAGCTGCGCGACCGCCCAGTTGCGGTACCACTTGCGGTCCGCGGGAATCACGAACCAGGGTGCGTGGTCGGTGTTGCACCGCTGCAGGGCGTCGGCGTAGGCCTGCTGGTAGGCGGGCCACTTGGCGCGCGCGTCCACGTCCTTCGGGTTGTACTTCCAGTACTTCTCCGGGCTGGCCAGCCGCTCCGCCAGGCGAGCCCGCTGCTCCTCGAACGACACGTTGAGGAAGCACTTGACGATCGTCGTACCCGACGCGGCCACCCGCTCCTCGAACGCGTTGATCTCGTCGTAGCGGGCGGTCCATTCGCTGTCGGGAACCAGGCTCTCGACCCGGACGACCAGCACGTCCTCGTACTGGGAACGGTCGAAGATGCCGATCATGCCCGGCGCCGGCAGTGCCTGCTCGATGCGCCACAGGTAGTGGTGGGCGCGCTCCTCGGCGGTGGGCACCTTGAACGCCTTGAGCTGGATGCCCTGCGGGTCGACCATGCCCATCGCGTGCCGGATCACCCCGCCCTTGCCGGAGGTGTCCATGCCCTGCAGCACCAGCAGCACGCTGCGCGCGGACTCGGGGTCGGAGCGCCCGCCGGCGAACAGCCGCTCCTGCAGATCGGAGAGGTCCGGCGCCAGCGCGGCGGTGAGCGCCGGCGCGTCCTCCTTGCCGCGGCCCGGGTAACCGGGCGTGGCCCTCGGGTCGAAACCGGTCAACTCGACCGGACCGGACGGGACCCGCAGCAGCCGGCTGAGCGGCTCGGTCGGCGGGGTGGGGGGCGTGTGCTTCGCTGCCATGGGCCGTAGTCTGGCGCACCGCGGTCCAGGGAACCAGGACCCGTCCCGGCAACCCGCTCGTGCGCGCCCGGCCAGCGAGATCCCGGGGCGAGCCCGGGACGACAACGGCCACCAGCCACCGTCACCCCGGCACAAGCCGAGATCCCGGGGCGAGCCCGGGACGACAACGCCCACCAGCCACCGTCACCCCGGCACAAGCCGAGATCCCGGGGCGAGCCCGGGATGACAACGGCAAGGGCGGACCGGGACGACAATTGCCACCAGCCGTCATCCCGGCGGAAGCCGGGATCTCACCACGGACGCCCTAGTGCCGCGGCCATCGACGTTCGCCCGGGCGAGCGGCGTCCGGTCGGATGCCTAGCAAGGCCGACGAGGGAGGCATACCCGGGTCGTACGGCGACCGAGGAGAACGCGGCGAGGCGCCGTCCGGGCGTCGCGTAGCGGGCGAAGGTCGGTGCCGCGGCACTAGCTCGTCAGGCCCAGGATGTCGGCGAGGTCGTAACTGACCGGCTCCTCCAGTTGCTCGTAGGTGCAGGAGCGGGGATCCCGGTCCGGCCGCCAGCGGTTGAACTGGGCGGTGTGCCGGAACCGGACGCCCTCCATGTGCTCGTAGCGCACCTCGACCACCCGTTCCGGGCGCAGCGGGACGAACGACAGGTCCTTGCCGTTGTTCCAGCGGCTGTACTGCGAGTTGCGCGGGGTGCGGGCGCCCTCCTCCTGCTTGGCCCAGGCCCACGGGTGGTCGTCGAAGGTGGTGACCAGCGGCTGCAGTTCGGCGAACAGCTCCTTGCGCCGGGCGAGCGGGAAGGCGCCGATCACGCCCACCGAGGCCAGGTCGCCGTCGTCGTTGTACAGCCCGAGCAGCAGCGAGCCGATCACATCGTCCCCGCTCTTGTGCACCCGGTACCCGGCCACCACGCAGTCGGCGGTGCGCTGGTGCTTGATCTTGAACATGGTGCGCTTGTTCGGCTGGTAGGTGCCGTCCAGCGGCTTGGCGACCACCCCGTCCAGCCCGGCACCCTCGAACTGGGCGAACCATTCCTGTGCCACCTCCGGGTCGCGGGTGGTCGGGGTGAGATGGATCGGCGCGTCGGCGCCGGCGAGGGCCCGCTCCAGGGCCGCGCGGCGTTCCTCGAAGGGCCGCTCGGTGTAGTCCTGGTCGTCCAGGGCGAGCAGGTCGAAGGCGACGAAACTGGCCGGGGTCTGTTCCGACAGCAGGGTGATCCGGCTGACCGCCGGGTGGATGCGCTGCTGCAGCACGTCGAACTCGAGCCGCTCCCCCACGACCACGACCAGTTCGCCGTCGATCACGCACCGGGACGGCAGGTTGGCCCGGACGGCCTCGACGATCTCCGGGAAGTACCGGGTCATCGGACGTTCGTTGCGCGATCCGATCTCGACCTCGTCGCCGTCGCGGAAGACGATCGAGCGGAAGCCGTCCCACTTCGGCTCGTAGGACAACGCGCCGGTGGGCATCGTCGGCACCGACTTGGCCAGCATGGGCGAGACCGGCGGCATCACGGGGAGCTGCATGCTGAACATTGTGCAGCGAGAACCCCGATCCACGAGTGTGCGGCCGGGCCGAACTGCGTTCTCGGCGATCCGGCGGGTCCGGTTTCCCACCCTCCGGCCGGTTCATCCGATCAAACTTAGGCCAGGCTAACCTTGCCCGGTTGACTTCGAGCGAGGGCGGGCTGGGCGGTGCAGGTGACTCCGGGACCGGGACGATGGCGGACCTACCTCGTGGTTCTCTGGCTGGTCGCCCTCGCGGTGCGGCAGGGGCCGCTGATCGTCGCGGGCCGGTGGGCCGGCGAGTTCACCTGGGACGAGGGCGTCTACTTCGCGGCCAGCCAGCAATGGGTGCACGGGCAGTGGCCCTATGCGGACTTCCTGATGGTCCACCCGCCGGGGATCGTGCTCTTCCTGGCGCCGTTCGCCGCGTTGGCGGATGTCGTCCCCGACGGGGTGGCGGCCGGGCTGGCCCGCACCGCGATGTCGGCACTGGGGGCCACCAGCGCCGTGCTGGTCGCCCTGCTGCTGCGCCCCTACGGCCGGGCGTCTGCGATCGCCGGCTCGGCGCTCTACGCCGTCTGGTCGGCCACGGTCTGGGCCGAGTGGGCGATCCTGCTCGAACCCCTGCTCGCCGTGGGCCTGCTCGCGGCGCTCCTGCTGCTGGCCAAGGACTCGCCGCCGGCGTCCGAGCGTCCGGGCGGACCCGCGATCGGGCACACCATCGCCGCCGGGTGCCTCATGGGGGCGATCCTGACGGTCAAGCTGTGGGCGGCGGTGCCGCTGGTGGTCCTCGGAGCGATGCTGCTCGTGCGCGACCCGAACCGGGCCGGCCTGGGCCGGCTGCTGGGCTTCGGAGCCGCCGCCACGGGCACCGCCGCACTGGTCGTCCTCCCGTTCGTGGGCGTCGCCGGCCCGGCGGCGATCTGGCGGGACGTCGTGGCGTTCCAGTTCGGCCGGCCCGCCGGTGAGGTGCCGCGGGGACGGCGGCTGGGGTACTTCGACGGCAGCCTGCTCGCTCCCGAACGCCTGCCGGACGCGGTCTGGCTGGTTCTGGGCCTGATCGCGGCCGTCGTCGCCGCGGGCGCGGTGGCGGTCCTCGCGCGCGGGCGTGAGGTGCCGTTGCGGCAGTGGCCGCCGACCGGCTGGCTCGCGGTGGCGCTCGCCCAGGTGCTCGCCTTGCTGGCCGCGCCGAGCTTCTACCCGACCTACACCCTGGCCGCGGCACCCACGCTGTGCCTGATCGCCGGCATCTGCGTCCAGGTCGTCGCCGACCGGCTGCCCGCGAAGGCCGGACACCGCGGGATCCGGCGGACGATCGTGGCGCTCGGCGCGGCTCTCGCGCTCGTCCTGGCGGTGATGTCCACCGGGCAGGTCGCGCGCGACCTCACCCCCGCCCGGGACTGGGGGGCCCTCGACCGGATCCGTCCGGCCGCGGTCGACGGCGCGGCGGGTTGCGTCTGGGCTCCCACGCCCCGGGTCCTGATCGAGGCCGACCTGGCCGCCGACCAGGCGCGCGCGGACTGCCCGCTCACGATCGACGTCTACGCCACCGTCCAGCGGGAATCCGGCGTGCCCGACCAGGAGTTCGAGGCGGTCGCGGCCCACGCGCGGGACTACCAGGCGCAGGTCGCCGGCCAACTCGCCACGGCCACCCTGGTCATCGTCGACGACGCCGGCTGGGCGCGGCTCGACCCGGCGAACCAGGAGCGCATCCGGCAGGGTTTCGCCGTGGCCGGCGCGACCAGCGGCTACACGATCTGGCGCTCCACGTCGAAGCGATGACGGTTGGGGCATCCCGGCTCGCCCCGGGCCCCCGGGCGTCCACCGGGAAGACGTGTGCATCCTTGACCCACCATCGTCATCCCGGGCCCCGACCCGGGATCCCCACCCGACGCCTACGACGAGATCCCGGCATCCGCCGGGATGACGTAGACGTAGAGGCCGTCCCATCCCGAACCCCCGACATCCGCCTGGATGACGAGCACCCGCCCAATCCGTCATCCCGGGCTTGCCCCGGGATCCCGGCATCCGCCGGGAAGACGCAGAGGCCGTCCCATCCCGAAGCCCCGGCATCCGCCTGGATGACGCAGAGCGCTCCGCCGAGCGCCGGGCACGACGGAGCGGTCGCCGGGCGACTCGCCTATTTCTCGATCCGGTTGCCGTGTTCGTCCCAGTGCGCCGCGACCTTCTTGGACGGCTGCACCCGCGGCGGCTCGCCGGGCATCTTGGGGTAGTCGGGCGGGAAGTTGAGTTCGCCTCCCGGGAGCGTCTCCCACAGCTCCAGCAACGGCGCCAGCGAGAACGCCTCGGCGTCCATCCCGGCCCAGGGATCGCCGTCCGCCAGGTAGTCGGGCACGGTGACCAGGTTGAACGCCCGCGGATCCGTCACCCCGGCCAGCCCCGACCAGGTCATCGGGGCGCTGACCGGGGCGCCGGGACGGGCCCGCAGGCTCCAGGCGCCGGCGATCGTCCGGTCGCGGTTGTTCTGGTTGTAGTCCAGGAAGATCCGCTCGCCGCGCTCCTCCTTCCACCAGGCGGTGGTCACGCCGCCGTCGCGACGTTCCAGTTCGCGGCCGAACCCGATCGCGGCGTGCCGCACCTGCTCGAAGGTGTAGTCGGGACGGATCCGCAGATAGATGTGGATGCCGCGGTTGCCCGACGTCTTCGGGTAGCCGCGCAGGCCGAGCTCCTCCAGCAACTCGCGGGCCACCTCGGCGACCCGCTGGGCATCGCCGAAACCCGTGCCCGGCTGCGGATCGAGGTCGAGCCGCAGTTCGTCGGGGTGATCGACGTCCGGCCGGCGCACCGGCCAGGGGTGGAACGTCAGCGTGCCCATCTGGGCCGCCCACACCAACGACGCCGGGTCGGTCGGGCAGAGTTCGTCGGCGGTGCGTCCGCTCGGGAAGGTGATCCGGACCGTCTCCACGTAGTCGGGCGCACCTCGCGGCAGCCGCTTCTGGTAGAAGCCGTCCGCGCCCCGGTCCTGCGGGCCGGTGGCCAGCCGCATGCCCTCGCGCCAGCCGTCCGGCCAGCGCTCCATCGTGGTCGGCCGCTCCCCCATCGTCCGGATCATCGCGTCCCCGACCGCCGCGACGTACTCGCACACCTCGCGCTTGGTGATCTGCGGCGTGCGCTCGGTCGCCTCGTAGATCACCCGATCGGGGCTGGTGACGCGCACCTCGCGGTCCCCGGCCCGGACTGCTGCGGCATTGCTGGCCATGCGGGCAAGGCTAGTGGTTGCCGTCCGAGGCCGCGGCAGTGGCTTTGCCTCGGTCCACCGATCTGCGCCTACTGCGCGACCCCGGCTGGGCACACCGGCTGCGCCGGGCACGCTCGTCGTACGACTTAACGATCCGGATCGGGCACCGACAGCCCTGCCCGATCCGGATCGTTAAGGGAGGTTCCGTTCGGACTACCCTGGAGCCGCCCCTTCGACACCGAGGAGATCGCTCCATGGATCTGGATCCGAAGCAGTTCCGCACCCCGGAGCAATGGCGCGCGATGCTGACGCCGGCGGAGTATCACGTGCTACGCGAGGCCGGCACCGAGCGGCCGTTCACCGGCGAGTACACCGACACCACCACCCCGGGCACGTACCGCTGCCGCGGCTGCGGCGCCAAGCTGTTCACCAGCGACGCCAAGTTCGAATCGCACTGCGGCTGGCCGTCCTTCTTCGCCCCCGAACTCGACAGCGTGCGCTACATCGAGGACCGGTCGATGTGGCAGGTGCGCACCGAGGTGCGCTGCGCCACCTGCGACTCCCACCTGGGCCACGTGTTCACCGGGGAGGGCTACGACACGCCGACCGACAAGCGGTACTGCATCAACTCGATCTGCCTGGTGCTGGAGCAGGACGCCACTTCGTGACGGTTGGCCGCTGCCCGGCGAGTCCCGCGGGGCTGACGGCCCACCCGGGGCTACATTCTGTCGCGTGGGAGGAGCGCGCAAAACCATGCCTCGGAATGTGCAGCTGTTCGATGACGCGGTGGCTGCGCTGCACGCCATGCACTGGCGGCCCGAACTGGTGATCGAGGAGATTCCGGCACCGCAGCGGATCGCGCCGCATGCGGTGGCGATCGCGGCCGAGGTCGTGGTGGGGGGCGAAGACCTGGGCAACGGACGGCTGGTGCTGCTGCACGACCCGGCCGGCAACCCGTCCTGGGACGGCGACTTCCGGTGCGTCACGTACGCCCGGGCCGAGGTCGACACCGAGATGGTCGCCGATCCGCTGCTGACCGAGGTGGGCTGGTCGTGGCTGACCGAGGCCCTGGACCGGTACGACGCCGACTACACCTCGCCGAGCGGCACCGTCACCGCCGTGTCGTCGCGGGCGTTCGGGGCGATGGAGTCCGATCCGCCGCGGGCCGAGATCGAGATCCGGGCGTCCTGGACGGCGCTGGTCGGCTCGGCCGACGACGTCACCCGGCACCTGATGAGCTGGTCCGAACTGTTGTGCAGCACCGCAGGACTCCCGCCGCTGCCCGAGGGCGTGGTGGTCATGTCGTCACGGCGACGTCGGTGACCGAACCAGCCTCCGACGAACCGGTCGTCCTCGAAGCCCCCGCCGACGGGGTTCCCGAGGTCATCGACACCCCCGACGCCCTGCGGGCCGCCGTCGCGGCGCTCGAGGCGGGTTCCGGACCGGTCGCGCTGGACACCGAACGCGCCCAGGGCTTCCGCTACTCCGGACGGGCCTACCTGATCCAGGTGCGCCGCGCCGGCGCCGGCACGGTGCTGCTCGACCCGATCCCGTTCGCCGACGGCGACGCCCCGGCCGATCTCTCCGGGCTCGGCGAGGCGCTCGGCGGCGCCGAATGGGTGCTGCACGCCGCCACCCAGGACCTGCCCTGCCTGGCCGAGGTGCAGCTGGTGCCGCGGCGGCTGTTCGACACCGAGCTGGCCGCGCGGCTGCTCGGCATGCCGCGGGTGGCCCTCGGCACCCTGCTCGAGGAGGCGTTCGGCCTCAGCCTGCGCAAGGAGCATTCGGCCTCCGACTGGTCGCGGCGACCGCTGGGCGACGACGTGCTCAACTACGCCGCCCTGGACGTCGAACTGCTGGTCGAACTGCGCGACTGGCTGGCCGAACGGCTGGAGGCGGCCGGCAAGGCCGACTGGGCCGCCCAGGAGTTCGCCCATCTGGTCGAGCGGGTCGGGGTGCCGCAGCCGCCGCGGGCCGACCCGTGGCGCCGCACCTCCGGGCTGCACGCCGTCCGGACGCCCCGGGCGCTGGCCGTGGTGCGCGAGCTGTGGCAGGCACGCGACGAACTCGCCGCCCGGCTCGACCGGGCGCCCGGGAAGGTGCTGCCCGACCGGGCGATCAGCACGCTGGCCGCCCGGGCCAACGCGGCCGAGGTGAAGCGACTCGGACCGGCCGACCTGGCCGCCGTCCCCGAGTTCGCCTGGCGCTTCCCGAGCCGCTACCGCGACCGCTGGCTGGGGGCCCTCGACCGGGCCGCCCGGCTGACCCGCGACCAGTTGCCGCCCCGCCAGCTCACCCCGGACGGCCCGCCGCCGCCCCGCAACTGGCCGGCCCGCAACCCGGAGGCGGCCGCCCGCTGGGAGGCGGTCCGCCCGGCCGTGGTCGAGCTGGCCGAGAGGATCGAGGTCCCGGTCGAGAACCTGGTCTCCCCCGAAGCGCTGCGCCGGGTGCTGTGGGAGCCGCCCGCCCGGACGACCGCCGAGACGATCGATGCCGCCCTCGCGGCCGAACTCGTCCGTCCCTGGCAGCGGGAGCTGCTGGTGCCGGTGATCGTGCGGCGGCTGTCGGAGGCCTGACTCCCGAGGACCGGCCGGCGCACCATCTCCGTCCCGCGACGGAGGCGGGTGTCGGGGCCACCGGTTAGGTTCGTCCCATGACCGCGCACGTGTACGACCCGGAGCAGGCCGGCTGGCGACGCGAGCCCGCGACCGCCGAACAGGTGCGCATCGACACGCTGGCGGCCGCCGGGTTGTTCCTGCTCGGCGTGCTCTCCATCGTGCTCACCCGGGCGATGGGCATCTTCGGCGACCAGGGCGCCGACCCGGTCGTCTCGGTGATCATGGTCGCCGCGGTCATCCTGCCGCTCGCGCTGCGCCGCCGGTTCCCCAGCGTGGTGGCGGTCGTGGTGGCCGCCGGCTTCGTGGTCGGCGGCGAGCTGCGCGTCGAGGAAACCCTGGTGATCAACCTCGCGCTGTTCTGTGCCATCTACACCGTGGGCGCCTGGGAGGCCGACCGCCGCCGGGCAGCCTGGGTGCGCGGCGGCCTGATCGCCGTGATGGCGGGCTGGATGGTGATCGCCATGTTCCGGATCGGCACCTCGGAGGTGGGCCTGCCGGGCGAGGGTGTGGGGGCGCTCACCCCGGGGGTGGCGCTGATGCTGTGGCAGATCGTGATCAACGTGCTGTACTTCGCCGGCGCCTACTGGTTCGGTGAGCACGCCTGGAACGCCGCCCGGCAGCGCGCCATCATCGAGCACCACACGCGGCAACTGGCGGCCCAGCAGGCCCGGGTGGCCGCCCAGGCCGTGACCATCGAACGGCTCCGGATCGCCCGGGAGCTGCACGACGCCGTCGCCCACCACGTCTCGCTGATGGGGGTGCAGGCGGCCGCCGCCCGGGCCGTGATCGGCCGCGACGTGGAGGCTGCGCGGGCGCAGCTCGCCGGGCTGGAGGACTCGGCCCGGCTGGCGGTCGCCGAGCTCTACGAGCTGTTGGGGACGCTGCGCGACGACGATGACCCGCACCCTGCTCCGGACCCGGCCACCGCCGGCCTCGGCCTGGACGGCCTGCCGGGGCTGGTCGCCGAGGCCGAATCCGCCGGCCTGGAGGTCTCGCTGTCGACCATCGGGGCCCCGCAGCCGGTGCCGCCGCTGGTCGGTCTCAACCTGTACCGGATCGCCCAGGAGGCCCTGACCAACGTGGTCAAGCACGCCGGTCCCGGGACCCGGACGCGGCTGCGGGTGCGCTACCTGCCCGGCGCCATGGAGCTCGAGGTCGCCGACGACGGCCGGGGACGTCCCGGCCCACCCCGGCCGAACTCGGGGCTGGGGCTGCCCGGCATGCGGGAACGGGTGGCGAGCCTGCGGGGTGTGCTGACGGCGCACCCCCGGACCAACGGCGGCTTCCTGGTGCGGGCGACGGTGCCGCTCGGCGCCGGACCGGCGTCGTCCGGCCCGTCCGAGGCGTCCGACCCGGCCGGCACGCAGGACGCTGCGGTCGCGGCCGGGACGGTCACCGGCGAGGCGCGGCCGTGACCGAGGCGGTCCGGGAGCCGACCCGGGTGGTCCTGGTCGACGACCACGCCCTGATGCGCGAGGGCATCCGGACGATCCTGTCGGTGCAGGACGACCTCGAGGTGGTCGGCCAGGCGGGCAGCGGCGAGGAGGCGCTCGCCGTCGTCCGGTCGACCCGGCCCGACATCGTCTGCATGGACGTGGAGATGCCCGGCATGGGCGGCATCGAGGCCACCCGGCTGCTCACCGCCGACCCGGAGGTGACGGCACGGGTGCTCGTCCTGACCACGTTCGACCGAGAGGACTACCTGATCGCGGCGCTGCACGCCGGCGCCAGCGGCTTCCTGCTGAAGAACTCCCGGCCGGAACAGCTGGCGGACGGCATCCGGGCGATCGCCGCCGGCGAGGCCCTGCTCGCGCCCGAGATGACCATGACGGTGATCCGGCGGGTGGTGGCGGCGGAATCCGCCGGCCCGCCCACCCCGGTGGCCGCGGACGGCCCCGGCAGCGGCCTGCCGGCCGGGAACCGGGCCGTCGGCTCGGCGCATCCGGCCGGGCCCGGCGCGGTGGTCGTCCCGCTCACCGACCGGGAGCTGGACGTCCTGCGGCTGCTCGCGACCGGGCTGTCCAACGACGAGATCGCCGCGGAGCTGTTCGTCGGACGGGCCACCGTCAAGACCCACGTCTCCAACGTGCTGGCCAAGCTCGGCCTGCGCGACCGGGTGCAGGCGGTCGCCTACGCCTACCGGACCGGCGTGGTGCCGCTCGATTGACCCGCGGCCTCCGCCCGAGGGCGGACGCTCCGCCGGTGGGCTGAACCGTGCCGGTTCATTCCCCGGAGGGAGGTCCGGCGGGCCGCCGCTGCCTAGCGTTGAGGCATGTTGACACTCGATCGAATCTCCAAGTCCTTCGGGGAGCGGGCGGCGCTCACCGACGTCAGCTTCGACGTCACCCGGGGACGCCTCACCGGATTCGTCGGCGGCAACGGGGCCGGCAAGACCACCGCGATGCGGATCATCCTCAACGTGCTCCGGGCCGACGCCGGGTCGGTCACGCTCGACGGCCGCCCGATCACCGGCGCGGACCTGCGCGGCTTCGGCTACATGCCCGAGGAACGCGGCCTGTATCCCAAGATGGCGCTGGCCGAGCAACTCGCGTACCTGGCCCGGCTGCACGGCATCGACAAGGCCTCGGCGTTCCGCCGGGCGGACGATCTGCTGGAGCGGCTCGGCCTGGCCGAGCGCCGCAAGGACGCGCTCGAATCGCTCTCGCTGGGCAATCAGCAGCGGGTTCAGGTGGCGGCGGCGCTGGTGCACACCCCCGACGTCCTGGTGTTGGACGAACCGTTCTCCGGCCTGGACCCGCTGGCCGTCGACGAGGTGGTGTCGGTGATCGCCGAGCACGCCGCGCGCGGTATCCCGGTGCTGTTCTCCTCGCACCAGCTCGACGTGGTCGAACGGCTGTGCGACGACCTGGTGGTCATCGCGGGCGGACGGATCCGGGTCGCCGGCAGCCGCGACGGGCTGCGCGAGGAGTTCGCCGGCAACCGCTGGTCGCTGGAGGCGTTCGGCGACGCCGGCTGGGTCCGGGACGTGCCGGAGGTCACCGTCCTCGAACTCGCCGGTGACGCCGTCGAGTTCAGCGGATCCGAGGCGGCCGCGCAGAACATCCTGGCCCGGGCCGTCGCGGCGGGCGGCGTCCGCTCCTTCGGGCGGGTGCGGCCCACCCTCGGCGAGATCTTCCGGGACATCGTCGTCGACGACCCGGACCATTCCGACAGCAACGAAAGCGAGGCCGCGTGATGAGCGTCCAGACCCACCTCGACCGGTCCCCGGCGGAACGCGCCGGCGACCCCGCGGGCAGCACCGCGCCCCTGTCCGGCTGGTCGGCCACCCTGCTGGTGGCCGAGCGCGAGATCGTCTCCCAGGTGCGCAGCAAGTCGTTCCTGATCTCGACAGCGATCACCATCATCGTGATCGTCGGCGGCATCGTCCTGGGCAGCGTGTTCGGTGGCCGGGACTCCGCCACCCCGGTCGCCGTCGTCGGCGACGTGGGCACGTCCGTCTCCTCGGCCCGGACGCTGGAGGTCGTCCCGTCCGCCGATCGGGCCGAGGCCGAACGGCTGCTGCGCGAGGAGAAGGTGGACGCGATCGTGGTCGCGGACGAGTCCACGCTGGGATTCCACGTCGTGGGGCTCAACGACGCCCCCGGCGACGTGGTGTCGGCGCTGGCGGTCAGCCCGGAGGTGGTCCTACTCGAGCCGTCCGACACCCCGGACGGGCTGCGCAGCCTGATCTCGCTCGCCTTCGGGTTCGCCTTCATGCTGTCGGCCCTCGGATCGGGCGCGATGATCATGCAGAACACCGTGCAGGAGAAGCAGTCCCGGGTGGTCGAGATCCTGCTGGCGGCCGTGCCCGCGCGCTCGCTGATGGCCGGCAAGATCCTCGGCAACTCCGTCATCGGCGTGGGTTCCGCGATCGCGATGGCCGCCGCCTCCGCCCTCGGCCTGCTGATCACCGGCCAGACCGGGCTGCTCACCCTGCTGAGCATGCCGATGATCTGGTTCGTGATCTTCTTCGTCTTCGGGTTCGTCCTGGTCGCCAGCGTGTTCGCGGCCGGCGCGGCGCTGGTCTCCCGCCAGGAGGACGCGGGCACCGTCATGATGCCCGCGATGATGCTGATCATGATCCCGTACTTCGGCGTGATCTTCTTCAGCGGCAACCAGCTGGTGATGACCCTGCTGTCGTACGTGCCGTTCAGCGCCCCGGTGGCGATGCCGGTGCGGATGTTCCTCGGCGAGGCGATGTGGTGGGAGCCGGCGATCTCGCTGGCGCTGCTGGTGCTGTGCACCGGCCTGGTGGTCGCCGTGGCCGCCCGGATCTACACCGGTTCGCTGCTGCGGATGGGTGCCCGGGTCTCCCTGCGGGACGCGCTGCGAGGCCAGTAGCCCGTCGGGCTCGGTCATCCCGCCTACGTCCCTCAGTGGCCATGTCGTCATCCCGGCGAACGCCGGGATCTCCAACCCAGAGACTGCTCGCCGACCGAGATCCCGGGTCGAGCCCGGGATGACCTGCGATCCGTCATCCCGGCGAACGCCGGGATCTCCAACCCAGAGACTGCTCGCCGACCGAGATCCCGGGGCAAGCCCGGGATGACGTCGCCTCCGAAACCGGCACGGAAGGACCCGGTGCGAGGTCGCCGAACCGACCGATCAGGGCCGGATGCGTGGGACGGATCCACGCATCCGGCCCACAGCCGTGGACGTTTCCTATAGTGAGCCTGTGTCTGACCCCGGTCACCGCCCCCACGGGGCCTTCGGCAACGCGCCGCAGCACTGGCCGGCGCCCTCCGGTCCGCCAGCCGGACAGCCACAGCCGGGCCACCCGCCAGTCGGCCACCCGCAACCTGGCTATCCGCAGCCGGACCAGTTGCACCCGGGCTACCGACAGCCGAAACCGCGGCGGGCGCATCCGGGAGTCGTCGCCGTCCTGATCGTCGCGATGGCGCTGAGCATCGTGCTGGCGGCCGCGAACCTGGGGCGTCCGGTCTCGTCGCGGGACGCGTCCGCCGCCATGTCGTACCTGCCGAGCGCCGGTGGCCGCACCGTGCTGCAGAACTCCGACGGCACCGACACGGCGATCGAGTACTACAGCACGTTCGGCGCCCAGGTCTGGCAGAGCGGACCCGCCGCCTTCGGATACGGCGCCGACTACGACGAACTGATCACGAAGAGCTGGGTGCGGATCACCGAGGTCACAGCGGACGCCGCCGGCAAGGTCGGCACCCGCCGCAACCGGCTGCTGGCCGCCGAGTCGACCGGCCTGAGCCTGCGCGCGGACGTCACCGGCGACGACTTCGTGGCCTTCGATCCCGGGCTGCCGGTGCTCCCGGCGCAGGTCCGCGACGGTCAGGAGTGGACGGCGGCCGGCACCGCCACGATCGGCAAGGGTGCCACCAGTTCGGGCCGGCAGCCGTACGCGGCGACCATGTCGGCCCGCGCCCTGGACGACGGCTGCGTGGCGATCAGCACCGAACTCACCGTCGGTGGGGACGCCACCCCGGCCCGGGAGTCCGAGACCTGGTGCCCGGGACGGGGCATCGTCGCCAACCAGCAGCCAGTCCGGACCGGCAACGCCGTGACCCGGCCGCCCCGCTGGCAGGCGGTGGGCCGGGTGACTGCCCACCTCCCCGCCGACCTGGGCGGCGGTTGGACCTTCACCCGCAAAGAACTCAAGTCGCCGCCACAATTCCTGTACGCCACCGTCCGGCCGGTGGTGCTGCCGGGGCCCGTCGTCGTCTACGTCAACACCCCCGGCGGCGACCTGGTCGCCCGCGGCTGGTCCGACCCGGCCACGTCCCCGCGTTGGTTCGCCCGTCCGGGTGGGCAGGTCACGTCGGTGGAGGCGATCGGCAGGGTCGTCGTCGCCACCACCACCGAGCGCAGCGTGGTCGCCTACGGCGACCAGGGCGAGTTCCTCTGGCAGGCCGCACTCGGCGATGTCAGCGCGACGCCGATCACCCGGTTCGGCGGCCTGGCCGTGGTGGCCGGCCTGGACGGCACCGTCACCGCGTTCCAGGCCGAGACCGGCGTCGTCGCCTGGACCGCGCAGACCCCGACCGAGATCCGGCGTCCGATGGTCACCGACGGCGCCACCCTGACCGTGCTCGACCAGGCCGGCAACCTGCTCACCCTCGGGCCCGACGGCGCCCCGCTGCACGAGTTCGAGACGGTGCCGCCGGAGGTGTTCGCGGTCGCCGACGGGGTGGCCGTCGTGGCCAGCCGCGGCGACAGCTACATCCGCGGCTACCGGCTCGCCGACGGCGAGCAGCTGTGGCGAATCCAGCAGTCTGGCGTCAAGCGTTCGATGGACGCCTTCGGCACCACCGTCGTGGTCGGCACCATGGACTCGCTGTTCAGCCTGCGCGCCACCGACGGAGCCCGGGTGTGGACCAAGGCGCTCACTCCGGTGCAGGTCGCGGTGCAGGGCGACCGCCTGCTGGTCGCCGACCGGACCACGCTGCGGCTGCTGGACGGCAACGCCGCCGAACTCGGCGCCTACGTCACCCAGGAAGAGGATCTGTCCTTCGGTGCCGGCACCTTCCTGGTCGCCGGGACCGGCGAGCTGTTCTGCTTCTTCGGCCAGGCCGCCTACCGCCGGGAAAGCCGATGAGGACGCTCACCGCGGTCGGCAACATGCTGCGCGACGTGGTCTGGCTGACCATCGTCCAACCGGTGTGGGAGGGCCGCCCACGCAGCGCCGGCTGGCCGGCCGGACTGCGGGCGATCGTCGCCAGCTCGCTGACCCTGTACGGCCTGCTCACCCTGGCCGTGGTGTTCGCCGGGCCGCTGCGGAACGCCGACACCCTGGTGGTCACCTCCTCGCGGCTGACCATTCCGGACGTCGGTGCCTGGCTGTGCATCGCCGGCGTGGTGCTGGCGCTGGTACTGCTGCAGACCGCCGCCCTGCACCTGCCCTGGTGGGTGAAGCTGTTCTCGTTGATGACGGTGGCGGTCAGCGTGGTCTACTTCGCCACCGCCGGAGCCACCGATCCGTTGCTGATCGTCTGGTCGCTGATCAACGTGCTGGTGCTGATCGTGCTGACCATCGTGCGCTGGCGGGCGACGTTCGCCTGGTGGGAGTTCGTGGTGGTCGCGCTCGCGATCGCCGGGGCCGTGTTCGCCCCGATGCTCGGCAGCTCCACCACCCGCGCACTGAACAGCGACTGGCGTGGGGTCGCCTCCGAGGGGGGCCTGCTCACCCTGGCGAACCTGGCCGCCCCCGCGCTGCTGGTCGCCGGCGCGGCGCTGGCGCAGATCGCGGTGGCCGTGTCGTTCGCCGGGGTTGCCGCCGCCACCCGGGAACTCCCCCGGCGTCCGCTCCAGATCACCGGGTTGCTCCTGTTGGGCGCGGCGGCGGTGGCGCTGATCCGGGCCTTCGACGACGTGGAGAACACGGCGGCGGGCTGGTTCGCCTCGGCACTGGCGTTGGCGGTGATCGCCGCCCTGCACCTGATGGTGATGGCGGCTGCCGGACGGGCACCGGCCTGGTCGGACCTGGACGAGGACTCGACCAAGCTGAACTACCTGGTCGCGCTCGGCACGGTCAGCCTGCATCTGTTGCAGCCGACGGTGTCCGTCCTGCGTGAGGTCGGACGCGTGACCGGGACGGACTGGCTGTTCACTGCCACCGACGGCTTCCTGACCGCTACCGCCTCCGATCTGACGCTGACGCTCACCCGGCTGACGGTCTGCCTGATCGGGATCGCCCTCACCGTTCCGCTGGCTCGCCGCGGACGTCCGTGGGGAGCGATGTTCATGAGTTCGCTGACCGTGTTGACCCTGTTCCAACTGCTTCGCAACCGGGGCTTCGACAGCTGGGCGAGCAACACCGTGCCGCAGATGTCGAGCCTGCTGCTGATCGCTCTGCTGGTGGCTGGGGCGGTGTTGTTGATCACCGGCCGGCTGACCGCGGTGCGGGTGGCGGCGGTGGCGTCCGGGATCCTGCTGTGCGTGCTCTACCCCTACCGTGAGATCCCGGACGACCCGATCAGTGCCCTGCTCGGTTTCAGCGGCATCGGCGCGGTGCTGTTCGGCCTGCTCTGGCGGATCCTGACCGAGGGCGCCATCACCCACCAAGGGACGCCGCGCTGGCCCGTTCCCGCCCGGGTGCTGCTGTACTGCGCCAGCGCCCTGCTCGGCGTCACCTCGGCGGCCTTCGTGGCGTTGACCCGGAGCAGCGGCGGAGTGCTCGACGTCGCCCTGTTCGCCGACACCGGCGACTATCTGCTGGGTACCCCGTTGTTCCTCACCGCGGCGATCGGCTGCCTGGCGATCGCGCTGGCACCGGTCCGGCGGCATCCCGCCGGCCAACCCGGCCGTCCACCCGGGGGTTATCCGCCCAACCAATCCGTCATCCCAGGCTCGCCCCGGGATCTCGGCGGCTACCCGACCAACCCAACCGGCGGGCTGCCGTCCAACTCACCTGTCATCCCGGGCTCGCCCCGGGATCTCGGCGGACATCCGTCCGGTCGGCAGCCGTTCGGTGGGCGCTGAGCCGTCCTACAGCTTGCGGACGAAGTTCGTCCCCCGCAGCGCCTCCTCGACCAGCGCCACCTCACGCTGCAGCCGCACCAGGCTGGCCTGCTGCTGCGACCACACGTCGACGGCGTCGGCGATCACCTCGGGAGCGACCTGGTCGGCCAGGCTGACCCGGACCCCGCCCAGGCCGTCGCGACCGGCCAGCACCTGGGCGTCGACGAACACGGCGGCGAACCTGGCCAGCACCACCGGATGCCGGCGCAGCAACGGGAACCGCCGGTAGTCGGCCGGGCAACAGTCCATCAGGAACTCGGTGGCGGTGCGCTCCCAGTCGGGGGAACCGGGCGGACGCACCCGCTCGGGCCACCCGGGCGGCACATAGATCGTCGACTCCCGCCGCCTCGCCAGCGCCCTGCGGCGGTCGGCCACTGACACCATCGCTCCCCCTTTGATCGAACTTGTGTTCGATTCTAGCGGGTGCCGCCGACCACATTGCGCCTCGCCGGCCACCTGGCGTCTACTGGAACCGGCGCACCGTCGCCAACGGGGCGTCACCGACCGACCGGAGCGCGCGCGTCAGCGGACGCCGGTGACCAGCCAGGCGTCCCCGCGCTCCCGCCACCGCAGGATGCCCGCCCGGATCACCATGAACCCGGTGAAGCCGATCCACAGAGCCGCCGCGGCGGCCACCGGGCCCAGGCCGGCCAGCGTCGCGGCCTGGAATCGCAGGACCAGCGCGATCGGCAGATAGCCGAGGAGCACCACGATCATGCCCAGCGCGAGCCAGCGCCCGTCCCCGGCGCCGATCAGCACACCGTCCAGGACGAACACGTAGCCGGAGACCGGCTGGCCGAGGCCGACCACGATCAGCGCGGCGATCACGGCCGCCCGGACGGCCGGGTCGGTGCTGAACAGGGGTGCGATCAACGGGGACGCCAGGGCGATCAGGCCACCGACCACGGCCCCGCCGACCACACCCCAGCGGACCATCAGCCGGGTGGCGTCCCGGACGCCGGCGACGTCCGCCGCACCGAGTCCCTTGCCGGTCAGCGCCTGGCCGGCGATCGCGAGCGCGTCCAGGGCGAACGCCAGCAGCGTCCACACGGTGAAGGCGACCTGGTGGGCGGCCAGCGGCACCTCGCCGAGGGCCACCGCGACCCAGGTGGTGAGCAACAGGATGGCGCGCAGCGCAAGCGTGCGCACCAGCAGCGGCACCCCGTCCATGGTCGCGGCCAGCACACCGCTCGGGTGCAGCCGGATCGAGGCGCCCGCACGGCGCAGGCGCAGCAACCAGACCCCGGCCAGCGTGCCGGCCATGCCCAGTTGCGCGATCACCGTGCCCCAGGCAGAGCCGGCGATCCCCCAGTGCAGGCCGTACACGAACCACACGTTGAGCACGGCGTTCAGGGTGAACCCGGCGATCGACACGATCAGCGGGGTGCGGGTGTCCTGGACGCCGCGCAGGGCGCCGGTGATCGCCAGCACCACCAGCATCGCCGGCAGGCCGAACGCCGAGATCCGCAGGTAGGTGACGGCGTGCGCCAGCACCTCTCCCCCGGCGCCCAGGCCGGCACACAGGGGTTCGGCCGCCCAGCCGACCGTCAGGCCGGCGGCGACGCCCAGGATGAGGGCCAGCACGGTGCCGTCCACGCCGGCCGAGACCACCCTGTCGGACGCCCCGGCTCCCAGCGCCCGGGCCACGGTCGCGGTGGTGCCGTAGGCCAGGAACACGAACACCCCGACGGCGGTCGCCAGCACCGACCCGGCGACCCCCAGCCCGGCCAGTTGCGGCGTCCCGAGGTGTCCGATGATCGCCGAGTCGACCAACAGGAACAACGGCTCGGCGACCAGCGCGAAGAACGCCGGCACCGCCAACCCGAGGATCTGCCGGGTCAGGGTGGGATTGCGCACCGGATCAACGTAACCCCGTGCCGGACGCCAACCGTCGGGCGTCCGCTCAGGAAGCACCGAACAACCGCTGGTCGAGCGTGTCGAGATCTCTGTGGCTAGGGGTTTCGACAAGTTCAACCGCCGAAACTACGCATTGATCCGCGGTTCCCCACGAACTCGGACGTCACGACCGGCAACGGCATGTCTCACGCGTGATACATTTGACCCATGGCACAGGTGACGGTTCGCGACCTCCGGAATCATGGCGGCGAGGTCCTCGACCGGGTGGCCCGCGGTGAGTCGTTCACCGTCACCCGCGACGGAAACCCGATCGCCGAGCTCGCCCCGCTGCGCCGCCGCAGCGCACCGCCCGCCCAGCTTGTCGCGCTCCGTCGTTCGCTGCCGCCGGTCGATCCGGACGCCTTGCGCCGCGACCTCGACGACGTTCTGGACGCCTCACTGTGAACTCGGACCGCGGCCTGCTCGACACGTCCACGGTGATCCTCCTGGGCCGGGTCGCCGATCCGCGGTCGTTGCCCGACGACTGTCTGATCAGCGCCGTCACGCTGGCGGAGTTGTCCGTCGGTCCCCATGTCGCAACCAGTGGAGCCGAGCGGGCCGCGCGCCAGGCGCACCTGCAACTCGCCGAGTCCGACTTCGAGGTCGTCCCGTTCGACGCCTCCGCCGCGCGAGCGTTCGGCCGAGTCGCCGCGAGCCTCCGCTCTGCCGGCAGGAAACCCGCAGCGCGCGCCTACGACGCGCTGATCGCCGCCACCGCACTGGCGCACGACCTGCCGCTGTTCACCTGCAATCCCGCGGACTTCTCCGGCATCGACCGGCTGGACGTCCACGCGGTCGAACTCGAGGACCCGCGCTGACCCCGTCCGATCGGCCGCTTGCTCAGCCTCGATCCACCGATCTGCGCCTACTGCGCGACCCCAGCCGGGCGCACCGGCTGCGCCGGCCACGCTCCCCGTACGACCCGGTACGCCTTCGCGCGCCCGGCTTCCCAGTGCACCCATCTGGTGCGCTCGCTACGGCGCCCATCGGCGGATCGAGGCTAAGCGCTCGACGTCCTCGCTCCCTACTGCCGGCGCGCGCGACCCCGTCCCAGCAGCACCATTAGTACTGCCGACACACCGATCGCGGCGACGGACGACCCCAGCCAGGCGGGCGGGACGAAGCCGATAGCTGCGGCGATTTCGACCCAGAAGGACGACCAGCCGGGCACCGTCCCGGGGTTGATCAGCTGATAGGTGACGAATCCGCCCGCCCAGGCGACCACCGGGGCCACCCGAAGCGGGGAACGGTCGCCGACGTCCCAGCGCTGTCCACTGACCAGCAGGAAGTCGGCCGCGGCAACGGCGAACAGCGGGACGAAGACCGACCCGATCAGGAACAGGAACGACTGGTACTGGCCGAAGTCCAGCAGTCCGGCCAGCAAAGTGGCTAACACGCCGACGGCGACCGCGACCACCCGCCGATCGAGATTCGGGGCGATGTTCTGGATCGACATGGTGGTCGAGTAGACGTTGGCGAACGCCTCGTCCACCTCGTCGACCAGCAGGATGCTCAACGCGATGCCGCCCGCCGGGAGCGCGATCAGGGCGGCCAGGACGTCGGTCGCACCCAGGTGGGCGACCGCGAACACCCCCAGCGAGT
>JAGPGQ010000076.1 GCA_018055925.1 Micropruina sp.
GTGCTGATGGCCGTCATGCTGCCGGTGCTGCTGATGCTGATGTTCACCTGGGTGTTCGGCGGGGCGATCGACCCCTCCGGCGGCTACGTCGACTACGTCGTGCCCGGCATCGTCCTGACCTGCGCCGGGTTCGGTGCGGCCTCCACCGCCGTCTACGTCGCGGGCGACCTGCGCACCGGGATCATCGACCGGTTCCGCACCATGCCGCTGCGCGCCGGCGCGGTGCTCACCGGGCACGTGGTCGCCAGCGTGCTGCGCAACCTGGTCGCGACGACCCTCGTCGTCGGCGTGGCCGTCCTGGTGGGGTTCCGTCCGCAGGCGGACGCCGCCGCCTGGGTGGCGGTCGGGGTGGTCATCGTGCTGTACATCCTCGCGCTCACGTACCTGTTCGCCGCCATCGGCCTGGCTGCGTCGGGACCCGAGGCGGCGAACGGCTACGGCTTCATCCTGCTCTTCCTGCCCTACCTGTCGAGTGCCTTCGTGCCGGTGGAGAGCATGCCGGCCTGGCTGCGCCCGGTGGCCACGCACCAGCCGCTGACGCCGATCACCGACAGCCTCCGCGCGCTGCTGCTCGGCCGCCCGCTCGGCCCCGAACTGTGGTGGGCGATCGGCTGGTGCGGCGCGATCCTGGCCGTGGCCGTCGCCTGGGGCGCCTGGCTCTACCGGCGCAAGGCGGCGCGGCGGTAGTCACACCGGTCGGGCCGGTCGAGCCCCTGACCAGGGGTTTCGACCGGCTCAAGGGGCGCATCGCGGCGCGGCGGCTCAGCTGCGGGTCGCTTCGGCCGACAGGATCCGGGCGAGGTCGGCGGGACGGGAGAACATCGGCCAGTGCCCGGTCGGCAGGTCGATCCAGGTGCGGTCGGTCAGGTCGTTCACCGCCGCGAACATCGGCGCCCCCTGGTCGGCGAGTTCCCGGATCGTGTCGCTGCCGAGGGAGCAGCACACCAGCGTGGCCGGCACGGCGTTGCGTCGCGGATCGGTGAGCCGGATCGGTTCCCGGCAGGCGCCGGCGGGCTGCGGGACGGCACGCTGCTCGAAGCCGTCCCTCTGCGGGCCCTCGATCCCCTCGGTGCTCGCCCCGTCGGCCGCCAGCGCGTCCAGGCCGGGGAACGGCACCTCGACGGCCTCGTTCGGCAGGTCCGGCACGGGCACCCAGCCATCGGCGCAGGGACCCGAGTCGACGTAGACGATCCTGGCGAGCCGGTCGGGCACGGCGTCGGCCACCGCGGTCGCGACGGCGCCCGAACCGCTGTGCGCGACCAGCACGGACGGCCCCGGCTGAGCGTCGAGCCGCTCGATGACGTGGCGGACGTGGTCGGCGAAGCGCACCCGATCGCGGGCGGTGTCCGCCGGGTCCAGGCCGGGCAGCGTGACGGCCTCCGCCGGGTGACCGCGTTCGGTCAGCGACCGGAGGACCTCGTCCCAGGCCCAGCCGCCCAGCCAGTACCCCGGCAGCAGGACGAGGGGACGTTGCGGATGCTCGTCGGTCACGGTGTGTTCGCTCATGGCGCCAGTCTTGCCGCTGGTTGTGTCACCGTTGTGTCACCATTTATGAATGAACCGGACGGATCGGCTGTATGCGCTGCGCGAGGAACTGCGGCGGGCGGGCTCCCTGGGTCGCACGGCCGCGCAGCTGGCGGCCACCTTCGAGGTCGGCATCCGCACGATCAAGCGGGACGTCGCAGCGCTACAGGCGGGCGGGTTCCCGGTGTGGGCGCGGACGGGGCGTCGCGGCGGCTACGTCGTCGACGCCGATGCGACACTGCCGCCGGTGGGTCTCACGCCGGGCGAGGTCTGCGGCCTCGGGGTGGCTCTGGCCGCGACCCCGGGCCTGCCGTACAGCGCGCAGGCGCGGAGCGCTCTCATGAAGATCCTCGCGGTGACGAATGCCGCCACCCGGGAGCGGACCGACCGGCTCGCCGCCCGGGTCTGGATCGATCACGCCGGCGAGGGCCGCCCCGTGGACGGTTCGATCAGGAGCACCGTCGAGGACGCCCTGGCCGACAAGCGCGTTCTCTCGCTGCACTACCGCGACGCCGACGGCACCGAGTCCCGGCGGCTGGTCGATCCGCAACTGCTCGCGCTCACCCGCGGCCACTGGTACCTGGTCGCCCACTGTCGGTCGCGGCGGGCCGTCCGGTGGTTCCGGCTGGACCGGATCGTCGCCGCCGGACTGACCAGGCAGCCGTCGGAGGACCGTCCGGTCGAGGACGTGGGGACGCCTCCGGTGACGGCACAGCCCACCGGGCCCATGTAGAGCCCATAGAAGTGGCGGGACGTCGCCGGTCGCGGCCGCCCACGCCGCCGGACACGCCAGCCCACGCCGTCGGACACGGCCGCGCCCGCCGGACACGGCCGCCCCCAGCTGCCACACCGCCGGACACGCCAGCCACACCGCCGGACACGCCAGCCCCCGCCACCGGTCACGGCTGCCACACCGCCGGACACGCGAGCCCCACCGCCGCTCACGGCAGCCTCACCGTCGGCCACGGCCGCCCTCACCGCGATCAACTGGTCCCCTCTGGTCGAGCCCGTTCCCGCCGCGCGGAGCTCTGGTGGCCACTGCCCGTGCTCAGCACCATGCGTTGCTTCCGAAGGCCCGGAGTGGCGGGCATGATGCTGGGAAAGCGCCCGCGAGGTCTCGTCCTGTCGGGCGGGCGAACGGAGGAAACCAGGTGAAGCGAATCGACGGCACCCGGCTCGGGCGGTGGAGCCTCCGACTCGATGCCGCCTACTGTGCGCTGCTCGGGGCCGGCCTGGCCGTGGCGGCGCCCCGGGTGGCATCGGCGGTGGGATTGCCCGCTCGCGTGCTGACCGCCGCGGGCGTCCTGGTGGTGATCTGGGCGGGCCTCGTCGTCTGGCTGCTCGCGCGCACACCGCTGCGGGGAGCACTCCGATTGGTGATGACGGTCAACATCCTCGCCGCGGTCGCGGTCGCGACGGTGTCCCTGGCCGCCGCGATCACCCTGGCGGCGCTGGCCGTGCTGACCGTCGCGGTCGACGTGGCGCTGTTCGCGGTGAGCCAGGGGTTCGCCCTCCGGCGCCTGGCGCACGTCCCCCAGGGCTGATGCGGACCCTAGGACGTGGTGCTGATAGGTGCTCCTGGCCGGCCTGAGGAAGACGGCACAGTCGGGATGCCCAACCCGGGGCCGAGGAAGGTCCATAGGACCACCCGGAGGCCCGCCTCCTGACCCCAACGATCTCGCGATCGATCACTACTGACGGGTTAGCCGGACGCTGGGACGAAATAACCCACCACCAGAAACACAAGGCGAAAGCAACAGCGGATCTCGCGATCACCTGAGTTCGGGCGACACGAGACCACCCGGAGGCCCTGCCTCCTGACCCATCGATCTCGCGATCAATCACTACCGTCGGGCTAGCCAAACACTGACACAAAATAACCCGCCACCAGAAACACACGGCGAAAGCAGCAGCGGATCTCGCGATCACCTGGGATGGGGCGGGACGACGCCACCCTCACAGAACCCGACGAACCTCAGCGGGGCACACGGCGATGTGACCGGCGTTCCCGAAGCCCGTCACCACCCGTCGATCAACGCGCGCAGCCCCCGGTTGAACTCCTCCTCGGGGGCGAAGGCGTACCCGGCGGCGAGCGCCTTCAGCAACGTCGGGTGGGTCTGCGGGGTGACGGACGTCAGTGCCGCCCGGACGTGCTCGGAGTGGCCGCCGGCCAGATCGCTGGTCTCGGCCAGCACCTTGCCGATGGTGAAGCCCGACAGGCAGTCGATGAGCTGCATGGCGTCCCGGCCGTCCAGCCCGGCGGTCTCGATCCGCTGCAGGATCGCCTCGACGAGCCGCAGCATCGCCGGGCTCACGGACGGCCGGGTGCCGATGATCGAGACCGCCCGCGGGTGTTGCAGGAGCCGTGTCCGGAAGGCGGTGAACACGCCCGCGAGCACGTCCTGCCAGCGCTCCCCCGGCTCGGCCGGCGCGAGCCGCACGCCGTCCCACAGGTGCTGCACGATCCCGTCCAGCACGGCCGCCTTGTTGGGCAGGTGGTGGTAGACGGCCATCGGGTCGACGCCGAGTCGCTGCCCGAGCCGGCGCATGGTGAGGTTCTCGGCACCGTCGGTGTCGACGATCGCGAGCGCGCCCTCGATGATGTGCTCGCGGGTCAGCGGAACCCGCTGGTGCGCTCGAGCCGTCATGGCCCCAAATCTGTCACATCGCCACGCCGACGGTGGCTGCCGTTAGGGTAAACCGGAGGCGGATGCCGTTGGTTCGAGGTGTCCTCCCCGAGAGGCGACGATGACCCAGGCACCCGCGGGCCCCGGTGGGCAGGCCCCAGCGCTGCTGGCCTCGCTGCGTCCCGTGGTCCTGGCCTCCCTCGCCATCGAGTTCGTCAACGGCCTGCTGGTCTGGCCCGAGGGCATCGCCCAGGACCTCTACACGGTCCTCACGGTCGTCCAGTTCGGGGTGATCTCCGCCGCGGTCACCGCCCTGCTGTGGCTGCGCACCCGGACGGCCATCGTCCTGTCCGTCGCGACGGCCGCGCTCGCACTGGTCTTCGGCGCCGCCGGCTACGAGCCGTGGCTGATCGTGGTGGCCGGCATCATGGCCGGCGCCCGGGGATCCCGGACGCGCCTGTGGCTGACCGTGTCGTCCCTGCTCGCCTATTCGGTCGCCTACGCCCTCAGGGCCGAGAGCTTCGAGGCCGGCTGGGGGTTGGTGACCGGGCTGGTCCTGGTGTCCCTGGTGATCGTGAGCCTGGTCGTCGGGCTGGTCGCCGGTCGATTCCTGCGGGCCGCCCGGCGCCGCCGGGAGCACGAACGGGAACTGCAGCGGGCCTCGGCCCGGCTGCGGACGGCCGAACGCAACCGCATCGCCCACGAGGTCGAAGCGGTGGTCACGGCGGGGCTGGCGCGGATCACCGCGCAGGCCGGGGCCGCGTCCGACGGGACGATCTCGCGCCGGTCCCTGCGCCACGAACTGGACCGCATCGAACGCCAATGCCGCTCGTCGCTCGACCAGTTGCGCGACCTGCTCGGCGCGCTGCGCGCCGGCGAAGAGCTCCGATCGTGGCCGGCGCGCCGGGCGTCCCGGCCCGCCGACCGTCCGGGCCTGTGGGCCGGCCTGCTCGCCAGCCCCGTCCGCCTGGTCACGGTCGCAGTACTGGTCGCGCTGGCCGTCCGGTATCTGCCCGGAGCCGCCGGCACCGAATGGGCGCTGGCGACCGCCGGGCTCGGAGTATTGGGCTGGATCGCGGCGCTGCTCAACCGGCCGCTGATCGCCGCCGGTTGCGCGGCGGTGGCGTTGGCGGCTTCGACCGCCGGTGATCCGGAGGGCCTGTGGCAATGCATCCCGGCCGCGTTGCTCGCCGTCCTCGCCGGCGCCCGGCTGGGGGTTCGGGGCCTGTGGTTCACGATCGGCGGATTCGTCGTCCACTGGACGATCGTGACCACCCTGCACGGGTTTGCGCAGATCGCGTTCACCCTGACGTCGATCGCCGCAGTGGTCGGATTCACCAGCGGCCTGACCGTCGGCGTGCTGCGCCGGGCGCACACGGCATCGACGGCGAACCTGCGGCGGCTCCAGCGGGAACGCGACCAGGCCATCGAGCGGGAGCGGACCGAGGCGGCCCGCGAACTGCACGATGTGGTCGGCCACCAGCTCACCGTGATCGCGATGCGGATCATGGCTGCCGCCGACGACGAGGATCCGGCTGCGCTGAACGCCCAGCTCGGACGGATCCGGCAGGACGTCGCCGCCGCCGGCCATGAGTTGGCGGTGCTGTTGCACGCCCTGCGTGCGGACGATCTCGACCCGACTCCCCTGGTGAACCCGGTGCGCAGCGGCGCGGCGATGGCCGCCCGGTTGCGCGAGAGCGGATTCGACCCCGACCTGCGGATCGATCCCGCGGCGGGTGCGCTGCCCCCGGCTACCCAGCGCACCCTGGCCCGGGTGATGCAGGAGGCCACGACGAACATCCTGCGGCACAGCCCGCCCGGGTCCACCTGCGGCTACCTCCTGGAGGTCACCCAGGGCCAGGTCCGGCTCGCGGTGACCAGCCCGCTGCCCGCGGAACCGGTCGGCTGCGACGATTCCGCCGGTTGGGGGCTGCAGGGCATCCGGGAACGGATCGAACTGTGCGGCGGCGGTTTCCACGCCGGTCCCGAGGCGGGGACGTGGACCGTCCGGGTCAGCCTGCCGCTGAGCGAAGCCGTGCTCACTCGGCAACCAGCCGGGCGATGATCGCCGGTTCCGGTTTGCGCAGCGATCCCAGCGAGGGGCCGAGCGTCGCCGCGATCGTGACCACCAGGCAGATCCCGAACGCGGTCGCGAAGGTCAGGTAGTTCGGTTCGATCGCCAGCGGGAACTGCGCCGCGGGTAGGGAGATCGCCAGGAACGCCAGCGAGATGCCCACCATCACCAGTGACAGCAGCGCACCGGTGACGGCCACGATGACCGCCTCCAGCACCGGCAGGGCGAACCGCTGCGCCGGGGTGGCGCCGGCCACGCCGGCCAGGGCGAGTTCGGCCTCCCGCTGCTTCGACATCATGATCAGCGAACCGACGCCGCCGGAGAGCGCCACCACCAACGGCAGACCGAGCATCGAGGCCAGGGTGACGAACCCCGCGGACGACAACTCCGGTACCCCCAGCGAACGGACGACGCCCATCATGACGCCGTTCATCACCACCATGCCGAACAGCAGGCCGATGGTCATCATCACGGGCACCACCGATTTGCTGAGCCGGGCACCCTTCACGGCGGCGGTGGTGCAGGCCAGCCGCCAGACGGGATTCCCGCTCGGCACGAGCCTCGTCCAGGCACGGGTGACCGGACCGACGACCACCGGGGCGATCACGGCCAGCATCGCGCCGGCGACGATGAGCAGCAGCATGGCGGTGAGCAGCAGGTTGCTGAACTTCTCCTTGGGCTGCATCGACACCAGCATCGGGATCATCGCGAAGGCCGCCACCACGAAGACCGCACACAGACCGAACCGGATCCACCGGAGGACGCCCATCCGTTCGTCCGGGACAGCAGCGGAGAGCCGGAGCGCCTCCACCGGAGAGATCCGGCCGGCCCGGCGCGCCTGCCGGTAGCCACCGAGCAGGGCGATCAGGGCGGCCGCCAGATTGGCCGCCAGCACCGGCCACACCGCGTACGACGCGTCCGGGACGGTGAGTTGCAGGGCCGGGTCGTCGTCCAGGAACAGCAGCGTCGGCCGCAGCAGGGAGTAGGCCAGGATGTCGCCGACCACAGCGCAGGCCAGGCTGACGGCGACCAGTTGGCTCATGATCGTGGACACCACCTGGCCCGGTGTCGCACCGACCAGGGACAGCCGCGCCAGCGAGCCGCGGCGGGAGTCCACCACCAGGCCCGTGGAGCCGCCGATCACCACGGCCCCCACGATCAGGCACAGGATCAGGTTGAACGCCGGCGCGAAGGTGTAGGAGGCGGACACCCAGAAGTCCATCCGGCCCGACAGCACCGCGGTCACGCCGACGTACTCCACCAGTGCCGCCAGGGCCAGCGCGGTGTTGACCGCCAGGAAGGTCAGGCAGACACCGAGCCACGCCGTCCAGGAGTCGCGCAGTTCGGCGAACCGCAACCGCCACACGGCTCAGCCCTCGGTTCGCTGCGACAGTGCGGCCAGAGTGGCCGCCACTTCGTCCACACCGGTGGGACGGAGTTCGCGCACCAACCGGCCGTCCTGCATGAACAGCACGCGGTCGCAACGGGCGGCCACCTTGGGGTCGTGGGTGACCACCAGGACGCACTGCTGCGGGTGTTCGGCGATCCGGTGCAACTCGTCGAGGACAAGATCGCCCGAGCGGGTGTCGAGCGCCCCGGTCGGTTCGTCGGCGAAGACGATTCTCGGACGCTGCGCGAGCACTCGGGCGAGGGCGACCCGCTGCTGCTCGCCGCCCGACATCGACGGCGGCCGGGCGTTCAGCCGTTCGCCCAGGCCGACGGCGGTCAGGGTCTGTTCGATCAGGTCCGCGGGCGGTGGCCGGCGCTGCAACCAGTACGGCAGGGACACGTTCTCGACCGCGGTCAGGGTGGGGATCAGGTTGTAGGCCTGGAAGACGAAGCCCACCTCGCTGCGGCGCATCCGGGCCAGGTCGGCCCGCGAGCAGTCCCCGAGCGCCCGACCCGCCAGATGCACCTCGCCCGACGTCACCGCCTCGAGCCCGGCCAGGCAGTACAGCAGAGTGGATTTGCCGGAACCCGAGGGCCCCATCACCGCCACCATCTCGCCGAAGTCCACAGTCAGGGTCACCGAATGCAGAATCTCGACCCACTCCCGGCCGGCCCGGAACGCCTTGGTCACGTCGCGGGCCACGACCGCGGCCTGCTGCGGGGCGTCCGGATCGCCGGGGCCCGGCTGCGCCGGTGGGGAAACGTCCAGATTCGTCGTCATGCCAGCCTCGTTCGGTCGGGGTGTTCCGGAGGCGGGGCATCCGGGCGCCCCGCCTCACTCTCTCGACCGAAGCATTGCGGCCGGCGTCCGGGCAATGACGCGATGCGCGGCCTGCCCGAAAGTTAACCCCGCCCCCGCGTTCCCTGGCCCACTTCGGGCTTGCGACGTCCGGCGAGCGGCACGCACGAAGCCGAGCGAATGGGTCCGGTCGCGCTCGGGCCGGAGGGACGGACGCCGCCCGCGACCTGCACCGTCAGGTGCGCGGCGGAGGCAGCCGGTGCGGGGCGACCAGGCCCAGCTGGATGGCCCGGATCAGGATGCCGGTGCGCGACTTGACCCCGAGCTTGTCGCCGATGCGGGAGAGGTACTGCTTGACCGAGCCCGCCGACAGGAACATCTGCGCGCTGATCTGCTGGTTGGTCAGGCCCTGCGCCAGCCAGTCGAGCAACTCGCGTTCGCGCCGGGTGACCTGGGCCGCCGCCGAGACGTCACCGAGGGTGGGCTCGCGCAGCACCGAACCCACGAGTTCGCGGCGAACGGCGCTGGACAGCGGCATGTCGCCGGTCAGTGCCTGCCGGATCCCGTTGAGCAGGCCCGCTCCCCCGACATCCTTCAGCAGGTAGCCCGAGGCGCCCGCCCGCAACGCCGCCACCACGTCGGCGTGGGTGCTGAACGTGGTCAGGACGACGACGCAGGCGTCGGGCCAGGCCGCGGTGATCCGGCGGGTGGCCTCGACCCCGGACACCACCGGCATCTCCAGATCCATCAGGACGACGTCGGGCAACTGGTCCGCGTAGGCCCGGACGCCTTCCTCGCCGTTGCGCGCCTCGCCCACCACCTCGAGACCGGGCTGGCGGTTCAGGAACGCCCGGTAGGCCGCACGCGTCGCCGGATCGTCGTCGACGACCAGGACGCGGTGCCGCTCGGCCATGGTCGGCACTCTATTGCCGCAGCAGCGACTGCGGCGGGTAACCGGAACCGTGGCCCGGCCGAAGCGCACGGCGGTGATCAGCCAGGAAGCGCACATGTCGTCGGTTCGTGGGCGCCCTGCGCGACAACCTCACTCTTGCCGCCCCGAACGCCACCGGCGCCCGGTTTCGCGCCCCGCTGGAGACCGCGAGGTCGGGATGGTCGAGGTCCACGAACCCCGCTATCGGGCGGGTCGGCCTGCGCCGGAGGTCCCCAGGGCCGCTGACCGGCGCGTTGCCCCTTCGTTTCGGGCGGCGGCTCCGAAGGCTGCTGGCGTCCGGCCGCCGGCGGCACAATCGAATCGGTACTTCGTCGGTCTGCGCGCGGGCCGCGCGCCATCGACGGCAGCGGAGCAGACCCGGTGGGCCTTCGTCCCCGTCCGCGCGCGGGCAGCGCACACCACCGTCATCCCGGCGAACGCCGGGATCTCCGGGTGCGTATCTGGTTGAGATCCCGGGTCGGGCCCGGGATGACGCACACGTGGGGATCCGCCAGGTACCGATTCGGGGACCGTTCCGTTTCGGTTCTGGACGGGGAAGAATTGTACCCGGTTTGCGAATGACGTCAGTCGCAGTTGTCGTGAGATCCCGGGTCAAGCCCGGGATGACGCACACCCGAAATCGTTGTTTGTCAGCTGCCCGGTTGTCGGAATCGTTGGTGCCGGCGTGGTCGCCGGTGCTGATCCACATACCGGGGTGGGATCACCTCAGCGACACCATCGGGACTGATTCGGATCTGCCATTGCAGATCGGCCGGCCGCCGAGCATCGGGTTCGAGAAGGTTGTGGTGGTGCTTGCACAATAGGCACAAGTTGGCCAGCGAAGTGGGTCCGCCTTGCTGCCACGGGACGATGTCGTGAGCGTCGCAGTCGGCGGCTGGCCGGTTGCAGCCCGCGAACACACAGCCCTGGTCACGGGCATGCAGCGCTTGCCGAATCGTTGGCGTGACGAGCCGATGCTTCTGCCCGACGTCGAGCACTCCCGATGGTCCACCGAGCACCACCGGCAGGATGTCGGCGTCGCAGGCGTACTGGCGCAGTTCGCCGGCGGTCAACGCTGTGCGTTCCAGCAGTCCTTCACCAGGTTCTCGTAACGGATCGTGATCGTGACGTGGGGACGGTCGCCACCATGTTTGGGTGCGGCCTGCTGCACCGCGACGCGGCGGGCCAGTTCGATCAGGGCGTCGGCGCGGCGCATCGGCCAGGTGACCTCTTCCTGCAAGGGGTCGCGTTCTTCCAGGGCGGTGCGGTGCAGCTGGTGCGCCAACGCATCGATCTGCGCTTTCAACAGTGCCGCATCCCCGGTGGGGAGTTTGCCCTTGATGATCGTCGACCCGTGGCCGTCCTCGGCGAAGGTGAGGTGCCGGTTCCGCAAGGCGGCTTTGCGTTCGCGTTCCATCCGGGCGGCTTCGGCTTCGTCGGCGATCTCTGGCGCGACGACCTCCAGCAGATGCTGGGCGAGACCCTTGAGGTGCTGGGAGTCGAACTGGTCACAGAAGCCGACCATCGTTGTCTCTGCCTCACGCTCGGCCCCGGCCGGGAGATCGTCGGGAAGTTTCCGCAACACATCGGTCACCGCCCGCGCCTGGAACTGGTTGGCCCGGCCGTCGCGCAGCGCATCCCCAACCTGGGTGAACCGTTCCAGGTCTTTCGCATGGTGCACCAGGGCGGCGGCCTGCGACCGGGTGAACCGTAACTCCCCGGCGAGCCAGCTGGTCAGCGGCACCCCATACGCGGTCTGTGCTGCTTCGGCCCGGTCCACGCCACCGACGATGTCGTGCAGTACTCCGGCCAGTCGGGACTGGATGCGCAACAGATCGGCGACCAGGTCGAGTTGGGCCCGATCAGTCAGCAGTCGCACATCGGTGTCGATGGTGTCGAGCAGGCCGGTGATGCCGGTGGTGAAATCCACCACCGACACAGTCCCGGCCTCGTTGCTCATACCCATCACTCTAAATGTCGCCACCGACACAAATTGAACGGCGAAGACTGCTGCGGAAGGTCCCTGCAGCGTATTGCGATGTGTTCGTCATGGCACTGACGTTACGGGTCGGCTCCGACACTTTCCGTCCCAGGATGGTGTTGTTACGAACGGGCAACACCTCGCGCTTTGGGCAAACACCTGCGACAACAACCGGAAGACCAAGCAGGCGGATATCTGACAACGTCTCTGCCGCTCAATGGCGCTCCACAGTGCCTCGCCTCAGGAGATCGGTGACAGTCCTGCATCAGGACATCAATAACGGTTGATGCATCGGGACATCGGTGACAGTTATGGGTGTTCCGGGTGGGAGCCGGATGCGTGTGTCGCCGTTGCCCATGTCGTGACAGAGAGTCGATGGGGCCGGTCCAGGTGGGCATGAATGTCGTGCCGGCCGATGCCTTCCCGATCCAGTGCGTGAAGCCGCAGCGCCTCCTCGACCAGGCGCTCGGCGGGTCGAGGAGCCCCCCACCGTCCGCAGCGCGAGCTGCGGAAGGGGGCGCTGCTGACGGTGGGCACGGTGGGTATGTCTTCACCGGGCGGTCCCAAGGCCAGGATCGGTAGCGACGACGTCGATTGGGCCCGCGACCGGCCTGGGGCGATGGGTGACGACGGGACGAACACGAAGGCCACAGGATCGACCGTTCTCCGGACACCGCCTCATTGAGCGTCAGGGCTGCCGCGGGCCTGGGGACAGGCCCCCCACGCCCTCGCCAACGATAAGTTGGCACGAGTCCGGCAGAAGAGAAGTGTCACCACCAAACCCTCCGGAACTGTCACTGATGTCCTGATGCAGAACTGTCACCGACATCCTGCGACATAACAACGGCGTTTCCACAGTTCAAACCGAGAAAAGGACGCCGACCCAGGACAAGAAGACTCGAGGGCGCCTGTCGAACTGCAATAGGAACCGTCCCTGGCCGGGCTCGGATCGGCGCCTGGGACGGCATCAGATCCAGCCGCGCTCCCGGGCGATCCGGACGGCCTCGTGCCGGGTGGCCGCGTGCAGCTTGCCGATCGCCGAACTCAGATAGTTCCGCACCGTCCCGGGCGACAGGTTCACCCGGCTCGCGATCTCCTCGATGGGGGCGCCGTCGTCGGCGGCCAGCAGCACGTCCGCCTCGCGTGGGGTGAGCGGCGAGTCGCCGGCGGCGATCGCGTCTGCGGCCAGTTCGGGGTCGACGTGCCGGCCGCCGGCGTGCACCTTCCGGATGACCTCGGCCAGACCCGCGCCCGAGACGGTCTTGGGGACGAAGCCACGCACGCCGTTGGCGAGCGCCTGCTTGAGGTGGCCGGGCAGCCCGTGGCTGGTGACGATCACGCAGGCGCAGCCAGGCTGTTCCGTGGCCAGCGCGGCGGCCACCTCGGTGCCGGACGGCCCGGGCATCTGCAGGTCGAGCACCGCCACGTCCGGACGGAGCTTGCGGGCGAGCGCGAGCGCCTCGTCGCCGGAGGCCGCCTGCCCCGCGACCTCGATGTCGTCGGTCAGGTCCAGCAGGGCGACCAGCGCCTCCCGGATCAGGTGCTCGTCGTCGGCCACGATGACCCGGATCATGCGTTCTCCTCGCCCGCTCGCTCCCGCGGCGAACCCGACGAGCCCGGCGAGGCGGCCTGCAACCGGGCGAGCGCGGCCGCATCGACGGTGGCGGTCAGGGTGAAGGTGTCGTCACCGCGTTCGATCGACAGGGTCCCGCCGACCTCGGCGAGCCGTTCGGACAGCCCGGCCAGGCCGGAGCCCGACCGATCGGACGCCGGCTGCGGCCGGTCGTTGGTCAGCACCAGCCGGGCCCCGTCCAGTTCGATGGTCAACCCGATCCGGGCACGGGTGGCGTCCGCGTGCCGCAGGATGTTGGTGGTGCCTTCGCGGACCACCCAGGCAAAAGCACGGGCCACCGGGGCGGGCAGCGCCGTTGACCCGTGGGTCACGGTGGCAACCTCGATTCCGGATGCCTCCAGCAGCGAACGGGCACCGGCGAGTTCGGCGTCCAGGTCGCTCTCCCGGTAGCCGCGGACGACCTCACGCACCTCACCGAGCGCGTCGGTGGCGATCGCCTGCACCTCGTTCATGGTGGCGACCGCCTCGGGGCGTCCGCGCCGGGCCTGTTCGGCGGCAAGTTCGGCCTTGAGCGCGACGGCCGACAGGGTTCGTCCGAAGACGTCGTGCAGGTCCCGGGAGAACCGCAGCCGCTCCTCGGCAACGGCCAGGCGGGCATGGTCGACGCGGGCCCGCTCCAGCTCCCGAGTGCTGGTCAGCACGTTGCGGAACATCACCGCGTAACCGAGCAGGGCCGCCGTGGCGAACGCCGACCAGTAGGCGATCAGCAGCCGCGGGAAGCCGTCCACGGAGCCCGGGTGCGGGCCGACCCACACCCCGAACTGGCCGAGCGCGACGCCGGTGAATGCGATCAGCATCGGCCGGGTGCCGGAGCGACCGAGCATCGGCATCGCCAGCACGCCGCCGAGCATGGCGGTGACCAGGGTGAGCAGGAACGCGGTCGGCGGCAGCACGAAGCCCGCGGTGGCCGCCGCGACGACGGTGGCAGCGATCCACACCAGCCGCACCGGCTCGACCCGCCGCACCCGCACCGCGTCCCAGCCGCTCGGCGGCAGCAGGCCGTCGTCCCGCAGCCGGGTGTGCAGCACGACCAAGCCGGCCCAGGCGGCGACCCCGACCAGTGCCAGCCAGGGCAGCGACCACTGCAGCGGAGCCGCGCTGGCAATCACGGACAGGCCGGCCAACGGCAGGATCGGGAACCCCCAGTGCAGCGAGTTGTAGACGTAGCGCTCCAGTCGCCGCACGCCCTGTTCGGTACTGCTCACGATCCCTCCTTCTGGGGCGAGCCTAGGCCCCGATCCACCGAGCCGCGCCTACCGCGCGACCGGCGGCGGATCGAGGCCGCGGGGTCAGGACCGGGCGTCCCAGCGGAACCGGCGGATGCCCTCGACGATCGTGGCGCCGGTCCAGATCACGAGCGGCAGCACCATCGCGCCCGCTGCCAGGGCCAGGTCGCCACCGGCCGGCACGCGACCGTCCGTCCCGGTGCCCAGGTAGGCGAGGGTGATCAGGTCGATCACCGGGGTCATCGGCAGCAGGTGCGCGACCCGCTGGACCGCGTCCGGCAGCCAGGCGAGCGGGATCGAGAACCCGGACAGCAGTAGCGAGACCAGCATCAGCGGCAGCGTGGTCAGCTGGGCGGCCTCGACGCTGCGGGTCAGCGCGGCGCTGATCACGGCCAGCCCCGTCCAGGTGGTGGCACCGCCGACGACGGCGAGCAACAAGGCCCACCAATGGACGATCTGCGCCCCGACCAGCAGCGACCCACCGATCGCGACCAGCGACTGGATCGCGAACAGGGCGTACAGCGGCACGGCGGGTGCGAGCAGGATCTGCCACCGCGGCACCTCCCCGGTGAGCAGCCGCTTCAGCACCAGCTGCTCCCGGCGTGCCACCAGCGAGGTCACCATCGTGTAGTAGATGACGAACATCAAGGAGGTGCCGACCAGCACCATGGGCAGCACTGGGCCCAGGCCGCCGCGATCCTGGCTCATGCCGAAGAAGGCGAAGCCGACGACGAACGGCAGGGCGACCGCGGTGAACACGGCGGTGCCGTTGCGCAGCAGGATGCTGGTCTCGCCCTTCACCAGCGCCAGGAACCGGCGCCAGGCCTGGCCGCCGGGGTTGGCGGGGCGGGCGATCTGCGGGCTGAGGGTGGTCATGACGGCTCCTGGGTGTCGGCGATGGAAAGGAAGACCTGCTCCAGCGAGGCGGAGCGGGCGTCGAGTTGCGGCAA
>JAGPGQ010000293.1 GCA_018055925.1 Micropruina sp.
CGGCGCAGGTCAGGACGATGCCGGGCACGACGTAGTCGACGTAGCCGCCGGAGGGGTCGATCGCCCCGCCGAACACCCAGGTGAACATCAGCATCAGCAGCACCGGCAGCATGACGGCCATCAGCACGGACTCGCCGTCGCGCAGCGAGTGCCGCAGGCTGCGCCCGATGAAGATCGACTCGGCGGTCAGGCCGCGCAGGCGGGGACGCAGGGCGCGCGCGGAGACGACGGCCCCACCGGGGGCGATCGGGCCGTTCATGCCGGCTCCTTCACCAGCACCGGACGGTCATCGGCGGCCGGGGACGCGGTGAGCGCGAGGAAGACGTCGTCCAGGCTCGGCTGGTGCAGCACGACCGTGCCATCGAGGCCGGCCTCGTCCAGTTCGTCCAGTGCCCGGCGCAGCCCGGTCACGCTGCCGTCGGTGTGGACGCTGCGCCGCGGCTCCCCGTCCTCGCCGAGCAGGTCGACCCGGGCGCCGCCGATGCGCGCCTTGAGTTGGGCGGCGGTGCCGATCGCGACGATCCGGCCCTCGTGCAGCACCGCGATGCGGTCCGCGAGTCGATCGGCCTCCTCCAGGTACTGCGTGGTGAGCAGCACCGTGGTGCCACCCGCCGCGACCGCGCGGATCAGCTCCCACAGGTGCCGGCGGCTACGGGTGTCGAGCCCGGTGGTCGGCTCATCGAGGAACAGCACCTCGGGCGTGACCACGAAGCTCAGCGCCAGGTCGAGCCGCCGGCGCATGCCGCCCGAGAAGGTGCGCACCGGCCGCGATGCCGACTCGGCCAGGTCGAACTGCGCGGCGAGATCGGCCGCACGCCGCCGGGCCGCGCCACGATCCAGGCCGGCGAGCCGGCCGAACATCACCAGGTTCTCGGTGGCGCTCAGGGCCTCGTCCACCGCGGCCGACTGGCCGGTGAGGCCGATCCGCTGCCGCACCGGCACCGGTTCGTCGGACACCTCGAAGCCGCACACCCGGGCGGTTCCCCCGTCGGCCCGCAGCAGGGTGGTGAGGATGTTGATCGCGGTGGTCTTCCCGGCTCCGTTCGGGCCGAGCAGGGCGAAGATCTCGCCGTCGCCGACGGAGAACTCCAGGTCGTCCAGGACGGTGCGGGCGCCGAACCGTTTGCGCAAACCGCGGACGTCGATCGCTGTGGACATGTCGAACCTCTCTGTGGATCCCATAAACTGTGTATGACCGACACTCATGTATATGAGACTAACACATCGTTTACTACATACACAGAACTAGGATCGGCGCATGGATCAGCCCGAACCTCCCGAGTTGCCGCGTGGCATCGCCCTGGCCTGGGGCGTCGCGGCCACGCCCCAGCGCGGCCCCAAGCGCGAGATGAGCGTCGAACGGATCGTGGACGCCGCGGTCGAGTTGGCCGACGTGGACGGGCTGGGTGCCGTTTCGATGGCCGCGGTCGCCGCGAAGCTCGGCTTCACCCCGATGTCGCTGTACCGCTACGTCACGGCCAAGGACGATCTGCTGCTGCTGATGCAGGAGCAGGCCACCGGGATGCCGCCCGAGGCGTACCGCCAGGAGGAGGGCTGGCGCGCCAAGCTGACCCTGTTGTTCGACGCTCAGGTGCAGGTGTACCTGCGGCACCCCTGGCTGGTCGCCCTGCCGATCACCGGCGCACCGATCACGCCGAACAGTTCGGCCTGGGTCGACGCCGGCCTCGACTGCCTCGACGGGACGCCGCTGACCGACGTGGAGCGGCTCGCGACCGCGCTCGCCGTCACCGGCGAGGCGCGCTGGCAGGGGATCGTGCTGTCCGGCTACCACCAGCAGGCGCGATCGCTCGGGATCGATCCGGACGAGGTCGCGCAACGGGAGGCGGCGCTGTTCGACCGGGTGATCGGCGCCGACGAGTTCCCGGCGCTGCGGCGGGTCATCGACTCCGGCGTCTTCACCGCCCCGGACGATCCGTTCCGGTTCGCCCTGGAGCGCATCCTGGACGGGGTGGACGCCTACATCGCGCGTCTCGACCGCGGCGAACCCCGGGACGCCGCCACCTTCGACGAGGAGGCCGACGAGGACGAGGCGACGCTGGAGCGGGACAAGCGGGTGCGGGAGGCGCGCAAGGCCGTCCAGGAGGCGGAGAAGCGCCTGCGGGAGGCGCGGACGCGCGAGCGGCAGGCCGTCCGGGACGCTCGGGAGCGCGCCTCGAAGCCCTCCCGGTCGCGCTGAACCCGGGACATCTCAGGACGGGTGCCCTGTCCGCCGGCATCCGTTCTACGTTGTAGACTTCCGAGCCGACACGGGAACGGAGCCAGGCATGACCTCGTTGTACCTCCGGTTCCTGCGCAACGATCTGCGCAGGAACCGCGGTGTCACCGTGACGCTGCTCGTCGTGCTGGTGCTGGGGGCATTCCTGATGTCCAGCGGCGCGCTGGTGATGGAGCGGCTCAGCGGCTCGGTGAGCCGCCTCTTCGAGACGGCCAAGCCGCCACACTTCCTACAGATGCACAAGGGCGACTACGACCGGGCGGCGCTCGAGGGGTTCGCCGCCGGGCGTCCCGAGATCGAGGCGTGGCAGGTCGAGGAGATGCAGGGCTTCGACGGCCAGCGGATGAGCTGGGAACGTCCCGGCACGAGCGAGCGCGGCGACTTCTCGCGCAGCCTGATCGACAACCTGTTCGTGACCCAGAACGCCGACTTCGACTTCCTGCTCGACCAGCGGGACGGTGCGCCGCACCCGGCGGCCGGCGAGGTCTACGTACCCGTCGCCTATGAGCGGCAGTTCGGGCTGCGGCCCGGCGACCGGCTCACCGTCGACACCGGCGCCGGCGCCGTCACGCTCGGCATCGTCGGCTTCGTGCGCGACGCCCAGATGGCCTCGTCGATGTCGTCGGCCACCCGCTTCCTGGTCTCCGAACCCGACTTCGCCCGGCTGAGCGAGGGCGGCGCCGCCGAGATCATCGTCGAGTACCGGTTCACCGACCCGGCCGCGGTCGACGAGTTCCAGCGCGCCTACGAGGCGAACGCCGACCTGCCGAAGAACGGGCAGGCGGTCACCGAGGTCATGATCCGCGTGGTGAACATGTTCAGCGACGGGCTGGTCGCGGTGGCGTTCGTCTTCGCCAGCCTGCTGCTGATCGCGATCGCCCTGCTCAACGTGCGCTTCGTGATCCGCGGGACGCTCGAGGACGAGATCCACGAGATCGGCGCGATGAAGGCGATCGGCCTGCCCAACCGGACGATCTCCCGGCTCTACCTGCTGAGATACGGCGCGATGGCGCTGATCGCCTGCGTCCTCGGTGGCGGGCTGTCGATGCTCGCCCTGGGCGTCCTGACCGGCGGCATCCAGGCGAACCTGTCCACGGCGCCGGTGACCGTGACCACGGTGTTGGCTCCGGTGATCGCGCTGCTGGCGATGTTCGCCCTCGTGATCGGCATCTGCGCACGGGTGCTGCGCACGGTTCGCACCATGAGCGTGGTCGGTGCGCTGGTGCGCGGCGAGACCGCACCCGAGAAGCCCGCCCGGCGCCGGTCGCGCGCGGCGGGCTCCGCAGGTCGTTCCGCGCTCGCCGGGGCGCACCGCGGGAACGTGAACGGGCGGCTCGCGCTGCTCGATCTGCGGCACGAACGCGGCCAGTGGGCCCTGATCCCGGCGGTCTTCTTTCTCGCCGCCGTGCTGATCACCCTGCCGGCGAACCTGCTCAGCACCTTCGAGAGCCCGCGCTTCGTCACCTACATGGGGGCGCCCGAGAGCGACCTGCGGGCCGACGTCCAGTTCGTCTCGGGCGAGGGCGAGACGGCCGACGGCGTGCACCGGCGGCTGCTCGCCGGATGGGCCGCGGACGACCGGATCGACAGGGTGCGCTCGTACGCGGGGATGCTTTACGAGACCCGGGGCGAGGAGGGCTGGGAGGCGCTGCGCGTCGAGGTCGGCGACTACACCGACAGCACGCTCGTATTCCTGTCGGGGCAACGCCCCGGCGCGGACGAGATCGCCCTCTCGACGCTCAACGCGCAGAAGCTGGGCGTGGAGCCCGGCCGGCGGATCACCGTCCGGCACGACGGGACGGAGCGCCAACTGACGGTCAGCGGGGTCTACCAGGACGTCACCAGCGGCGGCTTCACCGCCAAGATGCAGGGCCGGATCGACTCCGGCGCCGACCGCTGGGTGCTGTATGCGGATCTGGTGGACGGCCAGGACCCGGTCGCCGTCGCGGCCGAGTACGACGCGGCGCACCCGGCCGCGGCCGTCGTCCCGATGGGCGACTACGTCCGGCAGACGCTGTCCTA
>JAGPGQ010000294.1 GCA_018055925.1 Micropruina sp.
TGAACCCGGGCCGGCGCACCTGCAGCTGTGGATCAGGGCCGAATCCCGGCTGCCCGATGACCCGCGGGTGCACCAGATGGTGCTGGCCTACCTGTCCGACATCTCGCTGCTCAGCGTGAGCACGCTCGCCCACCCGGTGGAGTTCCTGTCGCCGCGGATGCAGGCCGCCTCGATCGATCACGCCATGTGGTTCCACCGGACGGCCCGCGCCGACGAATGGCTGCTGTACGACCAGGTGTCGCCCTCGGCGTCCGGGGCGCTGGGATTCTCGCAGGGACGCCTCTTCTCGCAATCCGGCGTCCTGGCGGCGTCCTGCGCCCAGCAGGGCTTGATCCGCCTGCTCCCGGAACACCCACCCGCCTGACAAGGAGGGCTTCGTGGAGCGGACGCGGGGTCAGCTGGTCGGTCCGGCCGGGGTGTCGGTACCGGCGGCCGGCGCCCCGACGGGGCCGTCCGCGCGTTGCAGGATGCGCAGGTTGTTCCCGAACGGGTCGCGCAGCCCGAAGTCGGTGCCGTAGAAGCGGTCGGTCGGCTCGTCGGTGAACTCGACGCCCAGCTCCTTCAGCCGGGCGTACTCCGAGCGCGCATCGTCGGTGGTGAAACCGGCCGCGAAACCGGTGCCGCCCTTGGTGACCAGCTCGCGGACCTGCTCGGCGGTGGCCGGGTCGTGCGCCGGTGGGCCGGGCAACTCCAGCAGGATCTCACGGCCCGCCTCGCCGGGCGCCCGCACGGTGAGCCAGCGCATGAAGCCGAGATCGTAGTCGGCGCCGACTTCGAGGCCGAGCGTGCCGACGTAGAAGTCGAGCGCCCGGTCCTGGTCGAGGACGAAGATCGAGGAGATGTTGATGGTTGACAGCATGGCGACCACGCTAGACAGCCTCGGCCCGCTCCGCTTCTCCGAAACTGCTGGGTCGCGACCAGCGGGCCACGAAACAGCCCGGAACCCTCCGCCAGTCCGGTCCCTGAGCCCGGTAGGCCGACGGCGACGAGCCGACGATCGCCTGGAAGGTGCGCCCGAACGTGCCGACGCTGTTGAACCCGACGGCGAAGCAGACGTCGGTGATCGGACGGTCACTCTCACGCAGCAGGAACATCGCCCGTTCGACCCGCCGTCGCTGCAGGTAGCGGTGAGGCGTCTCGCCGAAGGTCGCCCGGAACGTCCGGATGAAGTGCGCCTCCGAGACGAACGCCACCCGCGCCAGCGCCGCGATGTCGAGCGGCTCGGCATACCCCCGGTCGATGGCATCGCGCGCCCGGAGCATCCGGCGGTTGCGGTCCTCGGTGGCCAGGCTCACCCACTCACCGTACCGGGAGGTCCCACAAGACCTCCGACCGGTGACCACCGCTAGTCGGAGAGTTGCCAACGGGTTCCGTACGGGTCGGTGAAGTCGGAGATCGTCTTGCCGGTGACCGGGATGTAGGTGTCGACCCTGCTGAACGTCGCACCGGTCGCCTCGTGGATGGCCTCGGCATCGACCCGTTGGGTCGTCGACCGGAAGGCGACGTGGTCGATCACGAAGCGGTCGAGCGAGGCATCCTCCCGAAGCTCGAAGACCACCTGGCCGTCACCGGGGAGGGCGATCTCGACCGAACGGCGCTCCGGGATGCGTCGGCGCTCCTCGAGTCCCAGTCCGGTGAACCAGGCGATCGCCCGCTCCAGGTCCGGAACCTGGAGATCGATGTGGTCAACTGCCTGCAGCATCCGTGTCCTCCCTCGGGTCATGTCCCGCTCACAGTAGCCGGACGTCCAGCCTCGTCCGGCCGGGCAGGCACGAAGAAGCGGCCCGCCCGGGGGGAATGGGGCGGACCGCTCCGTGGGTGAGGTTCAGGCGGCCAGGTCGTGCGAACTGCGCAGCTTGGCGATCGCGTGCCGCTCGATCTGCCGGACGCGTTCGGCGGTGATACCCCAGACGGCGGCGATGTCGGCCAGCTTGGCCTGACGGCCGTCCAGCAGGCCGTAGCGGCGCCGGACGACGTCGGCGGAACGCTCGTCGAGGGTGGACAGCATGCCGTCCAGCCGGGCGCGATCCTCGGCGTCCAGCACCATCTCGTCGGGGCCGGGGGACATCTCGCGGGCGAGCAGATCGCCCAGCGCGGTGTCGCCGTCCTCTTCGACCGGGGCGTCCAGGCTGACGTGGTCGCGGGCCAGCCGCAACAGGTCGATCACCTGCTCCTCGGTGAGGCCCAACTCGTCGGCGATCTCCACCAGTTCCGGCTCGCGCCCGAACCGACGCTCCAGGGTGCGGCGCACCGCGGACACCTGGTTGACCTGCTCGGCGACGTGCACCGGCAGCCGGACGATGCGTCCCTGCTGGGCGATGCCCCGGGAGATCGACTGCCGGACCCACCAGGTGGCGTAGGTGGAGAACTTGAAGCCCTTGCTGTAGTCGAACTTCTCCACGGCGCGGATCAGTCCGGTGTTGCCCTCCTGCACCAGGTCGAGCAGCGGCATCTGGGCCCGGCCGTACTTGCGGGCGACCGAGACCACCAGGCGCAGGTTGGCGGTGATGAACCGCTGCAGCGCCTGTTCGCCCTCGGCGGCGATTCGTTCGAGTTCGTCGGTGGTGGCACCGTGCGAGCCGGAATGCTCCACCCCCACGGTGTCGTTCAGCAGCGCCCTGGCGAACAGCCCGGCCTCGATCCGCTTGGCGAGGATGACTTCCTCCTCGGCGGTCAGCAGGGGCGTCTTGGCAATCCCGTCCAGGTACAGGCCAACGGCGTCCTTGCCATCGATTCCATCGGTGCTCCGGATCCGGCGCGCAGTCGAGATCATGTGTGTCCTTTCGCTCCGTGATCAGTACAACGCAGCGGGGACGCCGTTGTTTCACACCACGCCCCCGAATGAACCCTGAGCGCAGCGCGGGCGGACAAACAAAGACCACAGTCGTACGCGGACGCCGACCGAAGGGGCTAGCGAGGCTCGCCGGGACTCGGGCTTCCAGCTGTAGCTGTGTACGTACCCACCATGCCACGCACCCAACCGGATCCGGAGGGATCGTCAGCCGGCCGCCTCGGGAGCCACCTGGTCGATGATCCAGGCCAGTTCGAAGGCCAGGTCGCGCCAGGCCTGGTAGCGGCCCGACACGCCGCCGTGGCCGGCCACCAGCTCGGTGCGCAGCAGGATCGGACGCGCCTCGTCGGCGGTCACCGTGCGGCGCAGCTGGGCGACCCACTTGGCCGGCTCGGTGACCTCGACACGGGTGTCGTTCAGGCTGGTGGTGGCCAGCACCGACGGGTAGCGGACGGGGCGGATGTTCTCGTAGGGCGTGTAGCCCTTCATGCACCGGTACACCTCCGGGTCGTGCAGCGGGTCGCCCCACTCCTCCCACTCGGTGACGGTCAGCGGCAGCTCGGGATTGAGGATGGTGGTCAGCGCGTCGACGAACGGGACGTCGGCGTGCACGGCGCGGAAGGCGTCCGGGGCCAGGTTGACGGCGGCGCCGACGGTCAGTCCGCCCGCCGAACCGCCCTGGGCGACCAGGCGGTCGGGGCTGGTCCAGCCGGTTGCGGCCAGATGCCGGGCGGCCGCGACGAAGTCCGCGAAGGTGTTGGGTTTGGCCAGCAACCGGCCCTGCTCGTACCAGGAGCGGCCCAGCTCGCCGCCGCCGCGGACGTGTGCGATGGCCCAGACGAAGCCGCGGTCGAGCAGGCTGAGCCGGGGGATCGAGAACCACGGGTTGAGCGCGTGCTCGTAGGCGCCGTAGCCGTACAGCAGGGCCGGCGCGCTACCGTCGGGCACCACGTCCGCGCGGTGGACGATCGACAGCGGCACCCGGGTGCCGTCCGGCGCGACCGCCCACTCGCGGCGCTGCACGTACCGGCTCGGATCGTAGCGGCCGTGCACGGGATGATCGAGCACGGTGGTCTGCTTCAACGTCCGCCGCTCGCCGGTGTCCAGCCGGTATTCGTCGAGCCGGCGCGGGCTGACCAGCGACTCGTGCACCAGCCGGATCCGATCCGTTGCGGGGTCGTCCGCCGACTGGGCGCCCGCGCTGAACAACGGCTCGTCGAAGGAGATCGGCTGCGGCTCGCCCCAGCCGCCGTCGGGGCGCCGGGTGAGCACCTCGATCAGCGGAAGTCCGTCGCGGCGCGAGGTCAGCACCAGATGACCCGCGTACGCCTGCACCCCGAGCATCCGGACGCCGGGCCGCTGCGGCACCAGCGGCACCCAGTCGCCGGTGCCGGACGCCGTGAACGGCGCCCGGGCGAGCTGGAACTCGGTCGCGTCGGCGTTGTGCACGATGTAGAGG
>JAGPGQ010000077.1 GCA_018055925.1 Micropruina sp.
GCGGTGAGCTCGATCGAGGCCTCGGCGGCCGCGTCGTCCTCACCGAGCACGGCGATCGCGACCGTCTGCTCGTCGTCGGCCTGCCGGATCCGTTCGGCCCGGGCGTCCAGGTCGCGGCGCATGGCGCGGACGCTGAACCGGGCCACCACGACGAAGGCGAGCAGCAGGCCCGCCGGGGCGATCGGCGCCCACCAGGGCAGGATGCCGAACGCGACCGGCACGCTGACGCCCAGCAGTGCGAGCACCAGCACCAGCAGCACGCGCCGCCGGCGCAGCGCGGCCTGCCGGTCGGTCATGGTCAACTCGCGCAGCGCGGCCCGTCGGGTTAGGGGGGTCGAGACGATGGCCATGCCGTCGTCGGCGGTGTCCAGCGAGACTCCGCGGCGCACGATGGTCACCGAAGCCGAGAACGGTGCCGCCGGGTCGACCTCGTCGGCCAACGGATCGGAACGCCGCCTGAGGAAGTACGGGACGAGATAGACCAGCCACGCGACGGCGATGGCGCCGAAGATCAGGCCCGTGAAATCCACATGACAACGCTAGTCGGCCCGCACCGCACCCCCGGGGATGGTGTCCGGAGTGTCGCTCGATAAAGCCGGATCGGGAAGTCTGGCGACCAGTCCGTCGCCGATCTCCTCCGAGTGCAGCACGAAGACCAGGTGGTCGCGCCAGTCACCGTCCACATGCATGTAGCGGGGCCGCAGGCCCTCGTTGCGGAACCCCAGCTTCTCGACCACCCGCAGGCTCCGGATGTTCTCGGGCCGGATCGCCACCTCGAGCCGATGCAGCCGCAGGTCGAAGAAGCAGTGATCGGCGGCCAGGGCGAGCGCGGTCGGGATGATCCCACGTCCCGCCCAGCGCTGATCGACCCAGTAGCCGGCCTGCGCCCAGCTGGCGGATCCGTGCGTGATCCCCGAGATGGTCAACTGGCCCGCCAGCACCGGACGCTTCCGTCCGGGCGCCAGATAGTCGACGGCGAACGGCAGCATCGTTCCCTGCCGAGCCCGTCGGTTCGCCTGCCGCACCATGCCCGCGAAGGTCAGGGACGGCTCGATGGACTCCGGTGGCCGGGTCGAGTCCCACGGTCCGGTCCAGGGCGCGTTGCGCCGCCGGATCTCGTCCCAGCTCTGCTGATCCAGCAGTCGCCACGGACGCAGCAGCACTGGCCCGAGCGCGAGCCTCACGGGCCACCGAGCGGATCCGCTCATGACCGTGGCGGCGTCAGCACCCACACCTCGATATCGGAGTTGGCGGTCACCAGGTGGGTGCCCGGCGGCAGCACGATCAACGCGTCCGCCCGCGCCACGTCCTGGGCGAGTTCGGCGCCGGGCACGCCCGCGGGCTCCGCCCCGCGGTCGGTGATGATCGCCGGGATCAACTCGGTCGCCTCGTTCCGTCCGTGCAGCGCGACCCGCGCCGGCAGGGTGCGGATGTCCGGGTTCAGGTCGGGCTCGCCCTTCAACCTCCACAGCGCCGGACGGACGAACGCGTGGTACCCGACGAACGCCGACACCGCCCCGCCGGGCAGCACGATTACCGGCGTGCCGTCGTCCCCCACCCGACCGAACGCCTGACGGCCACCAGGATGGATCGTCACCCGGTGTTCGGTCATCTCACCGAGGCCGGCGAGCACCCCCGGCAGCGATCCGCGCAGCCCCCCGATCACCACGATCAGGTCGGCCCGGATCAACTGGTCGGTGAGCGCCTCGGTGAGCACCGCGGCGTCGTCGCCGAACGTTCCGGCGGGGAACACCTGTGCGCCGTCGGCCCTGGCCGCGGCCGAGATCAGCGTGGTGGTGGCGTCGTAGTGCTGGGTCCGCGAAGTCAGCGGCAGGCCGGGCGCCACCAGATCGGCGCCCACGGTGAGCACGGCCACCCTGGGGGTTTGCCGGACCAGCACCTTGTCGAGACCGACTTCGGCCAACAGCCCGGCCGCCCCGGAGTCCACCAGGTGGCCGCGTTCGAGCAGCAGGCTGCCGTCGGCGATGTCGGACCCGGCCGGTCGTACGTGTTGCCCGGTGGCCACGGGGGTGAGCACGTCCACGTAGAACTCGCCGCCGTCGGTCTGCGCGATCGGCACGACGGCGTCGGCCCCCTCGGGCAGCGGCGCGCCCGCCGAGACCCGGACCGTGCTGCGCTCCAGCAGCGGCGCCCCGCGGTAGGCGGGGGTGTCGAGGGTGTCCAGTACCGGCAGCCGCACGGGCCGGCTGGAGGCCGCCGTGACCACTTCGGCGGCCAGCACGGCATACCCGTCCAGGGCCGCGCTGGTGAAGGTCGGCAGATCGATGTCGGCCACGATGTCCTCACACAGTCGGCGGCCGACGGCGTCCAGCACTCCGAGCCCGATGGGCGGCAGCGGCTCGATCCCCTCGAGTAGCGCGGCGCGGTACTCGTCCACCCCGATGGGTTCGGGCTCGGACGCCGAGGGCTGGGCGGGGGGCGGTGCGGCCGGCTCGACGGTCGTCTCGCTCCGCTGCTTACGTCCGAAAAGCGCCATGGCTTTACCATAGGACAATGCCTTCGACGGACCCTGCGAACCCTCCGGGGCGGACCGAGCCCGATCCGGAAATCGCGGCGGCGAAGACCGCCCTGCGGAACCGGCTCCGCTCGCTGCGACGAACCCCCCAGGGGATCCTCTCCAGCGTGAATCGCGCGCGGAACGCGTCCGGCGTCTCGCAGGCGCACGACACCTTCGCCGTGTACGCCTCCACCGAAACCGAGCCGAGCAGCTGGACCATGATCGACGTGCTGTACGCCGCAGGCCACCGGATCCTGCTGCCCGTGCTAGGCCCCCGCCCGGACGGCAGCGCACGCACCGAGCCCGACTGGGCCGTCTACGCCGGTCCGGACCGGCTGGTGCCCGGCTATGCCGGAATCCTTGAACCCACCACGCCCGCACTCGGCCCGGACGGCGTGCGGCAGGCGTCCCTGGTGTGGTGCGCCGCCCTGGCGGCCACCCGTTCCGGCGACCGGCTGGGCACCGGCGGCGGCTGGTACGACCGGGCCCTGGCCTGGGCCGATCCGGACGCCCTGGTCGGCGTGCTGCTGCGGGACTCCGAGGTGCTCGAGACGGTGCCGACCGAGGCGTTCGACCGCCAGGTGCACCTGATCGCGACCGAGTCCGGGGTGATCCGGACGGCGGCGCACCCGGAATACGGCGGGGACGACGCCGGTTGAGACGACGGACCGCGGCCCGGCTGGTTACAATGCCTGCGGTTCACCCGGCCCAACGAATTGACCGAAAGCGCCCGCATGCCCACCTATCAGTACCGCTGCCTCGACTGCTCGGAGCCGCACGAAGCCGTCCAGCGGTTCACCGACGACCCGCTGACCGTGTGCCCGTCCTGCGAGGGCACCCTACGCAAGGTGTTCAGCGCCGTCGGTGTGGTGTTCAAGGGATCCGGCTTCTACGCCACGGACAGCCGCGCGAAGAAGTCGTCCGCGTCCACGACCAAGAGCGCCGACGGCAAGGGCGCCAAGCCGGACGGCGGCGACGCGAAGCCGGCCAAGGACTCCGCCGGCAAGCCGGCGAAGGCCCCGGCGGCCACGGGCGGCGGGGCGCCCGCCGCCTGATTGTGAACACTTCCGGCCCCTCGGTCGGTTAATGAAGGTGTGAAGGTTCTGCTCTCCCGGCTGCGCCGCACGGTGCGCAGCCACCGACGGTTGCTGGCCGCGCTGCTCACCGGTTTGGCGGTCTGGGCCGGCCTGACCGCCGTGCGTCCACCCGGACCGGCCACCGTCCCCGTCCTGGTGACCGCGCGGGCGTTGCCGGGCGGCACGGTGCTGGCCGCCGGCGACCTGGTGCTGCGCGACCTGCCGGCCGACGCCGTCCCCGACGAACACCTGGACGAACCCGGGCAGGCGGTCGGCCGCCCACTCACCGTCCCGTTGCCGGCCGGAAGCCCCCTGGTGCCCTCGTCGGTGGTGTCCAAGGCGTCCCTGGCCGCGCCGGGCCTGACGGTGCTGCCGGTCACGTTGACCGCGACCGCGGCCGGCCTGGTCGAGGTGGGCGACCGGATCGACCTGCTCGCCGCCGACTCCGAGGGCGTCGCGACCGTGCTCGCCGTCCGGGCACGTGTGGTCGCCGTGCTCTCGGTCTCCGGCGATTCCTCGCCGCTCTCGCCGGCGCGCCCCGGCAACCCGGTGGTCCTGGTCGAGCTGCGTCCCGAGACGGTCTCCAAGGTGGCCGCCGCGGCGAACGCCGGCCCGCTGGCATTCGGGCTGCGCTGAGCCGCCGTCCCCAGGAGCGAGATGATGACGATCCGTTGACACATTGCTCCACTAGATTCCCGTGCTGGCGCAGCCCCACACCGCCCCCGAACGAGGGCGACTGCGCCTCGAAGGGAATAGAGAATCCATGATCAAGGGCTTCAAGGACTTCCTGATGCGGGGCAACCTGATCGACATCGCGGTTGCGTTCGTCATCGGTGGCGCGTTCGGCGCCGTCACCACCGCGTTCACCAAAGTCGTCGTCGAGGTGCTCGCCATGCTGGGCGGCTCCCCGAACTTCGACTCCTGGCAACCCCTGGGCCTTGTCTCCGTGGGTCCGTTCGTGACCGCCCTGGTGGCGTTCTTCATCATGGCTCTGGTCGTCTACTTCGGCATCGTGACCCCGTACGAGAAGGTGCGCGCGATGACCGAGAAGCAGGCGGAGGAGGCCGACGAGGGACCCAGCACGCCGAGCACCGAAGAGCTGCTGGTCGAGATCCGGGATCTGCTCAAGAACAACCGGTAACCCGCAACGACGGACCCCCGCCGGCCGGTGCCGGCGGGGGTTCGCCGTCTCCGGGGCGCTCAGCTGCCGTGGTGCGGCGGGACGTCGGCGAGCAACCGGCGTTCGTCCGCGGTGAGCGGACGGGCGGCCGCCGGCCGCGCGGGGGTGCCGAGCAGGCCCAGCGCTGTCTGGGCCGCCTGGACGGCCGCCAGCAGGCGGGCGCTGCCCACCCGGAGCCGGAGTTCCTCCGCGACCGGGTGCGGCCACACCCCACCGGCCGATCGGACCTGGTCGGCGTGCCGGTGCAGCGCGTCCCGGTCCCACCCGGCGGATGCCAGCCCGGCCAACGGATCGCCCGGGTCGATCGGCAACTGCTCGCCCACCAGGGCCTGCGCCAGCGCGGGACCCAATGCGTCGTGACTCACCGGCCGCCGCCGACAGTCGCCGGTTCCCCGAGGTCGGCCAAGGTGACCGCACCCCGGACCTCGACCGGCCCGTCGAACGTCCAGTCCCCCTTGACCACCAGCGACTCCGCCCCGATCAGCGACGGCGGCACCGGCACCCGGCGCTCGAAATCGTCGATCAGCCGGTAGAACCGGGGGTCCAGGTCGACCCGGGGCAGCTCGTCCACCTGCTGCTGCAGCCGTCCGTCGTCGGCCAGCGAGAACACGTCCGAGCGCAGCAGCAGCAACTCGTTGGTCGTCTTCACCGGCTGGAACCGGGAGCGCGGCACGGCGATGGCGGTCGCACCGGGGAACACCTCGACGGCCGCGCCCATCGCGGTCTCCAACTGGATCACCCGCGGCGAGGACGGGTCGGCCGGATCGACCGTCTTCTCGTTGTAGATCAGCGGCAACCCCAGCACGGCACCCCGCTGGCGCATCGCGGCGTCCAATCGCTCCAGGTCGACCCACAGGTTGTTGGTGTGGAAGTACGGATGCCGATGCTCGTCGGTGAAGTAGGCCAGGTCCTCGGCCGGCGTCTGGGCCGTGTCCCGCAGGATGAGTTGGCCGTCGCTGCGGCGGATGGCGAGATGCCCGCCCTTGCGATCGTTGACGGTGCGCGGGCACACCTCGGCCGCGTACGGCGCCCCGCTGGCGGCGAACCAGCCGGCCAGCCGCGCGTCGGGGGCCGCCCCGAGGTTGTCGCCGTTGGAAAGGCTGGCGTACTTCATGCCGGCACCGAGCAGCGCGGCCAGCATGCCCGAACCGACCAGCGCGGTGTACACGTCGCCGTGCCCGGGGGGGCACCACTCCAGGCTGGGGTCGGCCGGCCAGCTGACCGGCTCGAACGTGTCGGCGGTGATCTTCGGCTCGGCGTTCTGCAGGAAGTCGATCGGCAGGTCGCCGACCGCCAGGTCGGGGTAGCGCTCCAGGTAGGCGAGGGTGTCGTCGCGGGTGCGGAACGAGTTCATGAACAGCAGCGGCAGCGGGGCCTCGTAGGTCCGCCTGGCGGCCATGATCTGGCGGACGATCAGGTCGAGGAAGGTCAGCCCGTCGCGCACCGGCACCAGCGTCTTCGCCCGGTCCAGGCCCATGGACGTGCCCAGCCCCCCGTTCAGCTTGATGATCGCCGTCCGGGCGATCGCCTCCCGGGCCGTCCGGTCGTCCACCTGCACGGCGCTTAGCTGGGGCGGATCGGTGAACGGAGCGATCGTCGCCTCCGGAATCATGCCGGTGGCACCCGTGGCGGCCTGCCGGTAGTAGTGCGCGAACACCTCGATCGCGGGATCGTTGGCGCCGGAGGCGCGCATCTTCGCGACGGCGGCGGCGAGTCCTTGCTCGGTCATGCAGGTCAGGCTAGTGGGGGCCACTCGCGATCGGCGCCATCGCCGGCCACCTGACTAGCGGTGTCACTCGAACCCGTCCGTACGCATGACGAGAGCGACGCCTATCGAAGGGCCAAAGCCGTCTACCCACCCCCAGGAGACATCAACGAGCTGGCGTCGCTCTCTGTTCGACAGCTTAGACGATACGTCAGGCAAATTGCACGTCGGATTCATCATCTTTTTGGGGATGGCCAACTTTTCAACCACTTGCGGGGGCTGCGCGGCGCGCCCGCTCCCGCGGAGGGCGGACGGGCGCGTCGCGCGGCACCGGGCGGCGACCTCTATGCTTGGTGAGGCGTGACCGCCGGGCCCCATAGCTCAGGGGATAGAGCAGAGGTTTCCTAAACCTTGTGTCGCAAGTTCGAATCTTGCTGGGGCCGCTGGACAAAGCTAAAGGTTCCTGTCCGGGGGGATGGGACAGGAACCACCTCTACTATAGGCCGCCGGAGGGCAGTTTGTCACCCGCGCGGGTGACATGCGTGTCGAGAGGGCTCAGGAGGGGTCGTCGGACTGGGCCGCGGCTGCTTGTTCCTTCAACTTCTCGATGTCGAGATCCTTGACCGCCTTGACCAGTTCCTCGAACTGCGGCCCGCTCAGCGCACCGGCCTCGCGGTAGACCAGGTACCCCCCGCGGAAGGCCATCAGGGTCGGGATGGACTGGATGCCGAGCCCGCCGGCCAGCGCCCGCTGGTCCTCGGTGTCGACCTTGCCGAACACGACGTCGGGATGCTTCTCGGAGACTTGGTCGAACACCGGCGCGAACCGCTTGCACGGGCCGCACCAGTCGGCCCAGAAGTCGACGATGACGGTGTCGTTGTCTTGGATCGCGCTCGCGAACGCCTGCTGATCGAATGCTTGGGTAGCCATGAAGCGTGAGTTCCTCTCTGATCACCGGCTGGAACACCGGCACCATCCAGGCTATTCCGCTGCTCGGGCCGCCTCGGGCGCCAGCGCGACGAACAGGTGGTCGGCCACCTGCGCCTCGAAGCTGAAGTCGTCGCCGCCGTCGGCCCGCAGGTGCAGCGTGTGACCCTCCAGGCGAGCGCTCAGCACCCCGCCGGGCACCACCGAGCACGCCGAGAACATCCGCAGCAGTTGCATGTCGGTCTGCAGGTACTCACTGACCCGGCGGACCACCACGCGGGCGGGTTCGCCCGAAGCCAACAGCTCCGAGAGCGGGACGGCGCCGTCCAGGAACGCCTCGGGCGCGGGCTTCGCGCCCAGCTCGTCCAATGCCGGGATGGGGTTGCCGTACGGCGATTCGACGGGCTCCCCCAGCAACTGCACGAGGCGCCGTTCGACATCGGTCGAGATCACGTGCTCCCAACGGCAGGCCTCGTCGTGGGTCTGCACCCAGTCGAGCCCGATCACGTCCACCAGCAACCGCTCGGCCAGCCGGTGCCGGCGCATCACGCGGGTCGCGAGCTCCTGCCCGGCCGGGCTCAACCGCAACTGCCGGTCGGTGTCGACCGTGACCAGGCCGTCGCGTTCCATGCGGGCCACGGTCTGCGACACCGTCGGACCGCTCTGCTTGAGCCGCTCGGCGATCCGGGCGCGCAGCGGCGGAACGCCCTCCTCCACCAGTTCGTAGATCGTGCGGAGGTACATCTCCGTCGTATCGATCAGTTCACTCACCGGGGGTGCCTCCGTTTCGCCGTCAGACTAGGCGGTTCAAGCCGCTCCCGCAGACCGTTCGCGCCGATTCGCCGATGTGGCGCACGTGGTACCGCAGTTGCCCACGCATGCTATCCCCATCTGCGCCGATCGGCCGCCTCGAGCGTGTCAACCTGAGGAGAACCTGAGAACATCTCACATTCGAGCGCGTTCGTCCCGGTCGAGCCGGACTCAGCGCCTGCGCAGGATTACCACGGCCGCCGCGAGGACGGACGCGGCGGCGGCGCCGCCGAGTGCCAGCCAGGTGCCGTTGGAGGACGGCGTGGGATTCGTGCCGTCGTCCTGCGGCTCGTCCTCCGGCTGCTCGGACGGGTCCGGCGAGGCGCTGGGGCTCTGCGTCCCGGTCGGGCTGGGTGCCGTCGTGGTCGCCTGCGGGAACGGACGGGCGTCCACCGGCGGAGCGGACAGCGTGACCCCGAGGAGCAGAACCAGCGCCGCCCCCGCGGCGACGGCGGCACGGGCCACGATTCCTCGCCCTGACATCTGACTCCTTCCGGCGAACCGGGCACAGCCTAACGTCTCGTGCCCGGCACCCTCGCCAGCCTCACCCCAGCAGGGAGCCGAGCAGGGCGAGCAGCACCAGGGCCAGCAGCACACCGGTGACGATCACGCGACGCGTCCGGGGGTTCACGCTGCCAATCTATGTCCCACCGGCTGCCCGCCGGGTACGTTGTGCACATGGGCGAGTTGCGGCTCTACGCCATCGCGGTCGATGAGGTGCGGGACGTGTTCAGCGCCTCTCCCGCGTTGGCCGACGACTTCCGCAGGGTGGTTGCCGATGCGTTCCCGCCGCAGACCACCGAGAAAGCGCCGGGCATGCTCGGCAAACTCGGGCCGTTGTTCCGGCGTCCGGCCGGGGCCATCGTGCTCACCCCCGACACCCCGGTCGAGGAGGACGTCGCCGATCTGCTCGCCGGACGCTACGTCCGTCCCGAACGGCTCCCGGCAGCCTGGCGGTTGATGGAGGCCTATCTCGCCACGAAGGCGTGGGGGCGGCACCTGATCGACCTGGACGTGAGCCGGTTCAACGATCTCGAGTTCGACCTGGCCAGGGCGGGGATGGACCCCCGGCTCGGCCTGGGCAAGCTGGTGAACACCGAGCTGGCGCTGCCGTTGCAGACCTACCGGGGGCTGTCCACCGGGGCCACCCGGCACGCCCAGGCGCTGCAGGCCGCCACCGCCTGGCGCAACGCGCTCCCCGAGCTCTCCCCCGCCAACCGGGCGATCGCCGAGCCGTACGCCGCCTGGCTGGCGCAGTTCCACCACTACGGGCAGGCCGCACCGCAGCAGGGCCGGCCCGCCCCCGACCTGGTGGTGGTGTACCGCGCGGGTGCCGTACAGCCGGCCTAGTGCCCCGGCCACCGGTCAGCCGAGCACGCTCATGATCGCGCCCTGCGCGAAGTAGATCACGAACAGGATCGACACCAGGTACATCAGCGGGTGGACGCTGCGGCCCTTGCCGCGAGCCAGTTTGAGCAGCGTGTAGCTGATGAAGCCGGCGCCGATGCCGGCGGTGATCGAGTAGGTGAACGGCATCAGGGCCAGGGTGAGGAAGGCCGGAATGCCGTCCTCGGGGTTGTCCCATTCGACCTGGGTCACCTGCGACATCATCAGGAAGCCGACGAAGAACAGCGCCGGCGCCGCCGCCTCGGACGGCACCATGTTGATCAGCGGGGCCAGGAAGAGGCTGAGCAGGAAGGCGGCGCCGGTGACCAGGGACGCGAGCCCGGTGCGGGCGCCCTCGCCGACACCGGCGGCGGACTCGATGTAGGTGGTGTTCGAGGAGACCGACCCCAGACCGCCGGCGATCGCGGCCATCGAGTCCACCAGCAGGATCTCCTGGGTGCGCGGCGGGTTGCCGTCGGCGTCCAGCAGGTCGCCCTCGGCGCCGACCGCGACCACGGTGCCCATGGTGTCGAAGAAGTCGGCCAGCAGCAGGGCGAACACCAGCAGCACCAGGCCCAGCACACCGCCGAGACCGTCCGCCGCGGCGAAGCCGCCGAACAGGTCCACCCGGCCGAGCAGGCCGAGGTCGGGCGCGGCGAACGCGGTGAACTGGGGCACGTTGAGCATCCAGCCGGTCGGGTTCTCGCCCTGGTTGTTGGCGCCGATCCCCAGCGCGGACTCGAGGATCACCGCCAGCACCGTGCCGGACAGGATCGCGATCAGCATGGCCCCCTTGACCCGCCGGACGAACAGCAGCACCAGGATCGTGAACGTGATCACGAAGACCGCGATCGGCCAGCCCTGCAACGAGCCGCCGATCCCGAGCTCGACCGGGGTTCCGGCGGCCTTGCGGACGACCCCGGCGTCCACCAGCCCGATGAAGGCGATGAACAGGCCGATGCCCACCGAGATGCCGGCCCGCAGGGAGCGCGGCACCGCCTTGAACACGGCCCGCCGGAACCCGGTGAGCACGAGGATCAGGATGATGATGCCCTCCCACACGACCAGGCCCATGGCCTGCGCCCAGGTCATCCGGGGGGCGATCACGTAGGCCAGCACGGCGTTCAGCCCGAGACCCGTGGCCAGGCCGATCGGGAATCGTCCGTAGATCCCCATCAGGATGGTCATCACGCCGGCGATCAGCGCGGTCGCCGCGGCCACCATGGCGATCGAGGTGGCCACGTTCGCGCCGATCACCTGCCCGGCGGCGTCCAGCTTCGGCAGCCCCGACAGCAACAGTCCGTCCCGGTCGGTCGCGGTGCCGATGATCAACGGGTTGAGGGCCAGGATGTAGGCCATGGTGAAGAACGTCACCAGGCCGCCGCGCACCTCCCGGGCGACGTTCGATCCCCGCGCGGTGATCTCGAAATAGGCGTCCATCCGGGAACCGGTCCCGGAGCTCGGACGCGACGTCTGGGGTGCCGATGTGCCCATGCGTCTCAGGCTATTGACGGGGCCCGCCGCCTACAGTTGTGTCCGTGACCCAAGATGACCACCCCCACCACCTGCCGACCCTGCAGGCCCCGGTGAAGGCGCTGGATCCGCACGGGACCGTGGTGGTCGGCTGGGGAACAGTGCTGTTCGCGCTCGGGACGGCGGTGTGCGCCTGGCAGTTGCCGGCGCTCGAGGCGATCGGCCGGGGCTGGTGGCTGACCACCGGCATGGTGGGCACCGGCATGGGCGCCGCGACCCTGATCGTGCTGCTGGCGGTGCGCCGCCGGCGGCTCGGTTGACGCCGGTGGATCCGGATCAGCGTTCGTCGCGCGCCCGCCACTCGACGCCGGTCGGACCCACGTAGACCTGCCTCGGCCGGTAGATCCGGCTCTTGGTGTCGTCGTTGATCTCTTTCCAGTTGGCGATCCAGCCGGGCATCCGGCCGATCGCGAACATCACCGTGAACATCTCCAGCGGGATGCCGATGGCCCGCAGCAGGGTGCCGGAGTAGAAGTCGACGTTGGGGTACAGCTTGCGCTCGATGAAGTAGTCGTCCTCGAGCGCGGCCGCCTCGAGTTCGCGGGCGATGTCGAGCAGCGGGTCGGTCTTCTCCAGCTGGCCGAGCACGTCGTCCACGGCCTTCTTCAGGATCCGGCTGCGCGGGTCGAAGTTCTTGTAGACCCGGTGGCCGAAGCCCATCAACTTGACTCCGGCGTCCCGGTTCTTCACCCGCTTGACGAACTCGGAGACCGGCATGCCGGACTCCTGGATCTGCTGCAGCATCTGCACCGCCGCGACGTTGGCGCCGCCGTGCAGCGGGCCCCACAGGGCGCAGACCCCGGCCGCGCAGCTGGCGAACAGGTTCGCCTTGGACGAGCCCACCATGCGCACCGTCGAGGTCGAGCAGTTCTGCTCGTGGTCGGCGTGCAGCATCAGGAACAGGTTGAGTGCCGCCGCCACCTCGGGGCTGGCCTCGTACGGCTTGTAGGGCAGCGAGAACATCATGTGCAGGAAGTTCTCGGCGTACTTGAGGTCGTAGCGCGGGTAGACCAGCGGTTCGCCGATCGAGGACTTGTACGAGGCGGCGGCGATGGTGCGCACCTTCGAGATCAGCAGTGCGGCGGCCCGCTCCATGCCGGCGTCGTCGACGATGTCGTGGACGCCCGCGTCGTGCGCGCTCAGCGTGTTGATCATGGCGGACAGGATCGCCATCGGGGGCGCGCTCTGCGGGAACGCGTGGAAGTGCTTGCGCATCACCTCGTCGATCAGCGCCGAGTCGGAGAGCAGCGCCGAGAACCGGTCGTGCTCCTCCACCGTGGGCAGCTTGCCGAAGATCACCAGCCACGCCGTCTCGACGAACGAGGAGCGTCCCGCCAGCTCCTCGATCGGAATCCCGCGGTAGCGCAGGATGCCCGCATCGCCGTCGATGTAGGTGACCGCCGAGCGGCAGGAACCGGTGTTGCCGTAGCCGTCGTCGAGCGTGATGTACCCGGTCTTGGCGCGCAACTGCGTGATGTCGATGGCGCGCTCGCCCTCGGTGCCCACGTAGGTGTCGAGCTCATACACCTGGCCGTCAAGTTCGAGTCTGGCTTGTGCGGACATCTGGTCTCCTCGGCTGAGTGGTGCTCGACGGGGACACCATAACGTGTGCCACCCGCACCGCGTCGAGCGCACCATGGAGCCGATCCGGCGCGGAGCCCGCGGCGGATCGGTGGTGATCAGAACAGGCCGACGTCGACCGTGATCGTGTCCCAGACGGGGCTGGGGGCCGGCTGGGCCCGGCCGGCCTCGACGGTGTCGGAGTGCGCGCCGCAGCCGTGGTCGCGGCTCACCACCCGTCCGTCACTGGGCGTGTGCCCGTTCGCGCAGGCCCCGAACGCCCGGCCCAGCGGACCCGTCAGGGCGATGAAGTAGGCGCAGGTCTCGCACAGCCCGGGCGCCTGGCTGGTCATCGGGTTGTTCGGTCCGGCGTCGCCGGCGAACCACCGCTCGGCGGCCTCGTCGCGTCCGTACGGCGACAGCACGCGTTCCCGGCCGAGCCCCAGTTCGGCGATCACCGCCCGGGTGGCGGACCACTCGGCCGGGTCGGTGTCCGGGGGCAGGTCGGCGGCGGTGAAGCCCGGCTCGACCCGCGGGTCGTTGTCCGGGGTCGGCATGATCACCCCGGGGGTCAGGTCGCCGGCGGCGACCCGTTCCGACCAGGGCAGCCAGCTGGGGGCCAGCAGGGCCCCCTCGCCGGGCATCAGGGTCACCTCGCTGACCGTGACCACCCGGGCCCGGGACGCGCGGGCGACGGTCACCTGCCACGACCAGCCCGGATACCCCGGGTGCGGGCAGGCGAAGGCATGGGTGACCACGCGGACGCCCTCGCCGGTGACGCCCAGGTGTTCTCCGACCCCCATCATCCCGGCCCGCGTGAGCGCGGCGTCGCGGGCCACGTCGACGGCGGCGGCGCAGGCGGCATCGATCACCGGGGCGGCCGGCACGTCAGAGCTCCAGCTCGTCGGCGACCGCGCGCAGCACGGTCGCCACCTTGCCGGCCACCCGCGCGTCGGGATGCCGGCCGCGGCGATACCCGTTGCCGACGCCGTCGAGCATCTTGATCAGGTCCTCGACGATCACCGCCATGGCGTCGGGGGACTTGCGGGCCGCCTTCGACAGCGACGGCGGCGCCTCCAGCAGGTGGACGCTGAGCGCCTGCTCGCCACGCTTGCCGTCGATGATGCCGAACTCGACCTTCTGGCCCCGGCGCAGGGAGGTCACCCCGGCCGGCAGCGCCGAGGAACGAACGTAGACGTCGTCACCACCGGAATCCTTGGAGAGGAAGCCGAAGCCCTTCTCCGCGTCGTAGTAGCGCACCTTGCCTGTTGGCATTGACTCGTCTCCTGTATCGAAACCCGATTGCGGCGGCGCCGGACGATGGCGAGCCCATACCGCAGACACCAGACTAGTGCCTCGGACCCCCGGTCCCGGCCGCTCCGCCGACGATGAACCCGGGCCCCGGCTCGGGTGACAGTGTCGCTGACTATCATGACGCCATGGCGAACTGGACCGACGGGCCCGAGTACGCGCCGCCGGACCGTCCGGCTGCGTTCCAGACTCCGCTCGCCGAACCGCTGGAGATACCCGTCCCGGCACCGAACCTGGCGGCCGGGGCCCCGCTGACGCCCCCCGCCTGGCAGCCGCCCCGGGTGCCCACGGTGGCCCTGGACGCGCTGGTGCCCGCCGCCGGCCCCGAACCCCGCGACCCGCGAACGGCGTTCGCGACGGTCAGTTCCCCGGTCACCGGTGCGTCCGCCTGGGGTTCGGCGCACACCGCGACCGGCGCGGCCGCCGCCCCGGAATGGACGCCCGACCAGCCCCTCGGCCCGGTCCCGCCGCCCGCGCCCGCGCCGGATGCACCGATGCAACTGACCCAGCCGCTGCCGCCCGGCGTCAATTTCCCGCCGCCGCAGCCGTCCGTCCAGCCGTTCCCGCAACCGGGGACGCCGGATTGGTTCGCCCCGCCGCCGCAGGAACACTGGCAGCCGCCGAACCAGACCGTCACCGTCGGCCAGATGTGGCGGGGGGCGACCCCGGGACTGATGGTGCCGCTGATCATCGGGGCGATCGTCACCCCGCTCTCGGTGGCCATGTTCGCCATCGCGGCGCTGCTCAGCGCCCGGGTGCGGTACCGCCGGCAGCAGGCGCGCAAGCTGTTCTCGATCGTAGCCGCGCTGTTGGCGATGATCGGGGTGCTGGCCCTGTTCAACGCCGACTTCGAACTCGACGTGACCTGGTCGGTGCTGTCGTCGTGGACGCAGGTGGCCTGCTGGGTGGTGGGCATCGTGACGCCGCTGCTGGTGGGCGCCGGCATCCGTGCCAACGAGCCGCCCGAGCAGGGCTACTGAGCGGGCCCGCCATGGACTCCACGAACGGGCTCGGCCGTCCGGGCCCGGGCCAGCCCGACTTCGACCGGCCGGACG
>JAGPGQ010000295.1 GCA_018055925.1 Micropruina sp.
AGCCTGGACTGGGAGCGTCCCAAACCCCGGTCCGGAGAGACCTCCGGGGATCGTCGCTGCGCTCCTCGGCCCCGGACCTGGAGGGACGCGCATAGTCGCTCACAACTCCGGTCCCGACGTAGACCGTCGCTTCGCTCCTCAACCCCAGTCGCGTCCCGACCCTCCGTATAGGCTGGGCGGCCGTGTCCGGGGAGCAGGAGCAGCTGAGGCTGGCGGTGGACGCCGCCCTGCCGATCGCGGCCTGGGCCGACGACATCGTCGCGGCGATCCGCCGCCACCAGGTGGTGATCGTCGCCGGCGAGACCGGGTCGGGCAAGACCACCCAGCTGCCGAAGCTGTGCCTGGCCGCCGGACGGAAACGCGTCGGCCACACCCAGCCGCGCCGGATCGCTGCCCGCACCCTCGCCGAACGGATCGCCGAGGAGACCGGCAGCCCACTGGGGGAGGCGGTCGGCTACCAGGTGCGGTTCACCGCGCGGACCAGCCGGCAGACCCGGGTCAAGGTGATGACCGACGGCATCCTGCTCGCCGAGATCGCCCACGACCGCGACCTGCGCCGCTACGACACGCTGATCATCGACGAGGCCCACGAGCGCAGCCTGAACATCGACTTCCTGCTCGGCTACCTCAAGCAGCTGCTGCCCAGACGACCCGACCTGAAGCTGATCGTCACCTCCGCCACCATCGACACCGCCCGGTTCAGCGAACACTTCGGCGACGCCCCGATCATCGAGGTCTCCGGCCGCACCTACCCGGTCGAGCTGCGCTGGCGCCCGGTCATCGAACAGGGCACCGACCGCGACCTGATCGACGGCATCTGCGACGCCGTCACCGAACTCGTGCTGGACGGCCCGGACGGCGACATCCTGGTGTTCTGCTCCGGCGAGCGCGAGATCCGGGACGCCGCGGACGCCATCGGCGGGCTCGATTGGGCGTCGATGACCCGCCGCCGGGTCGAGATCCTGCCGCTCTACGCCCGGCTGTCGGCGCAGGAGCAGCACCGGGTGTTCACTGCCCACACCGGCCTGCGGATCGTCCTCGCCACCAACGTCGCCGAGACCTCCCTGACCGTGCCCGGCGTCCGTTCCGTGGTCGACCCCGGCTTCGCCCGGATCTCCCGCTGGTCGGCCCGCACCAAGGTGCAGCGGCTGCCGATCGAACCCGTCTCGCAGGCCTCCGCCAACCAGCGCGCCGGACGCTGCGGCCGGGTCGCGCCCGGCGTCTGCATCCGGCTCTACAGCGAGGAGGACTTCGCCGCCCGCCCCGAGTTCACCGAACCCGAGATCCTGCGCACCAACCTGGCCGCCGTCATCCTGCAGATGGCGCAGGCCCGGCTGGGCGACATCGCGGCCTTCCCGTTCGTCGAACCACCCGACGCCGCCCAGATCGGGGACGGGCTGCGCCTGCTGCGCGAGCTGGGAGCGATCGAACCGGACGGTCCCCGGGCGCCTCGCGGGACGAGTGGACGACGGGGCGCGCGTGGCCCGTCCGGACGGGGCCACGTCCGGCTCACCCCGGTCGGCCACCAGCTGGCAAAACTCCCGGTCGACCCGCGGATGGGCCGCATGCTGGTCGAGGCCGAACGCCAGGGCTGCCTGCGCGAGGTGCAGGCGGTGGTCGCCGGGCTCACCGTCCAGGACGTCCGCGAGCGGCCGGCCGACGCCCAGCAGCAAGCCGACACGCTGCACCGCCGGTTCTTCAGCGACGACCCGGACGGCGGCGCCGACGCCCGCGACCCGTCCGACGTCGCCGCCCTGCTGCGGCTCTGGCGCTACCTGCGCACGGGCCGCAAACAGCGCTCCGGCAACGCCTTTCGCCGGATGTGCCGGGACGAGTACCTGAACTTCCTGCGGATCCGCGAATGGGAGGACCTGAACGAGCAGCTGCGGACGGTGTGCCGCGACCTGGGCATGTCGCGCAACACCGAACCGGCGGCGATCGACCGGGTGCATCTCGCGGTGCTGTCCGGGCTGCTGTCCCACATCGGGCTGCTGGACGAGCGGTCGGCCGCCAAGCCGGGGGACAAGCGGCGCCGCGGCCCCCGCGAGTACCTGGGGGCCCGGGGGAGCCGGTTCGCGATCAGCCCCGGCTCGGCCGCGGCCCGGATCAACCCGCCACTGGTGATGGCGGTCGAACTCGTCGAGACCACCCGGCTGTGGGCCCGCGGCGTGGCCCCGATCGAGGAGACCTGGGTCGAGGAGGTCGGCGCCCACCTGCTCAGCCGCAGCTACTCCGAACCGCGCTGGTCGGCCCGGTCCGGCCAGGTGGTCGCCACCGAACGGGTGACCCTGCTGGGCGTCCCGATCGTGGCCGGACGCACCGTCTCGTACGGCCGGATCGACCCCGACGAGGCGCGCCGGCTGTTCGTCCAATCGGCCCTGGTCGAGGGCCAATGGCACACCAGGCACCACTTCTGGGCCCGCAACGAGGCCGTCCGGCGGTCCGCCGAAGAGCTGGCCGAACGCACCCGGCGGCTCGACCTGCTGGCCGACGACGCCACCCTGTTCGCGTTCTACGACGCCCGGATCCCCTCCGACGTGGTCTCGGTCGGCCACTTCGACCGATGGTGGCGCGACGCCCGCCGGCGCGACGAGCACCTGCTCGACCTGACGCCCGGCGATCTGCTCACCGACGAACGGGTCGACGCCGGCGCCTTCCCCGACCACTGGACCACCGGAGGTCTCGAACTGCCGGTCAGCTACGCCTTCGAGCCCGGATCGGGCCAGGACGGGGTCACGGTCGAGATCGAACTGGCGCAGCTCAACCGGGTCTCCGCCGGCGACTTCGGCTGGCAGATCCCCGGACTGCGCCAGGAGTTGGCCACCGAGTTGATCCGGACGCTGCCCAAGCAGTGGCGCGCCCGGCTGGTCCCGGCCCCCGACACGGCGCGCCGGGCGCTCGCCTGGCTGGCCGAGCATCCCTCGGACAACGAGTCGCTGACCGCCGGTCTCAGCCGCGCGGTGCGGACGCTGACCGGCGTGCAGGTGCCCGCGGACGCCTGGCGCATCGACGCCGTCCCGGACCATCTCCGGGTGCGGTTCGTGGTCACCCGGGACGGCGAACAGGTCGCCACCGGCAAGGACCTGGCCGCGCTCACCGAGCGGTTGGGCGGCCAGGTGCGGGCCGAGCTCAACGCCGGCGCGGCCGAACACACCCATGCCGGGGCGCGGGAATGGGCGTTCGGTTCCATCGCGGAACGCGTGGACGGTGCCGTGGTCGGCTATCCGGCCTTGTCGGACGACGGTGACGAGGTCGGCGTCCGGGTGCTTCCGGTGCTGCCGGAGGCCGCCCGCTCGCACCTGCGCGGGTTGCGCCGCCTGGTGGTGCTGACCAGCCCCGACCCGACGAACTGGGTGGTGGCCAGGCTCGCCAATCCGGTGAAGTTCGCGCTGGCCGCCTCGCCCTACCCGTCCGTCCCGGCGTTGCTGGCCGATGCCCGGCTGGCCGCCGCCGGCGCTCTGATCGGCCCGTCCGACCCGGCACGGCGCCGGCCGGACGATCCCTGGCTGGTGCGCGACCCGGACGCCTTCGCGCGGTTGCGCGACCGGGTCCGTGCCCAGGCCGCCGACCGGATGCTCGCGGTGGTCGCCGCGACCGGCGAGATCCTGCAGCGTCACCAGCGAGTCCAGCTGGCGCTGCCATCCGCGCCGCCCCAGCTGCGCTCCGACGTCACCGAGCAGCTGGCCGGCCTGGTCTATCCGGGCTTCATCGCGGCGACCGCCGAACCCCACTGGTCGCGGCTGTCGCGCTATCTGCACGCGATCGAGCTGCGGCTGGCCTCCGCGCGGGCCAACCCCGTGCGGGACCGCGCCGGCGCCGAGGTGATCGATCAGCTCGAGGACGAGTACGCCGCCCTGTGCGCGCGGTACCCCGCCGGCCCGTTGCCCGGTGACGTCGCCGAGGTCGGCTGGCTGCTGGAGGAGCTCCGGGTGAGCCTGTTCGCCCAGACCCTCGGCACCGCCGCACCGGTGTCCGCCAAGCGGATCCGCACCGCCATGGCCGCGGTGCGGCCGCCGTCCACGCTCGCGCAGTGACTGGGTAGGAAGTCACTGGGTGTCCCGCCGGCGCTGCCGGGGTCAGGAGACCGCCGGTAGGGGCCGGGGTCCTGCTCGCACGTACGCCGTGGGCGTAGTCACTCCGCCTTTGGGACCGCCCGCGCTAGGGTGGCACGTGTGATCGATCCACGGTTGCTGTACACGTTCGACCCCGAGGTGTGGAACAGCCTGGACGGGCGTCG
>JAGPGQ010000296.1 GCA_018055925.1 Micropruina sp.
GACGCCAGCCGAACCGCCGGATGCTGGAGGCGTTGAACTCCAGCCCGATGCTGACGAAGGCCAGGATCAGGAACCAGGTGCGCAGGTCGTTCGCCACCCCGATGGTCGCCGACGAGACCGCCGCCGGGACGCTGCCGGCGTAGATCGTGGTGATCACGGAGGCGGCCAGGAAGCCCAGCACGAACTTCGGGAACCGCTGCCACACGGCGGCCGCACCGGGCCGCTGGGCGGACTCGTTGCGCTCCACCCGCAGGGTGAAGTACAGCGTCAGCAGGATCGCGGCGACGCCCAGCAGCGCGTTCTGGGTGACCTTGACGATGGTGGCGATCTGCAGGGCCTGTTCGCCGGCCAGGGTGCCGGCCGCGGTGACCGCTGCCGTGGTGTCGATGTTGCCGCCGATCCAGGCTCCGGTGACGGCATCGCTCAGACCGAGCAGTGAGGCCAGCCACGGCACGACGAAGATGGCCGGCAGGGCGAACAGGATGACCAGGCTGGCGGTGTAGGCGAGGTCCTCCTTCTTGGCCTTCACCGCGCCCGCCGCGGCGATCGCCGCGCTGACGCCGCAGATCGAGACCGCGGTGGAGAGCAGCGCCCGCAGCCGGTCGTCGACCCCCAGCCGGCCGGCGATCCACCAGGTGAAGAAGAAGACGAAGCTGATCAGCAGCACCGCCTGGGCGATCGCCGGGCCTGCGGCCCGGACGATGACGGCGAAGTTGATCGAGGCGCCGAGCAGCACCAGGCCGGTCTTGATGAAGAACTCGGTACGGAAGCCGGGCAGCAGCCGGTCGCGCAGCCCGGTCGAGGTGAGTACCAGATTGCCGAGCAGGCCGAGGACGATCGCGTAGATCGGGAACTCGATCGACTTGGCGATCGCCCCGAAGGCGGTGCCCTTGGTCCAGGCCGGGACGCCCTCGGTGAGCAGGTGGGTGCCGATGCCGAGGGCCAGCACGACCGCCAGGCCGCCGGCGAAGCCGGCCCAGTTCAGCGGTGCCGGCGGCGCCGGCTCGACTACGACCGCCGCGGGGACGGCGTCGCGTTGCCGGGTGCTCATGGGATCAGCCCCTGCGGAATCAGGCCGGTCAGGGCCAGGGCGAGCAGGACGAGGCCGACGATCACGGCCAGCCAGTCCTCGCTGATCGAGAACTTGCCGGCGTCGTCGGGCGGAGCGGCCGCGACGGCCGCGTCGGAATCGGATGTGGGCATGGGAAATTCCTCCCGGAAATAGGTATGCGAAATGCAGATCTCGCGGCGGAGACCTGGAATTGCCGTCACGACCACCGCCGGCCGATACCGGGTGCGGAGGGTCGATCAGGAGGTGGCGCCGAGCGCCGGACGCCGAAGGTCAGGCGCAGACAGAGCGACAGGGGTGACAACGACCGTTGTCACCGCGCATTCGATCACCCGGACACAGGCGGGTCGCGATCGTGCTCATGGCGACGATGCTAACAACTGGCGTGCCCAAAGGGAATACCATTCCGCGCGGGAATGTGAATTCGTTGGTTACTCGGCCGGTTGTGCGGCGAGGATCTCGCGCACCCGTGGGATGACCCGGGTGCCGTACAGCTCGATGCTGTGCATCAGCTTCTCGTGGGGGAGTTGGCCGTGGGAGTACTTCAGGTCGAAGCGGTCGAGGCCCAACAGGCTCGCCGTCCGGGCGATCTTGGCGGCGACGGTCTCCGGCGATCCGACGTAGAGGGCGCCCTCGCCGATCTCGGCCTCGTAGGCGGATCGGGTGACGGGTGGCCAGCCGCGGTCGCGTCCGATCCGGTCGCGCTGGGCCTTGAAGTGCGGCCAGAGTTCCTCGGCGGCCAGGGCGTCGGTGTCGGCGACGTGGCCGAGCGAATGGGTGCCGAGCGGCAGGGGTCCGACGCCCAGCTCCGCTTGGGCGCGCCGGTACAGGTCGACGTAGGGCAGGAAGCGGGCGGGGTCGCCGCCGATGATCGCCAGCATCATCGGGATCCCGGTCTGCACCGACCGGATCACCGATTCGGGCGAGCCGCCGACACCCATCCAGGCGACCAGGCCGTCCGGCCTCTCGTTGGCGGGGTAGATGCGCTGCTCGTGCAGCGGCGTCCGGTGGGAGCCGCTCCAGGTGACCGGCTCGCCGCGGAAGCCGCGGGTGAAGATCGACAGCTTCTCGTTGAACAGCAGCTCGTAGTCGGCGAGGTCGAAGCCGAACAGCGGGAACGACTCGGTGAACGAGCCGCGGCCCAGGATCACCTCGGCGCGCCCGTCCGACAGGGCGTCCAGGGTGTTGAACCGTTCGATCACCCGGATCGGGTCGTCGCTGGACAGCACGGTCACCGCGGTGCCGAACCTGATCCGCCCGGTCCGGGCAGCGATCGCCCCGAGCACCACGTCGGGCGCGCTGACCGCGAAGTCGTCGCGATGGTGCTCGCCCAGCCCGAAGAAGTCGACGCCGACCCGGTCGGCGAGCACGGCCTGCGCGACCACGTTGCGAATCACTTGCCCGTCGGGAAGGCGGGCGCCGTCCGCGTCGACGGTGACGTCGCCGAAGGTGTCCAGGCCGAGTTCGAGGGTCTGGGAAGGGCGCTCGACAGCGGGGTCGTCGGTCACGCGGGTCATCATCGCATAGGAGTGCCGGCTGGAGATCCCGGCGTTCGCCGGGATGACGAGGGCGGGCCGGGATGACGAGGGCGGGCCGGGATGACGAGGGCGGGGTCGGGATGACGAGGCGGGCCGGGATGACGAGAGCGGGACGGGATGACGAGACGCTGTGCTCAGCGTGGGTCGAGGATCACCCGGACGCTGCGAAAGCCGCCCACCGGTGGCTGCTCCCGCTCCGGCCGGGCACCGGGCGCCAGCCGGACGCGATGGCCGCGGAGCACCGCGCGCAGCAGCACCCGCAGTTCCAGGGTGGCCAGCGGACGGCCCGGGCAGACGTGCGGGCCGGTCCCGTAGACCAGGTTGGCCGCGGCGTTGCCGTGCGGATCGTAGGCGTCCGGGTCGCCGAACACCTCCGGGTCGCGGTTGGCGGCCGTCCAGTTGACCACCAGTTGCTCGCCCGGCGCGATCGCCCGGTCGCGCAGCACGGTGTGCCGGGTGGCCACCCGGCGGTTGGAGACGAACGGGTCGTCGATCCGCAGGATCTCGTCGACGGCCAGGTCGAACTCGGCGTCCGAGGCCGCGACCAGCTCGTCCTGCAGGTCCGGATGGGTGGCGAACCAGTGCAGCGCCACCCCGGTGCACAGCGCCAGCGACCCGAGGTCGCCGCCGGTCCAATTGCGCAGCACCGACACGATCTCGTCCTCACCCAGCGGACGGCCGTCGTGGTGCCGCACCCGCATGAGTTCCTCGGTCAGGTCGGCGGGCCGGCCGGGACGCCGCAGCCGCCGGACGGACAGCAGCCGGTGGATGATCGCATCGAACCGGTGCGCCACCGCCGCCGTCCGGGACAGTTCGCCGGAGCGGGTGGCGGCCCGGTTGTCGTCCATCCAGGCCAGCAGCTCGGGCTCCACCTCGGCCGGCCAGCCCAGCCACACCGACTGGGCGCGCACCGCATACACCGAACCCAGGCCGGAGACGGCGTCCAGCGGCTCACCGGGTGCGACGCCGGCGAGCAGGCCGTCCGACACCTCCTCCAGCAGCGGCGCCAGGGCCGCCATCCGGTCGGCGGAGAAGAACGGGTCGAGCAGTTCCCGGGCCTCGCGGTGCGCGGCGCCGTCCAGGCCGTTGGGCACCTGCAGGAACCGCGACACGTGGCTGGAGTACGCGTCGGGGTCGGTGACCACCGCCACCGCGTCGGCGTGCCGGGCCACGACCCAGCGGTCGTGGGCGTTGCGGCCGAGCGGGGCGTGGTGCAGGGCGTCGTAGCCGATGCGTGGGTCTCGGTCAGCCAGGCCGGTCACGTGTGCCCCGCGTCGTCCAGTTGGTCGATGATGTAGCCGAGCAGGGGTCCGGCGACGCCGAGGGCGTCCCGGATGCCGCCGCGGGACCCCGGCACGGCCAGCAGCAGCACCGGCGCCCCACCCTCGGGCCGGACGACGCCCGCGACCTCGCGGGAGACCAGGGCGAGCGGCGTGTGCTCCCCTCCCCGGCGCCGGATCTCCTCGGCGATCCCGGGGATCTCGAAGGAGACCAGGTCGCCGGCCACGTCCGCGGTGTGGTCGCGGGGGCCGATGCCGGTGCCTCCGCAGGCGAGCACCACCCGGGAGCCGGAGTCGATCGCGTCCATGATGGCCGCCCGGATCCGGGCCGGGTCGTCG
>JAGPGQ010000297.1 GCA_018055925.1 Micropruina sp.
CGTTCACCCCCTTCCCGGACGACCTGGACGCCGACCGGGCGGTGACCTCGCTGCGCCGCCACGTCGACGCCGCGATCGCCCGCCTCGCCGAGCCGGAGGCCGACCACGCCGTCCGGCGGTTGCGCCAGCTGCGGGCGATCGGCGACGCCGACCTGCGGGCGATCGTGACCGCCGCCGCGGGACGCGGGCCGCGTCCGGCCGTGGTGAACACCCTGTCGGCCTACCAGATCGCCCGAGCCGTGCCGGAGTTCAACCCGGTACACCTGATCCGGCTGCAGCCCGACGCCCACGCCGCCTGGGTGGCGCAGGCGCGTCCGGCACAGGTGACCGACCTGCGGCAGCTGCACGACGCGCTGCTGCGCGCGGGCGCCAGCCAGAAGAGCCTGGAGAGCCTGCCGAACACGGTCCGGCCGTCCCGGTACTGGTACTGCCTGCCGCCCGAGCAGTCCTGGGCCTGGTTCGCGGAACGCCCCGAGGTGCTGCAGAAGTGGCTCGGCGGCCAGCCCGCCGACGTCACCGACGCGCTCAGCGTGCTCGAGGGATTCCCCACGATTCCGCCGCCGCTGCTGCCGACGGTCTCGGCGGTGGCGCTCGGCCAGGCCCGGGTGGCCCGGCGGATGGCACAGGCGCTGCTCGCCCGGCACGGGGCCGCCCGCGAGCTCGCCGAGCAGGGCCTCGGTGACTCCCACAGCGAACTGAGGGCGGCCTCGGCGGCCTGGCTCGGCAGCCTTTCTGACCCGGACGGCATCCCGGCCCTGCGGGCGGCCCTCGGGCGCGAACGCCGCGACGTCCCGCGGGCGGCCATGTTGAACGCGTTGCGCGACCTGGGCGACGACATCTCGGCCGACCTGGCCCCCGAGCGGCTGCTCGCCGAGGCGGCCAAGGGCCTCCGCGCCAAGCCGTCCCCCACCCTCGACTGGTTCGGCTTCGACCAGCTGCCCGGGTTGCGCTGGCGCGACGGCGACCCGGTCGATCCGGCCATCCCACGCTGGTGGGTGGTGCTGGCGAACAAGATCAAGAACCCCGACGGCTCGGGCCTGTTCGACCTGTACCTGGCGCGGCTCGACGACGAGTCGGCGGCCGCGCTGGGCCGGTTCGTGCTCGACAGCTGGATCGCCCAGGACACCCGGCACCCCACCGAGGAGGAGAGCCGGCGGCACGCCGAGATCGCCGGCCGGGCGCGCTACGACCGGGCGCAGCAGAACCTGCGCCGGGTACAGGGCAACGCGCAGCAGAGCCAGTACCTCGACTACCTGCGCGGCGCGGCCGCGGTGCCGGTCGAGCAGCACGTCGGGGACGTCTTCGCCGAACACCAGGGCACCTATCTCGGCTCGGCCGCGGGCAACCGGGGCCTGCTGGCGCTGACCACCCGGATGCCCGGCATCGAGCTGGCGAACGCCGTCCAGGGTTACATCCGGCACCACGGCGCGCGCCGGGCCCAGGTCGACGCGCTGATGCACCCGCTGTACGCCAACGGGCAGCCGGCGGCCGTCCAGCTGCTGCTGTCGATCGCCCGCCGGTTCAAGCAGGCCAGCGTGCAGGCCACCGCCGCGCGCCTCGTCGAAACCCTCGCCGACAAGCGCGGTTGGAGCGCCGACGAGCTCGCCGACCGGACGATCCCGACCGCCGGCTTCGACGCCGACGGCCTGCTCCGGCTCGACTTCGGCTCGAGGGAGTTCATCGGGCGGGCGAGCCCGGCCGGCACGATCTCCCTGGCCACCACCGACGGCAAGCCGGTGAAGACGCTGCCGGCGGCCCGGGCCGCGGACGATCCCGAGCTGGTCAAGGCGGCCAAGAAGCAGCTGACCACCGCCCGCAAGGAACTCAAGGCCGTCGTCGCCCAGCAGACCGCCCGGCTGTACGAGGCGATGTGCGCCGAACGGACGTGGCGGGCCGCGGAGTGGCGCAGCTATCTGCTGGAGCATCCGCTCGCCGCAGGGCTGGTCAGCCGGTTGGTCTGGCTCAGCGACCCCGGCCCCGGCCAGCGCGCCTTCCGGCCGACCGACGACGGCGAACTGGTCGACATCGACGACGGGACGGTCGACCTGCCCGGCGACGCCGTCGTCGCGCTCGCTCACCGGGTCCGCCTCGACGAGGCGGCCGCGCAGGCCTGGCGGGCGCACCTCGACGACTACGAGGTCACCCCGCTGTTCGCGCAGTTCGACAACCCGAGCCCGCAGGTCGACCCGCAGGCCACCGAACTGACCACCCTGCGCGGCCACCTGACCGACACGTTCAGCTTCCGCGGCGTGGCCACCAAACGCGGGTACCAGCGCGGGCCCGCCGAGGACGGCGCCTGGTTCAGCGAGTACACCAAGGGGTTCCCGGCCGCCGGGCTGACCGTGGTGCAGGAGTTCACCGGCAGCTACGTGCCCGAAGAGAACTTCGCCTGCGCGACCATCGCCCTGAGCTTCCGGGGCGACCGGCACCGGGCGGTGCCGTTGGGTGAGGTGCCGCCGGTGCTGCTCGCCGAGTGCCACGCCGACTACGCCGCCCTGGCGGCGCTCGGCCCGTTCGATCCGCAATGGGAGAAGAAGGCAGGCCTATGACCGAGGTGACCACGGCCGAGTTGCGCCCGCCCGCCGAGGTGCGGTTCGCTCCCGAACTGGCCGCGCTGGCGCACGCCGACGCGGCGTCCGGTGCCCCGGTCCCGCCGGGCTGGAAGCTCAGCGCCCGGGCCGTGCGGGCGTTCGTGGTCGGCGAGCCCACGCTGGGGGTCAGCCGCAAGTTCTACGGCGACGACCCGCTGGTCGACCGGGCGATCGTCTCGCTGCTGGGCCGGCAGGGGCTGATGCTCGTCGGCGAGCCCGGCACCGCCAAGTCGATGCTCTCCGAACTGCTGGCGGCCGCCATCTCGGGCACCTCGAACCTGACCATCCAGGGCTCGGCCGGAACCACCGAGGACCACGTCCGGTACTCGTGGAACTACGCCCTGCTGATCGCCGAGGGACCCACCCGGCGGTCGCTGGTGCCGTCGCCGGTCTACCAGGCGATGGCCGCCGGGGCGATCGCCCGGTTCGAGGAGATCACCCGCTGCCCGGCCGAGATCCAGGACACCCTGGTCTCGATCCTGTCCGAGAAGCAGATCATGATCCCCGAGTTCGGCGACCAGGCCCGGGTGGCCGCCCGTCCCGGGTTCAACGTGATCGCCACCGCCAACCTGCGCGACCGCGGCGTCCACGAGATGTCGGCGGCGCTCAAGCGCCGGTTCAACTTCGAGACCGTGCGGCCGATCAGCGACCGGGCCTTCGAGGCGGAGCTGATCACCCGGGCCCTCGACGCCGAGCTCGGGCCGCAGCGTCCGGTGGTCGCGCCCGCGGTGCTCGACGTGCTGGTCACCGCGTTCGGCGACCTGCGCACCGGACGCACCGACGCCGGCGCGCCCGTGAAGCGTCCCGACGCGGTGATGTCCAGTGCCGAAGCGGTCAACGTGGCGATCGCGGCGTCGATGGCGGCCCGGTACCTCGGCGACGGCCACGTCCGGGCCGGTGACATCGCCCGGCAGTTCGTCGGGGTCGCCCAGAAGGGCGCCGAGGAGGACGCGCAGCTGGTCCGGCACTACATCGACAACGTGGTCCGGCAACGGGCCCGGACGAGTCCCGCCTGGCGGGAGTTCTTCGACGCCGCCGACGGGCTCTGGGGCTGAGATGGCGCCGGCCGGTCCCGGGGGCGCGGCGCCCGAGCGGCTGACCCGCGCGCTGGCGGCGCAGGCCCGCTGGCGCGAGGCCGGCATCCACCTGGCCGGCGTCCGGCACCATTCGCCCGGCTGCGCGCAGGCCCTGGCGGCGCTGCTCGACGAGGTCCGCCCGCGTACCGTGCTGATCGAGGGGCCGCGCGAGTACGACGCCCTGCTGCCGGCGCTGGCCGACCCGGCGACCCGGCCGCCGGTGGCGGTGCTGTCGGTCGGCGAGCGACGCAGCGGGTTCTACCCGTTGGCCGACTTCTCGCCCGAGTGGGTCGCGCTGCGCTGGGGTTCCGCCCAGGGCGCCGAGGTCGCCTTCATCGACGCCGGCTACGCCGAGACCGACGATCCGGCCGCCGACGAGGTGCGCACGCTGCAGGCCGAACACCACCTGGCCCGCAGCGAACAGCTCGCCGCGCTGGCGACCCGGCTCGGCTGCCGGGACCACGACGAGACCTGGGAGCACCTCTTCGAGGTGCGTGCCCCCGACGAGCTGCGCGACTGGCGCGGCTTCTTCGCCGACACCCTGGCGTGGGG
>JAGPGQ010000078.1 GCA_018055925.1 Micropruina sp.
TCGTCGTCCTGGTCCTCCTCGTCCTCGTCGAACTCGTCGTCCTCGTCGGCGTCGTCGGCGTCGTCGGTCTCTTCGCCGGAGTCGGACGCGGTCTCCGCGTCCGGATCGTCCTCGACCTCCGCGACCGCCTCGGCGACCTCGTCGTCCGGGTCGGCCTCGGTCACCTCGAGGGCCTCGTCGCCGGCCAGCTCTTCGGGCTCCTCCGTCGGCTGCCCCTTGGCCTTGCGTCGAAAGATCACGCGTGCTCCTTCATCGATCTCATCGATTCGGCGGCGGAACGCCACCCAGTCACTCCCCCGGTGGATCCGTGGCCACCGTCGCCACGGGCACTGCCCGGCAGTTCGCCCACCTCGACGAATTCGGCCCGGGCCACCCGCTGCACCACGAGTTGAGCGATCAGGTCACCCCGGCTCAGCCGGACCGGCGTGTGCCGGTCGGTGTTCAGCAGGCACACCTTGATCTCGCCGCGATAGCCCGCGTCGACCGTGCCGGGGGCGTTCACGATCGTCAGTCCGTGCCGCGCGGCCAGGCCCGACCGCGGATGCACCAGACCCACCCAACCCTCGGGGATGGCCAGCGCCACGCCGGTACCAACCAGCACGCGTTCGCCCGGCGCGATGCTGACGTCGGCGGCGATCGCCAGGTCCGCGCCGGCGTCGCCGGCGTGGGCGTAGCGGGGCGTGGGCAGACCGTCGTCCAGCCGCTGCAGCAGCACGCGCACGCTCTCGGACCCGGTCACGCGCCGGAGTCTAGCCCGGCGGGTGCCGCGCCTCCGGCGGCGCCCGAGGGCCGGTTGGCCTCGACGGCGCGCAGGAACGCCTCGGGGTCGCGGGACGACACCAGCCAGCACAGATGCGGGTCGGCGTCGTCGCTCACCCCGACCACGACGGCCCCGCCGGCGTAGGGCCGCAGCGCCAGGAAGACATCCTCCCGGGCCAGCACCCGGCCGCGGATCTCCCGGTCCGCGATCGCCACCGCCCCGACGTAGGGCCACTCCAGCAGGCTCCGTCCGGAACGCACCCCGTTCTCGTCCACGATCAGCGTCAGCGACCCCCAGGCGAGCAGCGTCCAGGCGACCACGCCGACCACCACGACGACGCCCAGCACCAGGAACACGTCGCCGAGCATGAAGGTGACCGCGGTCACCGAGGTCAGGCCGAAGAACAGGCCGATCCCCCAGTACGACGGCGGCACGGTGAGCCGTTCGCGGTACCGGGCCGCCGGCGCTGCGCTGCTGGTCATCCACCCAACCTAACGCGTCCGTCCGGGCCGTTTAGACTCGACCGAAACCGACGGACCAACGAAGGAACCAGCGATGAACTCGCAGCGCATGCTCTGGAACATCTACGCGGGTGCCGTGGGCACGCTCACCGCCCTGGCGGCTCAGAAGGTCCTGGACGGGGCCTGGCGGGCGGTCACCGGCGACGAGCCGCCGGATCCGAACGATCCCGCGACCCCGCTGCGCGACGCCATCATCTGGTCGCTCGCCGGCGGCATCGGGATCGGCCTGGCGCAGGTCCTGACCCGCCGATTCGCGGCCGCCGGGTGGGAGCGCACCATGGGGACGCCCGCCCCGTACGCGCGGGCTCGCTGAGCCGCAGAACGCGAACGTGCCGGCCGGCCCGCGAGGGCCGGCCGGCACCGTCCGGGATTCGTCGGTGCGGCCCGGATAAGGTCAGTCGGCGCAGTCCACGCAGTAGAAGTGGCCGTTGCGGACCACCGCGATCTGGCTGCGGTGCTTCACCAGGAAGCACGAATAGCAGGTGAACTCGTCGGCCTGACGGGGCAGCACACGGACGGTCAACTCCTCGTGTGAGAGGTCCGCGCCGGGAAGCTCGAACGACTCCGCAGCCTCGACCTCGTCCTCATCCACCTTGCCCGAGTTCTTGTCGTTGCGGCGAGTCTTGAGCTCCTCGATGCTGTCCTCGCTCTCCTCATCGGTCTTGCGGGGAGCGTCGTAGTCGGTTGCCATTGTTGTCTCGTAACTCCATCCACGCCGCCGAGCCCGAAAAGAACCTGGCGGCCAGCGTTTTCCCTACCCTGATTGCGTCGCACGCATACATATCACACGGGTCCAAACCGTGGGTGTCGGCAGCGGTACGTCTCATATCGAGTCGTCGCGCCGGTCCGGCTGTGAGTCGCCCCCGCGGGGGTGGCTGTCGATCGAAGCGACGTTCGACCCGGTAGGTTACCCCTTGTACGAACACAGGAGAGCGATCGAGCGATGCGCACCGCCCGGCCCCTGGGGCTCAGCCCCGACGGGACGAGCCTGATCGTCGTCATCGAGGGCGGCGAGCAGGTGGCGATTCCCGCGGACGAACGGCTGCGGGCCGCCCTGCGCAACGACCGACCTCGCATGGGACAACTGGAGATCGACATGGAAAGTGCACTGCGTCCGCGCGAGATCCAGGCCCGGATCAGGGCCGGGGAGTCGCTCGAAGAGGTCGCGCAGGCCGCCGGGGTCCCCGTCGAGAAGGTCGAGCCGTTCGCCGCCCCGGTGATCGCCGAACGCGAGCACATCGCCGGGCTGGCCCAGACCAATCCGGTGCGCCGCGCCGGCGACGCCGTGGCCCACCGGAGCCTGCGGACGGTGGTGAACGAACAGCTGTTGTCGCGCGGGGTGGACGCCGACAGCGTCGACTGGGACGCCTGGCGCACCGCCGACCGCCGCTGGGCGGTGCGGCTGGCCTACGAGTCCGAGGCGGAGCGGCACGAGGCCGAGTTCACCTACGACCAGACCGGACGGTTCTCGGTGGCGGCCAACGACGAGGCGCGCCGGCTTACCGGCGAGCACATCGGCTCGGCCGGCCCGCATCGGCACGATCCGGACGATCCCGAGTCGACCCAGAGCCTGAACGACGAGCTGGCGATCGTGCGGGCGATCCAGCCGCAGTTCGCGGTGACCCCCGACATCGACGAGGACGACGACACCCCCGACAACGAGGACGCGTTCGCCGAGGGCGACCTCGAGGAGGTCGACGGGGTCTACGACATCGTGCCGGGCGACAGCTCGAACCTCGACGTGCTGTACGACATGCTCTCCACCTTCGACGAGGACTCGGTGCAGATCTACGCGGGGCTGGTCCGGCCCCGCCCGGAACAGCAGGCCGCGCCCGTGCTGGGGGCCGACCCGGACGACGATCCGGGCGAGCCCACCCAGCGGATCGAGGACGTCCAGGACGAGCCCGGCGAGCCGGCCGTCCCGTCCGGGACCGTCGCCGAGCCGGAACCGGACGCGGGCGCCGAACCGGAGTCCCGCGTCCCGGAGCCCGAGCTCCCGGCGGAGCACCTGCCCGAGGACCCCGCTGCCCCGGCCGATGAGGCCGGCGGCCTCGAGCCTGGGACGGACGAGGTGGCCGAGCCGATCGCGGAGGTGCCGGCCGAGGACACCCCGTCCGTGCCCGTCGCCGAGACCCCGTCGGAGCCCACCGAGCCCGTGGAGCCGCCGGCCGAAACGGCCGAAGCCGACGAGACGGATGCCGGGGAGGAACCCGGAGCCGGGCCCGACCCCGTCGCCGAACCGGCGGCCGAGGCCCCGGTCAGCGAACCCGAACAACCGAGCCTGGTCGATGCCACCGGCGCCGAGCCGTCCCGTCCGGTCCGGCGCAAGCGGGCCACCGTGCCCAGCTGGGACGAGATCATGTTCGGCTCCCCCAAGCCCCGCGAGTAGCCGCGGTCAGCCCGGCGGTGGAGATCGCGCCATGACGTGGCTGGAGCGCTATCGCGCCGGCGATCGCGAGCGGGTATGGCACGAACTGCGCCAGTGGGGAGACCGGGTCCGCGACCCGGCCGTGCTGCCACAGGCCCAGGCCGTGTGCGACGAGATGGCACTGCGGGCCCGGCACAACGTCGAACGCATCGTCGAACGGCTGACCGCCCAGGGCTATCGGTTCCACACCAACGACGACGACCGCACGCCGGTGTCGCCGTTGCGCCCGCCGACCGGCGACGCCGCGTCCCTGGCCGGCTGGCTGGCGGAGCGTTTCGGCCCGATCCCCCTGACGGTGTCGTCCTGGCTGCGCCTGGTCGGCGATGTCTGGCTGGTGGGCAGCCATCCCGGCTGGGCGGACATCGATCGGGCGGACCCCCTGGTCATCGAACTGGAGTACAGCGGCTACCCCGGTTCGTCGGCCCGCCGGTTCTACGAATCCGAGTTCGACGCCTGGCAGGACTGGTCCGGCGAGGACCCCGCCCAGGCCGGTGGTTTCGTGCTGCCGGTCGCCCCCGACCGGCTCCACAAGGCCAACATCAGCGGTGGCGGCCCGTACGGCTTCCGGGTGCCCGACGGATGCGCCGACGGCATCTTCGTGGGTGAGGTGGCGATGCCCTTCGTCGCGTACCTGAACCGGGTGTTCGCGGCCGGCGGCTTCCCCGGCCCGGCCGGCGACCAGGCGCAGTGGCGGATCACCCGCGACCTGGCCAGGGACCTGCTGCCGCTCTAGCGACTACTGATCGCTAGGGATCCTGCTCGAAGGGCAGCGGATCCGGGTTGAGCGTCACCGCCGCCACGGCGGCGGTCGTCCGCTGCCGGTGGTGCCGGCGGCAGAGCACCTCGTAGGTGACCGCGCTCTGGGAGGGCAGCACGTCGCCGACCAGCATCTGGCTGCCCTCGGTGACCATCGCGCCGTCGACGATCCGGGCGTTGTGGGTGGCCGGTCGGCCGCACCAGCAGCGCGGCCGCACCTGCAGGTGCGCCATCCGGTCACACAGCTCGACCAGCCGCCGGGTCGCCGGGAACAGTTCCGTGCGGAAGTCGGTGAGGATCGCGAAGCAGTACACGTCGACGTCCAGCTCGTCCACGATCCGGGCGAGTTGGTCGACGTGGCCGGCGTCGTAGAAGTGCGCCTCGTCGCAGATCAGGTAGTCGACCCGGCGTCCCTGGGTCAGTTCGCGGGTGACGTAGGCCCAGAAGTCGAACCCGTCGGTCACCTCGATCGCCGGTTGTTCCAGGCCGAGCCGGGACGAGATGGTGGACGCCCCGGCGCGGTCGTCGCGGCTGAACACCCGGCCGGACCGGCCCGCCTGGGTCTCGGTGTGGTGGGTCTGCAGCGCCAGCGTCGACTTGCCGGAGTTCATCGGTCCGGTGAAGAAGACCAGGAGCGCCATCGGCTCAGCCGATCAGCAGCGGGACGGTCAGCTCGGCGGCGGTCAGCGAGCCGTGCATGCCGACCAGGCCGAACTCGTTCGGCTGGGTGCGGGTCATCAGCGCACGGTCGGTGGCCATCGCGGCCAGCACGTCACCGAACCGGTCGGCCAGCCGAGGCTGCAGGTAGCCGAACCAGCCGGCATCGGCCGCCTGGTCCCGGGTCAGCACCCAGGCGTCCGTCCCGAGCCCGTCGGCCCAGCGCCGCGCCACCGCGTCCGGTTCGGAGGTGTACAGCTGCCGGAAGCGGCCCTCGCCGCCGATCAGGGCGACCCCGGCGGCCAGCTCCGGTTCGTCCTCGATCACGAGGCGCCCCTCGGGCGGCACGTCGATCATGCCGTGATCGCCGGTGATCAGCAGGTGGACGTCGGCGGGCAGGGCGGCCCGGAGCCCGGCCGCCAGGGCGTCGACCCGGGCCAGTTCGGCCAGCCAGGCCGGCGAGGACACCCCCTGCCGGTGGCCGCTGTGGTCGAGGTCGCGGTCGTACAGGTACACCAGGCTGCGCGCACCGGAGAGTGCCGCCTGCACCGTGAGGTCGATCCGGCGCGCGGAGTCGTCCTCGTCGAGGTAGCCGAAGAAGTCCGCGCCGCGCAGGGCGCAACTGGTCAGGCCGCTGCCCCGGAACCGGGCCGGGGTGACCGTGGTGCAGCGCACGCCGGCCTTGGTCATCCGCTCGAACGCGGTGAGCTGCGGTTGCACGTCGAGGCCGCTCAGCCCGTCGGCCCAGACCAGGGCGTTCAACAGGGTGTCGGCGTAGCGGAAGGTATAGCCGGCGATCCCGTGCTGGCCAGGCGTCAACCCGGTGCCGAGGCTCGTGATCGAGGTGGCGGTGGTGCTCGGGACGCCGGCGGTGATGGTCCTGGAGTGCGGTGCGCCCAGCAGGCCGCACAGGTACGGGGCGACGTCCTCGCGACCCTGCAGCAACGCGCGTCCCAGTCCGTCCACCAGCAGCAGGACGAACCGGTCGCCGGCCGGCAGGCCGAGCGCGTCCGGTCGTCCGGGCAGGCCCATCGCGGCGCCGATGCCGGGCAGCAGGTCGGCCAGCGTGGAGTCGCCGTAGCCCGGGACGACGGGCTGGCTCACCGGCCACCGCCGCTGGCGACCTGCAGGGCGGTGGCGAACGACATCAGCCGGGCGACGTTGTCGGCGCCGTGGGCGGCGACGCTCATCCGGACGGTCAGGTCGTCGGCGGCCAGCACGCCGGAGTAGCCGTGGTCGGCCTCGCACTGGGAATCGCCGCAGTGGGCGGGTTCGAGATCGAGCCGGCGCGCCGTCCCCCAGCCGACGGTCAGCCAGGTCTCGGTGGTGCTGGAGCGCTTGCTGCCGTGCCGTTCGGGCTGCGCCACCACCCGGGTCAAGGCGACCGAGGTGATCTTCTCCAGCCCGACCGACTCGGTGGTGGACAGCGCCTGGCCGTTCTCGCCGGGGGCGTCCGACTCGTCGGTGTGCCCGACGATCAGGCGGGTCGGGGTGAGCACCAGCACCGACAGGTGGCGCTGGATCTCGTCGCGGGCGAAGGTGGCCTCATGGTGGACGACGTGGTGCAGCACGGGCTCGCCGGCCATCGCCATGGCGACCGTCTCGGCCACCAGGTCGGGAAAGTACCCGCAGGCGTCAATGTCTCGGCGCAGTGGTGCAGGCAGGGTGAGCGAGGTCACCGGCTCATCTTGTCACGCGGCCGATGTGCCCCCAAGTCAGGCCCACGAACCTGGGGAGCATCCCGCGCGCGCCGCCCCCTCCGCGGCTGCCGTCGGGCTACCGTGGGCCGGTGAGCACCAAGCCGTTCATCGCCGCCCGGGTCGAGGAGTTCATCGACCGCTGGTTCGAGACGGCGTTCCGCGCCCTGGGATGGCGCGAGAGCGTGGTCGCCCACACCGGCTACGGCTCGTCCGAGTTCGTCCGGGTGATGGCCCGGGTGGTGCTGGTGCCGAGCTGGTCGCGCAGCCAGCTGGGCCGGGCCACCAAGGAGTTCGTGAAGCGCCGCGGCTGGCGCAGCTTCATGACCATGGCCTGCGTGCGGGTGCCCGCGACGATCACGATCGGCGACCGGACCGTCCCGGTCACCTCCGACCGCGGCGGCTACCTCGACCACCGGATCACCCGCCACGAACTGGACGCCGGCTGGCGGACCGTCACGGTGCGCACCGCGCAGTCCACGCCGGTCGAGTGCCCCGTCCTGATCGTGGACGACGACGCCCGCTACGGCCTGGTCTCCGACATCGACGACACCGTGCTGACCACCTGGCTGCCGCGGCCGATGATCGCGGCCTGGAACAGCTTCGTCCGCGACGAGTCGAACCGACAGTCGATCCCCGGCATGGCGCGGCTGTATCGCCGCTTCCTGGACGCCCACCCCGGGGCTCCGCTGGTCTACCTGTCGACCGGCGCCTGGAACACGTTCGAGTTCCTGCAGCGCTTCCTGCGGCGGCACGCCTACCCGAAGGGCCCGCTGCTGCTGACCGACTGGGGACCGACGAACACCGGCTGGTTCCGGTCGGGCATGGAGCACAAGCGGACGGCCCTGTTGCGCCTGGCCGCGGAGTTCCCGCGGATCACCTGGCTGCTCGTGGGCGATGACGGGCAGCACGACCCCGAGATCTATGCCGAGTTCGCCCGCTCGCATCCGACCCACGTGGCGGCGGTCGCGATCCGGCAGTTGTCCGCCGCCGAGCAGGTGCTGGCGCACGGCACGAACATGCCGCTCGACGAGGCCGACACGCTGCAGGGCGCCGACGTGTGCTGGGTCGAGGCGCCGGACGGACGGGGCCTGGCGGCCCGGTTGAACGGCCTGCTGGGCGGTTGAAGCCGGTCCACCGCCGCGTGTCGGCACGGGTCGGCGCCGCGACGGCGGGGAGAATCGGCAGCGACGATCGGCGGTTTCCGTCCGATGGTCGCCCGCTGACCGGATCCGTCCGGCCGGCGACGGAGCGGCGAGAGCGAAGGAGTGTGGCTAGCGGTGGTGGCGCGACCCCCGGTCGACGATGAGGTGACCGAACGCATCGTCGACGTCGACATCTCGGACGAGATGGAGACCAGCTTCCTCGAATACGCCTATTCGGTGATCTACAGCCGGGCCCTGCCCGATGCCCGCGACGGGCTGAAGCCGGTGCAGCGCCGCATCCTCTACACGATGGACGAGATGGGCATCCGGCCCGACCGGGCGCACGTGAAGTCCGCCCGGGTGGTCGGCCAGGTGATGGGCCTGCTGCATCCGCACGGCGACTCGGCGATCTACGACGCCCTGGTGCGCCTGGCGCAGCCGTGGGCGCAGCGGCTGCCGGTGGTGGACGGGCACGGCAACTTCGGTTCGCTGGACGCCGGCCCGGCCGCGATGCGGTATACCGAGTGCCGGATGGCCCCGGCCGCGTCGGCCATGACCGGCGGGCTCGACGAGGACACCGTCGACTTCAAGCCGAACTACGACGGCAAGGAGACCGAGCCGGTCGTATTGCCGGCGGCGTTCCCGAACCTGCTGGTGAACGGCTCGACCGGGATCGCGGTGGGCATGGCCACCAACATCCCGCCGCACAACCTGATCGAGTGCGTGCAGGCGTTGAAGCACCTGCTCAGCCATCCGGACGCCGACACCGAGCAGCTGATGCGCTTCGTTCCCGGCCCCGACCTGCCCACCGGCGGCAAGATCGTCGGGCTCGACGGGGTGAAGGACGCCTACCACACGGGCCGGGGCTCGTTCCGGATCCGGGCGACCGCCCGCGTCGAGCAGGTGCATGCCCGCCGCAAGGGCATCGTGATCACCGAACTGCCCTACATGGTCGGCCCCGAGCGGGTGATCGACCAGATCAAGAACCTGGTGCAGGCCAAGAAGCTCGCCGGGATCGCCGACGTCAAGGACCTCACCGACCTGGCCAACGGCACCCGGCTGGTGATCGAGATCAAGAACGGGTACAACCCGGACGCGCTGCTCGAGCAGCTGTACAAGGCGACCAAGCTCGAGGACTCGTTCGGGATCAACGCGGTCGCCCTGGTCGACGGCCAGCCCCGCACCCTGAGCCTGCGCGAACTGCTCACGGTCTATCTCGAGCACCGGCTCGAGGTCACCCTGCGACGGACCAGGTTCCGGCTCGGCAGGGCGTCCGATCGGCTGCACCTGGTCGAGGGCCTGCTGATCGCGATCCTCGACATCGACGACGTGATCGCGATCGTCCGGGGCAGCGACGATGCCGCGGCCGCCCGGGCGAAGCTGATGGAGGTCTTCGAGCTCACCGAGATACAGGCGAACTACATCCTCGACATGCAGCTCCGCCGGCTGACCAAGTTCTCCCGGATCGAACTCGAATCCGAGCGCGACGAGTTGCGGCGCCGGATCGCCGAACTACAGGCGATCGTGGACGATCCCGCCCTGCTGCGCCGGCTGGTGGCCCGCGAACTGGACGAGGTGGCCCGCACCCACGGCACCCCGCGGCGCACGGTGCTGCTGGCCTCGGGCGGGGCGGCCGCGATCGCGGCGCAGAAGGCGCAGGCAGCCCCGCTCGAGGTGGCCGACGACCCGTGCCGGGTGCTGCTGTCGTCGGCCGGGCTGTTGGCCCGCACCGACAACGGCGACCCGTTGCCCTCCGGGGGCGGCCGGGCCGTCCACGACGTGGTGGTCAGCAGTTGCGCCACCACGGCGCGGGGCGAGTTCGGCCTGATCACCAGCCTCGGCCGGGTGATCCGCGGACAGGCGATCGACCTGCCCTCGGTGCCGGCGACCGCACAGTCGCCGAACCTGCAGGGCGGCTCCCCGGCGGCCGAGCTGTTCGGCCTGGAGCCCGGCGAACGGGTGCTGGCCGTCACCGGACTGGACGAGGGTCTCGTCGGGTGGGCGCTGGGCACGGAACGCGGGGTGGTGAAGCGGGTGAACCCGGACGTGCTCGCCAAGGACTCCTGGGAGATCGTCCGCCTCGAGGACGGCGACCGCGTGGTCGGTGCCGCCGAACTGCGCGACGATGCCGCCGAGCTGGTGTTCGTCACGTCCGACGCGCAGCTGCTGCACTACCCGGTGGCGTCGGTGCGTCCCCAGGGACGCTCCGGCGGCGGCATCGCCGGCGTGAAGCTGGCCGGGGCGGCCAAGGTGGTCTTCTTCGGGGTGAGCGCGGCGTCCGACGCCGTGGTGGTGACGGTGGCCGGCTCGTCCAAGGCCCTCCCGGGAACCGACGCCGGCAGCGTCAAGGTGACCTCGTTCGACGAGTACCCCGGCAAGGGCCGCGGCACCGGCGGCGTCCGCTGCCAGCGGTTCCTCAAGGGCGAGGACGTGCTGCAGCTCGCCTGGGTAGGCCCCGCCCCCGCGGTCGCCGCGGCGGCCAGCGGCTCACCGATCGACCTGCCGGCCCCCGATCCCCGCCGAGACGGCTCCGGCACCCCCGCCGGCCAACCCATCGCCGCGATCTCCACCCGCACCCACCCCTGACCCGTTCAGGGGACGGTTCCCATTCCCGTTCAGGGGACGGTTCCTATTCCCGTTCAGGGGACGGTTCCCATTCCCGTTCAGGGGACGGTTCCCTATCCCGTTCAGGGGACGGTTCCCTATCCCGTTCAGGGGACGGTTCCTATTCCCGTTCAGGGGACGGTTCCCTATCCCGTTCACAACCGCATGGACCCGGGACGGCGCCCCTCCCAACGAGCGGACGCGGCCGCGTCCACGGAGGAACGACGCCATCTGGCCGAGCGTTCGCGACCAGTTGGTTGCGTCCGGACAGCACCCGGGAGACGCCGGCGGGAACCGGCCGATAGGGTGGGCCCGTGACAGACGACTTCGACGATCTGTTGGCGGCCAATCGGCGCTACGCCACCTCCGCTCCCCGCAACTTCGACGGCTACGCGCATGCCGGTGTGGCCGTCGTGACCTGCATGGACTCACGGCTTCAGCCCCTGGAAATGCTGGGCCTGATGCTCGGCGAGGCGAAGATCTTGCGCACCCCGGGCGGTCACGTGACCGATGATGCCCTCAACGGCTGCGTCCTCGGCGTGAACCTACTGCGGGTGAACCGCATCCTGGTCATCGCGCACACCCGGTGCGCCATGGCCGCCTGCGACGACCAGGAGATGCGGCGGCGGGTCTCCGAAGCCAGCGGACGGGACGCCGGGACGCTCAGCGTCGGCGCCACCCCCGACCAAAAAGACAAGCTGCACAGCGACGTCCGGCTGCTGGCGGAGCATCCCCTCATCGAGGGACGCGCCGCCATCGGCGGGTTCCTCTACGACGTCGACACCGGATTGCTCAGCCAGGTCTGCTGAACCGCCTCTCGCCGGCTTGCGGACGCCACCTACCGGCGTGCGTCATCGGTCCCGCCTGCGCGTGATGCTTCCATTCCGTGGACGGACGCTCACCGACGCCCTCGGACCCGTTTCCGCCGTGAACGGGAAAGAGAACCGTCCCCTGAACGGGAATAGGAACCGTCCCCTGAACCGGAAAGGAACCGTCCCCTGAGCCGGAAAGGAACCGTCCCCTGAGCCGGAAAGGAACCGTCCCCGGGCGTCCAGACCGGGTCGGCGACAACCTGTCACAGGCTCGTGAGACGGTGGATCCATGACTGACCAGGCGACCTCCGAGGCCAGCGGGAGCGATCTGCACGACGAGGCGCTCGACGTCCTGCGCGCCCTGACCGGACGATCCGACGCCGTCTTCCACCCCGGGCAGTTCGAGGCGATCGAGGCCCTGGTGGCGCACCGCCGCCGGGCGCTGGTGGTGCAGCGGACGGGCTGGGGCAAATCGGCGGTCTACTTCATCTCGGCCCTGCTGCGCCGCCGGGACGGTGCGGGGCCGGCGCTGATCGTGTCGCCCCTGCTGGCGCTGATGCGCGACCAGGTGGCCGCGGCCGAGCGGGCCGGCGTGCGGGCGGCCGCGATCAACTCGGCCAACGTGACCGAATGGGCCGGCATCGAGGACCTGCTCGAGGCCGATGCCGTCGATGTGTTGTTCGTCTCTCCGGAGCGCCTGGTCAACCCGAGGTTCCGGGCCGAGCAACTGCCCCGGCTGGTGGCCTCGCTCGGCCTGCTGGTGATCGATGAGGCGCACTGCATCAGCGACTGGGGCCACGACTTCCGGCCCGACTACCGGCGGATCCGCGACCTGATTGGGCTGCTGGGTGACGACGTCCCGGTGCTGGCCACCACGGCCACGGCGAACCAGCGAGTGGTCGACGACGTCGCCGAGCAACTCGGCACGGGGGGTCGCGACGTGTTCACCCTGCGCGGGGCACTGGCCAGGGACTCGCTGCGGCTCGGCGTCCTCGAACTGCAGACGCCCAACCGCAGACTCGCCTGGCTCGCCGAGCATCTCGACAGCCTGCCCGGCAGCGGCATCGTCTACTGCCTGACGGTCTCGGCCGCCGAGGACGCCGCGACGCTGCTGACCAAGGCCGGGCACCGTGTGCTGCCCTACACCGGACGCACCGACGACGCCGAACGACTGGCCGCCGAACAGGCGCTGAAGGCCAACCAGGTGAAGGCCCTGGTGGCCACCTCGGCGCTCGGCATGGGCTTCGACAAGCCCGATCTCGGTTTCGTGGTCCATCTCGGGGCGCCCAGCTCCCCCGTGGCCTACTACCAGCAGGTGGGCCGGGCCGGACGCGCCACCGAGCGTGCCGATGTGCTGCTGCTGCCGGGCGTCGAGGACCGCGACATCTGGCACTGGTTCGCCACCAACGCGATGCCGACCCAGGCCCGGGCGGACGCCGTCCTCGCGGCCCTGGCCGACGCCGACCGGCCGCTGTCGGTCGCGGCCCTGGAGGCGCGGGTCGATCTGCGCCGAGGGCCGCTGGAACTGCTGCTCAAGGTGCTGGCCGTCGACGGGGCCGTCGAGTACGTGCCGGGCGGTTGGCTGGCGACCGGACAGCCGTGGGTCTACGACGCCGAGCGCTATCGGCGGATCGCGGAGGCCCGGGTGGCCGAACAGGACGCGATGCTCGCCTACGAGCAGCTGGCCAGCTGCCGGATGGCCTTCCTCACCGAGCAGCTGGACGATCCCCACAGCGCACCCTGCGGGCGCTGCGATGTCTGCACCGGCGCCTGGTATCCGACCGACATCACCGTCACCGCGACCCGGTCCGCCGGTGAGACGCTCGACCGGGTGGGCGTGCCGATCGCTGCGCGCGCGCTGTGGCCGACGGGTCTGGACCGGCTGGGCATCCTCGCCGACGGCAAGCCGGTCAGCGGACGGATCCCGCCCGGCGACCGTGCCGAGGAGGGCCGCGTGATCGCGCGACTGAGCGATCTCGGCTGGGGCGGACGGTTGCGCGAGCTGTTCGCCCCCGACGCCGACGGACGGCCCGTGGACGCCGAGGTGCCCGACGACCTCGCCCGCGCGACCCTGCGGGTGCTGGCCGCCTGGGAGTGGACGGCCCGGCCCGCGGCCGTCGCCTGGGTGCCGAGCCTCGGACGCAGTCGCCTGATCGAGTCGCTCGCCACCGGCATCGCGACCGCAGGACGGCTACGACTGCTGGGCCCACTCGACCTGTCGGCCACGGCCGAACCCACCCGGGGTTCCACCAACAGCGCCTACCGGGTCCGTGACGTGTGGGGACGGTTCACCGTCGGGCCAGGCCTGGCCGCCGATCTGGACCGCCTGCCCGGCCCGGTGCTGCTGGTGGACGACCTGGTCGATTCGCGCTGGACGATGACCGTGGCCGCCAGGCTGTTGCGGCGCGCGGGTGCTCCGGGTGTGCTGCCGTTCGCGCTGGCCTCGGCCGGTTAGGCGATGCCGGACTGATCGTCCGACGGGCGTTCTGGTGGGTTCCCAGGTTCGTCACGTCGTCCCGCCCCAGGATCTCGTCATCAGCAGCCTGGGCGCGGAGACCCCGGCGTCCCGCAGGATGACGATGGCCGGCAAAGGCGGGTCGTCGCACGAGCCCCGACGTCATCCCGGGCCCGCCCCGGGATCCCGACGACAGCAACCTGAACACGGAGATCCCGGCGTCCGCCGGGACGACGATGCGGACGGCCGGCGAAGGCTGGTCTTGGTCATCCCGGGCCCGCCCCGGAATCTCGACGACAGCAACCTGAACACGGAGATCCCGGCGTCCGCCGGGACGACGATCCGGACGGCCGGCGAAGGGTGGTCTTGGTCATCCCGGGCTCGCCCCGGGATCTCATCGGCGACAGTCCTGGCGCAGAGATCCCAGCATCCCGTCGGGATGACCACCGGGATGGCCGGCGAAGGCTGGTCTAGGCGTCATCCCGGGCCCGCCCCGGGATCTCATCGGCGACAGTCCTGGCGCAGAGATCCCAGCATCCCGTCGGGATGACCACCGGGACGGCCGGCGAAGGCTGGCGTCCGCGGGGTTCTCCCTCGTCCACGTTCGGCCCGCCCGATGTCGGAGCGATCTCGCGATCGGTGACTACTGCCGGGTCGGCACCACTGGTTTCGGGATATTTCCCGAAGGCAGTCACCGTTCCCGCCAGCAGCGGACGATCGCGCGATCGATTCACCGCCCGGCCCGGAGGCGCCGCCACACCACGCATCGGCGCCACCACGGTCCGGCGCCAGACGTCCGGCACCAGACCTCCGACGCCAGACCTCCGGCCGCTCCACATACCCACCGCCACGACTCATCGAGAGAGAGATTCCGAAGGAATTTGGCCCGCGCAGTTGCATTGCGGCGCGGAGTCGTTTACGTTTGATCCATCAATACTGCACCAGGAAGGAGGCCGGAGTGATGATGACAGGACGGGTTCAGTTCGTCGGCGGCGCCTTTACGCCCCGCTGCGGC
>JAGPGQ010000079.1 GCA_018055925.1 Micropruina sp.
GCGAGCGGTGCGCACCCTCCCAGGCCCAGCCCCACAGCAGCACCCGCTCCGCCTCCACCAACACCTGGGGTGCGTAGAAGGCGTCGCCGTCGTCCACGCTGCCGCCGGCGTGGGTGACGAAGCGCAGGCCGTCGCCCGAGGGAACCAGGTCGCCGACCAGGTAGCGCACTCCGACGAGCTGGTGGGCGGCGTCCGTCCCTCGCCACAGCGACAGCAGGACCACCCAGCGATCGCCCAGCCGGAACAGATTCGGGCATTCCCAGATGTTCGCCGCTGCCAGCTCGGCCGCGACCGGGTCGTCCATGGTCAACAGCGGGCCGAGGAACGTCCACGCGTCCAGGTCGTCACAGGAGTAGAGCAGGAGCTGGGGCGAGCCCGAGGGGTGGCCGGCGCCCTGGACGGAGTACCGCCGTCCGTCCAACACGAAGAGGAACGGGTCGCGGACCTCGGCGACCGCGGGATCGTCCGGGTTGCCGATCTTGCCGACCGGATCCGGCAGCCACGTCCGCAGGGAGCGGTCGCCGCGGGCCACTGCGACCACGGCCTTGTCCGGCCCGTCGTGCACGGCGGTGTAGACCGCGGTCGGCACGCCGCCGTCGTCGACCACGCAGCCCGACCAGCAACCCTGCTCGTTGAGGGTGCCGGCGACCGGGGCCAGGGCGATCGGTTCCGCACTCCACCGGATCAGGTCGGGCGAACTCACGTGCGCCCAATGGATGTTGCTGTGGTGCGGGCCGTCGGGATTGTGCTGATAGAAGACGTGGTAGCGGTCGTCGATCCGGCACAACCCGTTCGGGTCGTTCAGCCAGCCGCGCGCCGGATGAATGTGCAGGCCCGGCCGGACCGGATCGTCGGAATGCTGCCTCATCGTGCTCCCTTCCACGGGACGGACCGGGCTCCCGGTTGCGGGCGGCCCGGCTCAGAAAGCCCTCCCTAACTTTCTCGGCCCTCCCGTCGACGGGAGGGCCGAGAAAGTTAGGCAGGGCCTTTCGGGGTCAGTGGGTGTCGACGGCCTCGACCTCGCTGCGGTCGCCCGACCACAGGGTGTGGAAGGTGCCCTCGGAGTCGATCCGGCGGTAGGTGTGCGAGCCGAAGAAGTCCCGCATGCCCTGGGTGAGGGCCGCGTTGGTGCGGTCGGACCGGATCAGGTCGTAGTACGACAGGGCCGAACTGAACCCGGGGATCGGGACGCCCGCCGAGGTGGCGGTCGCCACCACCCGACGCCAGGCGGGATTGCCGGCGGCCAGCTCCGCCTTGATCGACGGGGCCTCGAGCAGGGTCTCCAGGTTGTTGGCCGCGTACTCGTTCGAGATCCGGTCGAGCAGCTTGGCCCGGATGATGCAGCCGGCCCGCCAGATCCGGGCGACGGCGGCCACGTCGATGTCCCAGCCGTACTCCTGGCCGGCGACCTTGATCAGGTGCAGGCCCTGGGCGTAGGCGATCACCTTGGCCGACCACAGGGCCTGCCGGACGTCGGCGATGAAGGCGTCGCGGTCGGCCACCTCGATACGGCCGTCCGGGCCCTCGAGCGCGGCCCTGGCCGCGGCCCGCAGGTCGGGGCTGCTGGAGGCGGCGCGGGCGAACACCGCCTCGGCGATCGCCGACGCGGGCACACCCAGGTTGAGCGACTCCTGCACCGTCCAGGTGCCGGTGCCCTTCATGCCGGCCGCATCGACGATGACGTCGATCAGCGGCTTGCCGGTTGCGGCGTCGACCTGGCGCAGTACCTCGGCGGTGATCTCGATCAGGTACGAGTCGAGGTCGCCGGTGTTCCACTGGGCGAACACGTCCGCGGCCTCGGTGGCGGACAACCCGGCGCCGTGCAGCAGGTCGTAGGCCTCGCCGATGAACTGCATGTCGGCGTATTCGATGCCGTTGTGCACCATCTTCACGAAGTGGCCGGCGCCGTCCGGGCCGATCCAGGTGCAGCAGGGCTCGCCGTCGTACTGGGCCGAGATCTTCTCCAGGATCGGGCCGATGTGGGCGTAGGAGTCCTTCGGGCCACCCGGCATCATCGCCGGGCCGAGCAGCGCCCCGGTCTCGCCGCCCGAGATGCCACAGCCGATGAAGTTGAACCCGAGTTCCGAGATCCGCTGCTCGCGACGCCGGGTGTCGGGGAAGTGGGTGTTGCCGCCGTCCACGATGATGTCGCCCTGGTCCAGGTGGGGCAGCAGCGAATCGATGGTGGCGTCAGTGGCCGCTCCGGCCTTCACCATGATCACGATCCGGCGCGGCTTCTCCAGGGACGCCACGAACTGCTCGACCGTCTCGGCGGCCAGGAATCCCGCCTCGGGATGCGCCGCCGCCACCGCTTCGGTCTTGGCGTAGGTTCGGTTGAAGATGGCCGTCCGGAAACCCTTGCTGGCGAAATTCCGTGCCAGGTTCGAACCCATCACGGCCATTCCGACCACGCCCACTTCGGCGCCGCTCGTCGTCTCGCTCATGTTTCCCCACTCGTCGATGAAGGTGTCTTGGCCGATCATGCCACCACCTGCCGAGGGGATGCGCGAAAGGCCGCCGACCAGCCTATAGGCCAGCCCGATGTTCCGGGGTAGGGTGGACGTGACTAGGCCGGACACGCTGAACGAGCTTTCGACGACGGGTCCGGTACACCGAGTGGAGGAGGTTGTCCGATGAGCGAAGAGTCGACGCACGACGTCAATCCGGGTTACGGGGGCGCAGACCATCCGCATCCCCACAACGACCCTCCGGTCGAAGAGGGCTACGGCGGAGAGAATGCGCCGCGAAAGCACGATCCGCGCAACCCGAGCGTGGATCCCGCCTACGGTGGCGATCAGTCCAAGGGTTACCTGCATCGCACCGGCCTCGACGAGGAGACGGACTCCTGACGTTGGGCTGATCGCCTCCCTGTCGGTGTGTTCGCCGCGTCCGGCCCCGCCGGGCCCAGGTCGCGGACGGCCGTCGTCGGGGACTGCAGATCGATCATTGGCCGAGCCTGTCGAGACTCTCGGGTCTCGGCAGGCTCGACCTCGAAATCGGGGCTTTCGCCGGGAAAGGCAGGGACGCAGTGGCCCGTGGACTGTCCCGGTCGGTCGATGGACGTCCGGCGCCCCCCGTCCGGATGGTGCACGTGGGGCTCAGCGACTTCTTCCGCGCCCATCAGGCCTGGTACACCGACCGCGCCGACGATGCCGCCGACTGGGGGATCGCCGCCTTCTCGGGACGCACCGCGGGGGCCGCTCCCGAACTGGCGCACCAGGAGCACCTGTACACGCTGGTCACCACCGGGACCGCCGGCGAGCAGTACCGGGTGATCGGCTCGATCGCGGCCGTGCACAGCGGTAGCGACGTCGCCGCGATGCTGGCCTACCTGGCGGACCCGCGGGTGTCGGTGGTGACCCTGACCGTCGGAGCCGGCGGCTACCTGCTGGGGGACGACGGTGGCCTGGACGTCGACAAGGGGCTGGTGGTCGCCGACATCGCCGCGGTGGCCGCCGGGCGACTCTCGGCGACCCGGAGCCTGCCCGGACGGCTGGTCGCCGGCCTGATCGGACGGCGCGAGGCCGGCGCGGGACCCATCAGCCTGGTCAGTTGCGACCGGTTGCCGGACAACGGGGACGCGCTCGCCCGGGTGGTGCGCGAATTCGCCGAGGCGGCCGGTGCCGACCTGGCCGGCTATCTCGACGACCAGGTGGCGTTCATCGGTTCGCTCGCCGACCGGGTCACGTCCCGGGGCAACGAGACCACCCGGACGACGGTGCTCGACCAGCAGCACGTCGACGACCGGGCCGCGCTGGCGTCCGAACGGTTCAGCGAATGGGTGCTGGCTGGCGAGTTCGCCGGGCCACGTCCCGACTGGGGCTCGGCCGGTGCCGAGTTCACCGACGACCTGGTGCCCTACGAGCACCGCCGGCTCTGGATGCAGAACGGTGCCCGCTCGCTGCTGGCCTACGCCGGTCCGCTGCGGGGCCACCGGACGGTCGCCGGGGCGGTCGCGGACCCGATCGTCCTGGGTTGGGTGGAGGAGTGGTGGGACGTGGCGCGGCGCCGGCTACCGCTCGACGAGGCCGTCGTCCAGGGGTACCGGACGGCGCTGCTGGAGCGGTTCGGCAACCCGTCCCTGCAGCAGCCCCTGAGTGGCATCGCCGCCGACGGTTCGGCGAAACTCCCGCAGCGCATCGTCCCGGTGCTGGTCGCCGACCGGCTGGCCGGCAACAGCCCGGCCGGGGCGGAACGGATCGTGGCCGCCTGGACGCTGCACCTGCTCGGACGCGGCCTGCCGCGCCTGGACGAACGTGCCGACAGGCTGCGGCTGCCGGGCGAGGGCGGCCTGGCGGACGCGGTGAGACGGGTGTGCGACTTCCTGCAGATCGCCGACGATCACTCCCGGATCAGCATCCTGGCCCTGGCCCGGCAGCTGGGCGGCTGAGGGCCGGAGATCCCGGCGTTCGCCGGGATGACGGACCGCGGTGCCCGCGGAGATCCCGGCGACCGCCGGGATGACGGACCTCACCCAGCGCTCCCACCGCCGTCCCGACGGCCTCTCCGCCATCCCGGTCCCTCGTCATCCCGGCGAACGCCGGGATCTCAAGGGCCAGCCGCGCGCGCGGCCTCACCGTCATCCCGCCGCTCTCCGTCATCCCGCCGTTCCCGTCATCCCGGCGAACGCCGGGATCTCAAGGGCCAACCCGGCACGCCCGGTTCCCGTCATCCCGGCCGGCGCCAGGCGCGAGGAACTGGTGAACCCAGGCCGGAGTCGTGCGTCCCAGAACGACCGGTCACCGCAGGTCATAGGCTGGCCGGATCACCGAAGGGAGCACGATGCGCATCGCCCTCGCTCAGTTCATCTCGGGACCCGATCCGGAGGCCAACCTGCGCCTGGTCGCCGACTACGCCGAACGGGCGTCCGCTAGGGATGCTGATCTGCTGCTGTGTCCCGAGGCGACGATGCGATGCTTCGGCCTGCCGCTCGCCGAGATCGCGGAACCGGTGGACGGGCCCTGGGCGAGCCGGCTGGCGCAGATCGCGCACTGGAACGACCTGGTGATCGCGGCCGGCATGTTCACCCCCGGCGATGCCGGACGGGTGCGCAACACGGTGCGGGTGGTCGGCGAGGGGATCGACGCCAGCTACGACAAGATCCACCTGTTCGACGCGTTCGGCTTCACCGAGTCGTCGACCGTGACCCCCGGGGACGAGCCGGTGGTCGTCCGGATCGGTGACGTCGCGGTGGGCCTCGCCACCTGCTACGACATCCGTTTTCCCGGGCTGTTCACCGCACTCGCCGATCGGGGAGCACAGCTGATCTGCGTGGCGGCCTCCTGGGGCGCCGGTCCCGGCAAGGTCGACCAATGGGAACTGCTGGCCCGCGCCCGGGCGCTCGACAGCACCTGCTTCGTCGCCGCCGTCGGACAGGCCGATCCGGCCATCTCCGGCCTGGCGAGCGGGGGGACGGCCCCCACCGGGGTCGGGCATTCGCTGGTGGTCGCCCCGACCGGCCGGGTACTCGCGGCGCTGGGGACCGAGCCGGATCTGCTGGTGGTCGACATCGACCCGTCCCAGGTCACCGACGTCCGGCGGACCATTCCGGTGCTGGCCAACCGCCGGTTGTGAGCCGGGCTCGTCCCACCCGTCCAATCGTCACAAGCGCTCACCGGACCAGGGAGGGCTCGCGGAGCCTCGCGAGCGCCACATAGTCAGGCGAGCGCCGGGGTGAGCCAGAGAATCAGCGGCGGTAGGTGACGCCGCCGGCCCAGATGGTCGCCACCACGGGATCGGGCAGGTCGCGGCCGTGGTACGGGTTGTTGCGCGACTTGGACGCGGAACTGTCGCGATCGACGACCCCCCGGGCGGACGGGTCCACCAGCACCAGGTTCGCCGGTTCGCCGGCGGTCAGCGGACGGCCCTGCGTGGTGCTGCCGCTGAGCCGGGCCGGCGCGAACGACATGCGTTCCACCAGGGTGGGCCAGTCGATCCGGCCGGAGCCGACCATCACCTCCATCACCACCGCCAGGGACTGCTCCAGCCCGATCATGCCGGGCAGGGCGATGTCGAACGGGTGGTCCTTGTCCTGCCGGGCGTGCGGGGCGTGGTCGGTGCCGACCATGTCGATCGTGCCGTCGGCGAGTGCCTCCCGGCACGCCTCGATGTGCTCGTCCGTGCGCAGCGGCGGGTTCACCTTGAACGTGGTGTCGAAGCTCTCCACCTCGCGGGTCGCCAGGTACAGGTGGTGCGGGGTGACCTCGGCGGTCACCCGGATGCCGCGCGCCTTCGCCCAGCGGATCACGTCCACGCCCTCGGCGGTCGAGACGTGGCAGACGTGCAACCGGGCGCCGGTCAGCTCGGCGAGCTGGACGTCGCGGGCGATGATCGTCGACTCGGCCTGGGCGGGCCAGCCGGGCAGGCCGAGCCGCCCGGAGATCTCCGACTCGTGGCAGCAGGAGCCCGGCCCGGCCAGGTGGCTGTCCTGGGCGTGCTGGGCGATCACCGCGTCGAAGGTGCCGGCGTAGGCGAGCGCCCGCCGCATCACCTGCGGGTTCATCAGGCAGCGGCCGTCGTCGGAGAACATCCGGACCCGCGCTGCCGACCGGTGCATCAGGCCCATCTCGCTGAGCTGCTCACCCGCCAGCCCCTTGGTGATCGAGCCGACCACGATCACCTCTGCGCTCGCCGTCCGGGCGGCGAGCCCGGCCAGGTACTCGGCGGCCTCGGCGGTGTCCGTGACCGGATCCAGGTTGGCCATCGCGTGCACCGCGGTGTAGCCGCCGCGGGCCGCGGCCAGGGTGCCGGTGGCGATCGTCTCGGCGTCTTCGCGTCCCGGTTCGCGCAGGTGGGTGTGCGAGTCGACCAGCCCGGGCAGGGCGAGCAGCCCGTCGGCGTCGATCCGCTCGGGCGAGCTGAGCTCGGACGGATCGACCAGCCGTCCGCCGGCCACCCCGAGGTCGCGCCGCTCGCCATCGGCCAGGTGCGCGCCGGCGATCAGCAGGTCGGTCATTCGGGACTCCCTCCGAGAAGGTGGTAGAGCACGCTCATCCGCACCGAGACGCCGGCGGTGACCTGCTCGAGGATCAGCGAGTTGGCGGCGTCCGCGGCCTCGGACGAGATCTCCATGCCGCGGTTCATCGGGCCGGGATGGCACACCGCCGCGCTCGGTTTGAGCCTGCGCAGCCGCTCCGGGGTGAGCCCGAACAGCTCGGTGTACTCGCGTTCGTTGGGGAAGAAGCCGCCCTGCATGCGTTCCCGCTGCACCCGCAGCATCATCGCGACGTCGACCTCGGCGATCACGTCGTCCAGGGAGCTGGTGACCTCGCAACCCCAGTCGCCGATGCCGGTCGGCAACAGGGTGGGCGGGGCGACCAGGATCACCCGCGACCCGAGCGTGCGGTGCAGCAGCACGTTGGAGCGCACCACCCGGCTGTGCAGCAGGTCGCCGACGATCGCGATCGTCTTGTTGCCGAACCCGTCGTCGTCGCCCAGGCCGCGGAAGTGCCGGCGCATCGCGAACGCGTCCAGCAGCGCCTGGGTGGGGTGTTCGTGGGTGCCGTCGCCGGCGTTCACCACGTGCGCCTTCACCCAGCCGGCCGCCTGCGCCACGGCGCCGGAGGAGCCGTGCCGGATCACGAAGCAGTCGGTGCCCATCGCGTCCAGGGTGAGCATGGTGTCGCGCAGCGACTCGCCCTTGGACGTGGACGAGCCCTTGCCGGTGACGTTGATCGTGTCGGCCGACATCCACTTGCCGGCCATCTCGAAGCTGGTCCGGGTGCGGGTGGAGTCCTCGAAGAACATGTTGATCACGGTGCGGCCGCGCAGCGTGGGCAGCTTCTTGATCTGCCGGCCCTGGATGGCGTGCATCTCCTCGGCGACGTCCAGGATCGACGTCGCCTCGGCCAGGCTCAGGTCGGCGGCGCTCAGCAGGTGTCGCATCAGGCCTCCGGCGAACTGATCGTGACGGCGTCGATCTCGTCGATCTCGGCCAGCCGGACGTTGACCCGCGCCTCGGGCGACACCTGCAGCTGCTTGCCGACATGGTCGGCCTGGATCGGCAGCTGCCGGTGCCCCCGGTCGATCAGCACCGCGAGCTGGACGATGCGGGGACGGCCGACCTCCTTGAGCGCGTCCAGCGCCGAGGCGGTGGTCCGTCCGGTGAACAGGACGTCGTCGACCAGCACCACCGTGCGGTCGTCGATCGGGCGGGGGATCGTGGTGCGGCCCACGGCCCGCGTGGGCTGGCTGCGCAGGTCGTCGCGGTACATCGTGATGTCGAGTTCGCCGACGCCGACCTCGACCCCCTCGATGCCGCGGATCGCGTCGGCCAGCCGGCGGGCCAGCAGCGCGCCGCGCGTCGGAATGCCCAGCAGGACCAGATCCTCGCCGCCGGCGTTCGCCTCGACGATCTGGTGGGCCATGCGGGCCAAGGCGCGGGCGATTCGGTGGCCGTCCCACACGACGCGGGCGGTTTGGTTGCTCACGCGGAATGCTCCTCGGTGATTCGGTGGCGGCCGTGCCTGCGGCGGGCGGCCTCGGATCATCCTATCGATGCGCGCGGTGCCGGCCAGCGCCGTCCGGGTGGGGCGGGCCGGGCGGAGTGGTCCGGAACCGGCACGCTTCGTCCGGGCAACCCGGGCCGCGATGGGTGACGGCACGCCACTAGGTGCAATACCCTGTGCCTCATGTTCGGACTACTCCCGCTCGAAACCCTGCCGGGTTGGCCCGATGCGCCCGACCCCTCCGCACTCGAGGCACTGACGGTGCTGCTCGGCATCCCGGCCGCGATCGCCCTGGTGATTCTCGTCTTCGGCATGGCGCCCGCCTGGTTCCGGCGCTCCCAGAGCTGAGCCGTCGGCTCAACTCATCGCTCGGGCGTGCGAGCGCGCCCGGCGGAACTGTTGCGGCTGTCACGCGGATTCCGCGGCCTCCTGACAGCGCAGCGCCCGCAGCACGTCGTCCCGGCGCTCGCTGACCATCCGGCGCACCGAATCGTTGAGTTCGGTGCTCGCCATCCAGTCGTCGATCCGCCGCACCAGGGCCCGGTCGCCGAGCGGGCGCGGGAACAGTAGCTCGCCCACGTTCTTGCGGATCGCCAGCGACCGGCTGGCCCAGCCGTTGCGTCCGGCGGCGATGTCTCCCATCACCTCGAACCAGGCGTCGACATAGGGCTCGAGCACGTCCTCCTGGCCCAGCTGCCAGAAGGTGGCGCACAGCTGGGTGTGGGTCTCGTTCGGGACGGACGGGTCGTCGATCGCCAGGCGCCAGGCGTCCGCCTTCGCCTCGGCGTCCGGACGGGCGGCGCGGGCGCCGGCGGCCTTCTCGGCGCCGGTGGCGGTGTTGTCCCGGGCCAGTTCGGCGTCGATCCCGGCCGCGTCGATGCCGCCGAGCCGGGCCAGGTTGGTGACCAGCCGCCAGCGCAGGTCGGCGTCCACCGCGAGCCCCGGCGGCACCTCGTCGCCGTCCAGCCAGGCCCGCAGCAGCTCGGCGCCGGCGGTTGTGGTGACCGAGGTCGCCAACGCCCGGACGATCGCCAGCTGGTGGTCGGAGCCGGCCTCGGTGCCCTTCAGCAGCTGGGCGAGCCCGGCCGTCCAATGCCTGGCCAGGCCGGTTCGGACGGCGGGTGGCGCGTAGTAGCGAACCGCCGCCTCGGCCTGGGCCAGCACGGCACTCACCGCGGTCAGGTCGGTCTCGATCGCAACCCCGCGGATCACCAGGTCGACGTAGTCGGCGGCGCTCAGCTGGGCGTCGCGGCACATGTCCCAGGTGGCCCCCCACAGCAGCGCCCGGGCGACCGGATCGCGGAACTCGTGGATCCGCTGCACCACGACGTCCAATCCGCGGTCGATCCGGATCTTCGCGTACGACAGGTCGCCGTCGTTCAGCAGCACCACCGCCGGCGCGGGCACCCCGATCAGCGCCGGCACATCGGTACGCTCCTCGTCGATGTCGAGCTCGACCCGATGCCCCCGCTCGATGCCCTCGTCGGTCGGGTCGTACAGGCCGATGCCGATCCGGTGCCGGCGCAGGGTGGGCCACTGCTCGGGTGCCTGCTGGACGACGACGAACCGGGCGAACCGTCCCCGCTCGTCCAGGTCGTAGTCACAGGTCAGCGTGTTCACCCCGGCGGTCTGCAGCCATTGCCCGGTGAAGAACGACAGGTCGCGTCCCGACGACTCCTCGAGCGCCCGCAACAGGTCGGTGAGCTGGGTGTTGCCCCAGGCATGCCGGGCGAAGTAGGTGCGGACGCCGGCCAGGAACGGCTCCAGCCCGACGAACGCCACCAGTTGCCGCAGCGCCGAGGCGCCCTTGGCGTAGGTGATGCCGTCGAAGTTCAACTCGACCGCCTGCAGGTCGACCATGTCGGCGGCGATCGGATGGGTGGAGGGCAACTGATCCTGCCGGTAGGCCCAGGTCTTGCGCTGGTTGCAGAACGTCGCCCACGGGTCGTCGCCGCCGTGGACCTTGCGAATCTCGTCCTGCGCGAAGTGGGACGCCCATTCGGCGAACGACTCGTTCAGCCACAGGTCGTCCCACCAGGTCATGGTGACCAGGTCGCCGAACCACATGTGCGCCTGCTCGTGCAGGATCGTGTTGTCGCGCGCTTCATAGGCGGCCGCGGTCACCCGGGAACGGTAGAGATATTCGTCGCGAATCGTGACGCAGCCCGCATTCTCCATGGCCCCGGCGTTGAATTCGGGGACGAAGATCTGCGCATAGTCCGCGAACGGATACGGTTCTCCGAAATGCTCCTCGAAGACGTCGAATCCACGGCCGGTGATGGTGAACAGCCGGTCGGCGTCCAGGTGCGGGACCATCGAGACCCGGCACGACAACGACATCGGGATCTCGGCCTCGCGGCCGTCGTGGGTGCGCCGGACGGTGTGGTAGTCGCCGGCGATCAGCGCGGTGATGTAGGTGGAGATCGGCGGGGTGGGCGCGAACTGCCAGCAGCCGAGCTCGCCGGACACCACCGGCTCCGCCTCCGGCGAGTTGGAGAGCACCGTCCAGTGCGCCGGTGCGATCACCGAGAACTCGAAGGTCGCCTTCAGGTCGGGCTGGTCGAAGCAGGCGAAGACCCGGCGGGCGTCGGCCACCTCGAGCTGGGTGTACAGGTAGACCCGGCCGTCGACCGGGTCGACGAAGCGGTGCAGGCCTTCACCGGTGTTGCTGTAGCGGCACACGGCGGTGATCGCGAGCACGTGCTCGCCGTCGGTGACGTCGAACGCGAGCCGCTCGTTGTTGTACGCCGAGGTGTCCAGCGGGTCGTCGTCCAGGGTCGCCTCGACGATCGAGTCGGCGATCAGGTCGACGAAGGTGCCGCCGGCGCCGGAGGAGAACCGGATCGTCGAGGTCGAGGTGAACGTCGTCGGTGAACCGGTCAGGTCGACGGTCACTCGATAGGCGTGGGTGCCGAGCAGGGCAGACCGGTCGCGAGCCTCGTCGCGGGTGATGTTCGCCGGGTACATGTTCCTCCATCGACAGGCAGGTTTCGCCAAGCGGCACGTTACCCGAGCGGGGTGCGCGCCGACGGGCCGACCCTCGGCCGACTCGTCGCGAGTTCGAGCCGGTGCTTCGGGGTGCGCGCGTGCTACGGCCGCGGCTACCGGCGATACGGTTCGAGGCGCTGCCGCGCCATCCACTGCCAGAGGTGCCGGCCGTCGTGGCTGGGGTGGTTGTGGGCCACGTAGATCCAGGACTGGTGCCCGTCGTAGCGGATGCCGTCCCAGGTCACGTCGGGGTAGGCGGACAGCAGCGCGGTGCCGACCGTGCCGGCCACGTGCCGTCCGTTCTCGGCGAACGGCAGCACCCGGTCGTCGATCGCCTGGACGACCCACGTCGGCGTGCCCCGCAGCGAGCCCAACTCGGCGTCGGAGAACATCCGGACGCCCTCGAACACGACCGCCGGACAGATCGGCACCACCGCGGCGAACCGGCCCGGGTGGTCGACGGCCAGGCGGAGCACCATGTAGCCGCCGTTCGAGGCACCGGCGAGGTAGATCCGGCCGGCGTCGACGGGGTGCCGGGCGGCGACCGTCTCGATCAGCGTGCCGAGCGTGGCCGAGTAGTCCATCGCCGGGTCGTTGAGCCAGTAGTCGGTCGCCTGCGGGGCCAGCACGTAGGCGCCGCCGAAGATCCGCTGTGCCTCGGGAGTGCTGAACCCGAGCGCACCCCGGTTGCCCTGGAGCGCCAGGTCATTGTCCTGCGCGTCGCCCCAGCCGCCCTCGCCGCCGCCGTGCAGCCAGACGATCAGTGGACGTTCGCCCCGGCTCTGCGTGGGGCTGAACAGCCGGTAGTGCAGGCCGGCCGCCTCACCGCTGCGGTGCGCGTCGACCTCCCGATCGACCACGGGGCACTGCCGGAACCGGGTCAACCGCAGGGCACGCCCGTCGGTCGACCGGATCGGCTGCTGCTGGGTGATCGTATACGCCAGCTCGAGGACGATGGCCCGGCCGACACCGTCCGCCTGGCCCAGGGGGTCCGCGCCCTCGACGCCGAAGCCGTGGGCCAGGTCGATCACGATCCGGCCCCGGGCGTCGAGCCGCACCGCGGTGACCTTCCGGTCGACGTCGTAGGTGCCGGAGACGGTGCCCGGGTCGAGGCCGTGGGGATCGGTGCCGGTGGCGTGCACCGTGAACGTGGCCGGCGTCAGGCTGGACGGGAGTATGTCCAGCCGGGTGGTGTCCAGGGTGAGCGAGACGATCTGCTGGCCACCGTCCAGGACCTTCGCGTCCGGCCGGAACGGCACCGGGTCCGTGAGTTGGTGCGGCTGGTCGGACGAGGACGCGGGTAGGGCGGTGACGAGTCCGCGCGGCCTCGGCATCGGGCTCCTTCGGGGTTGGGGTGAGGCGGTGATGCCTCCGGCCCCATTGTCGGGGGCATCACGCGTGGCCTCACGATAACCCGGACCGACGGACGTTGTGGCCGGTTCGGCGGATTGTCCGGCGGCGTCCGGTCAGCCCGGTTGGCGAGCCGACGCGATGAAGCCGGCGAGCCGGTTCCGGTAGGCGTCCCGCAGGCCGGGCAGCGGTTCGATCGTTGTGTTGGGCAGGGGTGGCGGATCGTCCAGCCCGGCCCGGTGCAGCGCAAGCATGGCGGCACCGGCGGCGACCGGTTCGGTGACGCCACCCAGGTGGGTGGGGACCCCGGCCTGTGTCGCCTTGATGCGCGCCCACAAGGGGTTTCGATGCAGGGGGCCGCCGGTGAGGCTGATTGCGGCCACCGGTTGGGCGGCCAGGGTCGCCTGGACGTCCAGCACCCACTGGGCCTGGTAGGCGAGCGATTCCAGCGCGGCCAGGCCGAGATGTCCGGGGCTGCCGACCGTGCGCAGCCGCGCCCGAGGATCGGGTTCGGGGCACTGGCGCCCGGCCGGGTACGGCAGCAGCCAGCTGCCCGTCGCCGGGGTCGCCGTGTCGCAGCCGTCGAGCAGTCGGTCGACGTCGCCGTCGGTGTGGTCGTCGGCGAGCTGTTGGAGGAATCCGCCGGCAGCGCCGGTGCCGGCGAGCAGGGCCTCCGTCCGGCCGTCGATCGTGCGGACCACGCTCATGCCGTGGGCGCGGACGGCGGGCCGGTCCGGCACCCGTCTGACCAGGTTGAGCATCGCCTCGGCGGTGCCCACCGAGTCGGCCACCTGGCCGACGTCGCGGACACCCGTGGCCCACGAGGCGACCTGGTGGTCGTGGCCCGCCACCACGACGGGTGTGCCCCCGGCAAGGCCCTCGATCGCGGAGCCGGTGGTGGCGGGCGCGTCGCCCGGACGGGCCACCCGGGGAAGCTGTTCGGGACGCAGCCCGGCCTCGGCGAGCAGTCCGGCGTCGAAGACGGCCGCCAGCGGTGTGCCGGCGGGCGGCAGCCGGTAGGCGAGGGTGCGTCCGGCCAGCGTGTGATCGGTCCGGAGCTCTCCGGTCAACGCCAGGTGGACGGCGTCGGCGACCCCGGCCCAGCGGTGCATGGCGGCGAAGCTGGCCGGATGCCGGCTCCGCAGCCAGAGCCAGACGGCCAGCGACGGCTTCGGTCCCGGGCGGACCCCGGTCGCCTCGAACAGGGCATCGGCGCCCAGCCGGTCGGCCAGGGCATGCACGTCCGCGTCATCCCGGGTGTCCCGCCACGACAGCATCGACGTCAGTGCCCGGCCCCGTTGGTCGAGCGGGAACCCCGACTCGGCCATCGAGGCGATGCCGACCGCGGCGACCGGTCCGGTCACGGCGGCGGCCCGGATGCCGGCGAAGACGACGGCCAGCAGATCGTCCAGCCTCGTCGGGGTGGGCCTGGTCAGCACCGTGGTGCTCGACCCGCGGTCGAACCGCACCACCTTGGTGTTGGTGGTTCCGATGTCGATGCCGACGGCGGCGGTCATTCGTCCATCCTGGCGGCTCCGGCCGGCCACCGCACGTGGCTGATCAGGCGAGGTCGCGCTGGTGGTCCCAGGGCACCCCGTGCCTGGGAAATCCCGGATCGTCGTCGCCCAGGAAGGCGAATGGCGGTGACTCAACGGCCAACCGTTCGCCGACCACGGCCAGAGCAAGCGTCAAGGCCTGGACCTCATCGATGCCACCGACGTCGATCGTCCATAGCTCGACCCCGTCGGGATCCAGCAATGTGCAGGTGCAGCTGTAGTCGCCATCCCGGCGGACGCCGGGATCTCGGGGTGCGGCATTGGTGGTGGGATCCCGGGTCGGGGCCCGGGATGACGTGCAGGCGGGGATCCCGGTGCGGACACGCGAGGAGCCGTTGTCGACGATCCGGTGCGTAGGAACTCTGCGGATTGTGCATTTCGGGCTCATCCGAATCCAGGGTGTAGTCGGGGTCTGAACCCGCCGGTCTCGAGCAGGGATCTGGCGATGTAGTTGGTCAGGTTGCGGAACCCCAGCGCCGAGCCGCGCAGGTGCTCGAGCCTGCCGTT
>JAGPGQ010000080.1:0-3566 GCA_018055925.1 Micropruina sp.
GACATCTTCCTGGCGCTGGTGCGCACCCTGGTCTTCGTCGTGGCCACCGTGGTCGCCACGGTGTACGTGGGCCGCCGGCTGGCACGCGGGCTCGCCCTGGCCTGGACCGGGACGACCCTGCTGGCGTTGCACTGGCTGATCCAGTTCGGTTGGACGACCTACACCGCCGGCGCGGCCGGGCAGGCGTCGGACGCCGATGGCTGGGCCGCCTGGTCGGGGCACCTGCTGCCGTTCTTCGCGGCACTCAGCTACCTGGCCGCCCTGGCGATGGCGGTCGGACGTCCCGCCGTGCCGGCCCGGGCCCGTCCGCCCCAGGCCGACGCGCCGACGCCGCCGGCACCCGCCGCGCCCGCTCCGACCCCGGCCCGGCCGGCGACCCCGGCCAGCGGATCCACCCCGCCCGAACCGCCGGTGAAGCCGCGCACCCGGCCCGCCGGCCTGATCGCGCCGCACGCCGTCCCGGTGGTGATGACCCCGTCGTCCAGCCATCACAGCCCGCCCGACCCCGATCCGGTGGTCGACCTGGGTCCCGAGCCCGATGAGGACGCCTGGGGAAGCGCGGGGCGTCCGGTCGCCGCGCCGGAGGCTCCGGCTGACGATCCGACGACGGTGGTGAAGCCCACGGGCGAGTCGCCGGAGGAGCCCGGCCGGCCGGAACGCTGAACGGGAATGGGGACGGTTCCCTGAACGGGAATAGGAACCGTCCCCTCGGTGGCCTTGGGGCTCAGATGTCCACCGGGATCACCGCGCCGACCACCCGTCCATGGCCCAGGATCGGCTTGTCCAGCAGCCGCGCGCGCAGGCTCGCGTCGCCCAGCCACAGCCGCCGCAGCACGGCGCCCATCACCACCGGGCGGGCCCGGATGCCGCCGTCCGCGATCTTGATCGCGATGCCGCGGCCGTCCGGCAGGCCGGCGGCGTAGACGCCCTCGGCGCCGTCCTTGGCGATCATGCCGGGCACGCCCCGGATCAGGTCGGTGACGTCCCGGCCGGTGCCGCCGACCAGTTCCGGGTGGTTGCGCATCGCGTCGGCCACCTGCCGCTCGGCGCCGTCGGACGCCCGGGCGAGGGTGCCGAACATCTGCGCCAGGCCGAGCAGGTCGACCGCCAGCGCGGGTGCGCCGCACCCGTCGATGGACGTCCAGGCGACCCGGTGACCGAAGCCGCGGATGGTCTCGATCACCGCCTGCTGCGCCGGGTGTCCCCGGTTCAGGTAGGTGTCCAGCCGCCAGCCGTTGAGCTTCGACGTGGCGAGCATCGCCGCGTGCTTGCCGGAACAGTTCTGGGCCAGCGAGCTCGCTGGCCGGCCGGCCGCGATCCAGGCGTCGCGCTCGGCGTCCATCAACGGCAGGTCGGCGGTGTTGCGCAGGGCGGACTCGTCCAGTCCGGCGCCGGCGAGCATCGCCCGCACCGTCGCCAGGTGCGCCTCCTCGCCCGAGTGGCTGGCGCAGGCGACGGCGAGCTGGTCACCGGGAACGTCCAAGCCGCAGCGGACCATCGCCAGGGCCTGGATCGGCTTCAGCGCCGAGCGGGGCAGGATCGGGGTATCCGGGTCGCCCCGGGAGAACGACACCGAGCCGTCGGCCCGGGTGACCACCACGAAGCCGCGGTGGGTCGACTCGACGAAACCGTTCCGGACCACCTGCGCGACCACGGGGGCGTCGCCGACCTGCATCACGCCCGGGAGTCTATCCGGGCCGGCGGCGGCCGGAGGGTCCCCGCCGGGTCCGGGACCCGACCGCTCGGCGCACGACGCCCAGCGGGCGCGGGCCGGGCCCCGGCCGTCCGGGGCGAGTCCGGGGACGCCGCCGGCGCCGGACCCGCGCCCGCAGCCGCTTCCGTTCCGCCGTCTGAGCGGGCGGGCCGGTCGTCCCGGTCACCGCACCCGTCCCGGCGCGTTCACCATGACCAGCTTCAGCGCCAGGAACCGGACGCCGGTGGCGACCGCGTTCGCGCCCGCCAGGACGACCAGCTCGACCCAGCGGGCGGCGTCCGGGACGGCCAGGTGCAGCGCGGCCAGGGAGCCGCCGGTCAGGCCGAGCGCCACCAGGAACGCCAGCAGGCCGGTGGCGTGATGGGCGATCAGGCCGTCCGGGCCGCGGACCCCGAAGGTGAGGATCCGGTTCGCCGCCGTATTGCCGATCGCGGTCGTGGCCAGCGCGATCAGGTTCGCGACCTGCGGGTCGAGGGCGAGCCGGAGCAGCAGGTAGAGCACGGCGTAGGCCAGCGTGGACGCCACCCCGATCGCCCCGAATCGCACCAGCTGCCCGAACAACCCGGACGGCACCCCGGCCCGTTCCGCCGGCAGGGCAGCGGCCGGCCTGCGGGCCAGTTCGGCACGCAGCGTCCCGATCGGGATCCGGCCGCCGGCCAGGCCGCGCAGCAGGCGCCAGACGCCGCGCAGGTCCTCGGCGGCGGTGGCCACGATGTCGACGGTGGTGCCCGGATCGTCGGTCCAGTCCACCGGCACCTCGTGGATCCGCAGGCCGGCCCGCTGGGCGAGCACCAGCAGTTCGGTGTCGAAGAACCAGTTGGTGTCCTCGACCAGCGGCAGCAGCCGCTGGGCCACGTCGGCCCGCATCGCCTTGAAGCCGCACTGGGCGTCGCTGAACGACACCCGCAGCGTCCCCCGCAGGATCAGGTTGTAGGTGCGCGAGATGAACTCCCGCTTCGGGCCCCGGACAACCCGGGAGCCGCGGGCCAGCCGGGTGCCGATCGCCACGTCCGAGTGCCCGCTGACCAGCGGGGCCAGCAGCGGCGGCAGCGCGGCCAGGTCGGTCGACAGGTCGACGTCCATGTAGGCGACCACGTCGGCGTCGCTGGCCAGCCAGGTCTGCTTCAGCGCCCGTCCCCGGCCCTTGGCCTCCAGGTGGACGACCCGGACGCCGTCCACCTCGGCGGCCAGCCGGTGCGCGATCGCCAGGGTGTCGTCGGTGGACGCGTTGTCGGCGATCGTCACCCGGTGCCGGTAGGGGAGCGCCTCGGCCAGGAAGGCGGTGAGCCGCCGGATCGAACGCTCCAGGTCGGCCGCCTCGTTGTACACCGGGATCACGATGTCGACGCTGGCCAGCCGGACCGGCGTGGCGTGACCGCGCCGGGTGGGGTTCTCGGTGATGGTCATCGCCGGCTCACCTCCCCGCCGTCAGGTCGTAGACCGTGACGTTGCCGACGGTGGTCGCGGTGAAGTTCTCCTGCACCCAGGTGGCGATCTGCGAGGCCACCCGGCTGCCGCCGTTCTGGCCGCCGAAGTTGCCGCCGCCGATGAAGTAGTGCACCCGGCCCTCGGCCACCCAGGCCTGAAACTGCTCCAGGGTCGGCGAGGGGTCGGAGCCGTTGAAGCCGCCGATCGCCATCACCGCGGCACCGGTGGCCAGCTGGTAGCTGGCCGCGTTCTGGGCGCCGGTGGTGGCCGCCACCCAGGTGTACTGGTCGGCGTCGGTGGTCAGCATGGTCATCAGCTCGGACGAGACCGAGGCGCCGTTCAGCAGGCCGCCGGCACCTCCACCGCCGCGCATGCCGCCCGGCTGCGTCCCGCCCGGCCGGGTGGCGCCGGCCTGGCCGCCGTC
>JAGPGQ010000080.1:3666-14815 GCA_018055925.1 Micropruina sp.
CCTGGCCGCCGTCCGGACGGGCCCCGCCGGGGCCGCGTCCGGTGCCGCCGAGGATCCCGGAGTTGGCCGGCCCGGCGGTGACGATCGAACCGGTGTGCGGCGTGGCGGCGGTGTTCACCGCGTACGCGGCGGGACCGGCCAGCCCCGCGATCGCGGCGGCGGCGATCGCCATCGCCTGCAGCCGCCGGGCGACCGCTCGGCCGAACAGGAACACGATCGCGGCACCGGTCAGCACGGCCCCGGCGGCCAGCGACACCGTCAGGTACACGCCGCCGGCGACGCTCGCCAGCGCCACCCCCCAGGCGGCGGTGGCCACGGCGGCCAGCGCGAGGCCGCTCCGTCCCAGCCAGGTGGCCCGGTGGGTCCAGCAGACCGCGCCGCCGATCGCCAGCGCGCCGCCGATCGCCGGGGCCAGGGCGACCGTGTAGTAGTCGTGGTAGATGCCGGCCATGTAGCTGAACACCAGCGCGTTGACCACCAGCCAGCTGCCGAACAGCACCAGGGCACCCAGGGTCCGGGTGCGGTGCGTCTCGACGCCCGCCCGCAGCGTGGTCGCCCACGCCCGACGGCCCAGCAGGATCATCCCGGCCACCGCCAGCAGCAGCGCCGCCGGGATCAGCCAGGACACCATCTGGCCCGAGACGGTGGTGAACATGCGCAGGATGCCGGTCTCGCCCCAGCCGCCACCACCGCCGACCGAGCCGGTCTGGTTGCCGTTCAGCCGGCCGAGGCCGTTGTAGCCGAAGGTGAGCTCGAGGATCGAGTTGGTCTGCGAGCCGCCGATGTAGGGACGCCAGGACTCCGGCACCAGCTCGACGATCGCCACCCACCAGCCGAAGGCGAGCACCATGGCCCCGAACGCGGTGAGCAGGTCGACGACCTTCTTGCGCCAGGATGCCGGAGCGGCGATCGCGTAGACCAGGGCCAGCGAGGGCAGCAGCACGAACGCCTGCAGCATCTTGGCCAGGAAGCCCAGCCCGATCAGCGCACCCGCCGCCGCCAGGTGCCGGCGGGACGCGGTCTCGGCGGCCCGCAGGGTGAGCGCCGCCGCGGCCACGTAGCAGAACACCATCAGGGCGTCCGGGTTGTTGAACCGGAACATCAGGGTGGCCGCCGGGGTCAGCGCGAACGCCAGTGCGGCCACGATCCCGGCCCAGTGCGCCCGCCGCGGCGAACCGCCACGTGCGAGCGAGCGCCGCACGGTGCCGTAGAGGATCCAGGCGGACGCCACGCCGAGCAGGGCCTGGGGCAACAGGATGCTCCACGAGCTCAGCCCGAACAGCCGCACCGACAGCGCCATCAGCCAGAGGGACGCGGGCGTCTTGTCGACCGTGATCGAGTTGCCCGCGTCCAGGGAGCCGTAGAAGAACGCCGTCCAGGACTCCGCGCCGGCCTGCACCGCCGCGGAGTAGAACGAGTTCGCGTAGCCCGAGGCGGCCAGGTTCCAGGTGTAGAGGACGGTCACCGCGAGCAGCGTGAGCGCCAGCGAACCGTGCTTGACCAGCGGCGACAGGCCCGTGCTGACGGGACGATCCGGTGTGCCGGCCGTCGCCGCGGCGGCCGGGGAATCCATGGTTGTCGTAGTCACGTCCACCACGCTCGGGTACGGGACTGTTCCGGTTCTGAGGGACGACTGTGGGGCGGCTGTGCACCGTGCCGGCCATGCCTAACTAACTTGTTCGACGATCTAAGTTGCGTATCTGACTAGATAGACGTACGATCTAGCCATGACCGAGAGCATGTGGCCCACCGAGTGGCTCAGGGGAGCGCTCGAGGTGTGCGCATTGGCCGTGATCGCCCGCGGCGAGACCTACGGCTACGCCATCGCCAGCGAACTGGCCGAGGCCGGCCTGGGAGTGGTGAAGGGCGGCACGCTCTACCCGCTGCTGGCCCGCTTCGAGCAGGCCGGGTTCGTCCGGGTCGAGTGGCGGGCCGGGGAATCCGGTCCGGGGCGCAAGTACTACGCGCTCACCGAGGCCGGACGGGCCGAACTGGACCGGCGCCGCACGCAGTGGCGCGCATTCGCGGACACGGTCACCGCCATCGCGAACGAGAAGGAGAGCATCCATGACTGAGATCCGAGAGACCATCGCCCCGCACGTCGAGCCCGCCTGGCTCGAGGAGGTGTTGCTGGAGCTGCGGCTCCAGGGAGTGTCCGGGGAGCGGATCGGCGCCGCGCTGGCCGAGGTCGAGGCGCACGTGGTGGACAGTGGCCAGAGCGCCGCTGAGGCGTTCGGCGATCCGACCGAGTACGCCCGGTCGCTGGAGCTGCCGCCGTCGCCCGAGCAGTCGCGGACGGCGACCGTCAAGGGGATCGTGCCCACCCTCGTCCAACTGCTCGGCATGGTCTGCGTCTGCGCCGCCATGCCGTGGGGCCAGGGGACGGTCGTCGTCACCACGACGCTGCTCGCCGGCCTCGTGCTGGCCGTACTCGTGTCGCTGGCCGCCGCCGCGTTCGGGGACGTCCTGTTGCGGGCGGTGGTCTCCCACCCGGTCGTGGTGTGGATCGGGTGCACGCTCGGCGTGGGGGTGCTGGCCGGCGGCCTGGTCGCGGCGAACCGTCTCGGACTCGAGCGGGCGCTGTTCGACCTGCCGGGCATGGGGGTGCTGGTCGCCGGACTGGCGGCGCTCGCGATCGGAACCTGGATGGCCCTGCGCTCGGGGGCCGACGCGCCCGATCTGATCACCTCGCCGGTGCCGGGACGGGGGACTGGGCGCCCCGGCGTCCGGCACTGGGTCTGGGTCGCCCTGCCGATCCCGGTGGCGACGGTGGCCCTGGCGGCGATCCTCTCGCTGATCTGATTTCGTCCGGCCGGCGATGCTGGTCATCCCGGACGCCGGGATCTCGTGGGCGAGCGGGGACGGTGCCTTCGGCTCATCACCCGCGCTCAAGGAGGCGTTGGCGGTGGTCATCCCAGGAGGCGGGACGCGATGGGCCAAGAAGGCGTGGTTGGACTCGAGCGGCGTGGCCGGATGGCGGGGCCGGCGCGCCGGGTGGTTGGGGGCTCGGGCGGCGCTTCGATCGCGCGATCGGCAACTGCTGTCGGGTCGTGCACTTCCTTTCATGAAATAACCCGAAAGCGACGGAGGGAAGACGAGACCAGTTGTGGATCGCGCGATCGCGCGGCGGCTGACTGCCATGGTCAGCCGACTGCCGCCATGGATGGCGGGGTCGGGCGGGTCGCCTGCCTGCGCGGTCCGTGCGGGACGATGCTGCTCGTCATCCAGGACGACTGAGGACGCCGGCCCGGCCCTGCTCCGGACCGCGTCGCAGCCGTTTTGACCCATGGCCGGACGGGCCGGTAATCTATATCGCTGTTGCGCTGTGGTCTGCCCGACGGCAGATCCCGCACCAGCCGAACACCTACCAATGGAAGTGGTCCACGAGCGTGTCTACGTACAGCCCCAAGCCGGGTGAGGTCACCCGGACCTGGCATGTGATCGATGCCGACGATGTCGTCCTCGGGCGTCTGGCCGTTACCGCGGCGACCCTGCTGCGCGGCAAGCACAAGGCCCAGTTCGCCCCGCACGTCGACACCGGTGACTTCGTCATCGTGGTGAACGCCTCCAAGATCGCCCTGACCGGCAACAAGCGCACCGACAAGCTGGCGCACCGGCACTCCGGTCGCCCGGGCGGCCTGAAGTCCGTGTCCTACGGCGAACTGCTGGCCACCGATCCGCGGCAGGCCGTGGAGCGCGCCGTGTGGGGCATGCTGCCGAAGAACAAGCTGAGCCGTCAGCTGATCAAGAAGCTGAAGGTGTACTCGGGCTCCGAGCATCCGCACGCCGCCCAGCAGCCGCAGCCGTACCAGATCACCCAGATCGCTCAGTGAGAGCCGAAGGAAGCACTGTGACCGAGACCGTCGAGAACGCCGAGACCACCGAATTCACCTCGTTCACCGAGGGTGACCGCGAGATCGCCTACCGCGCCGAGGCCGTCGCCTCGTCCGCGGCCCCGGGCGAGCGCCCGGCCGTGGTCGGCAACGCCGACGCCACGGGCCGCCGCAAGGAGGCCATCGCCCGCGTCCGGCTGACCCCGGGCACCGGCCAGTTCACGATCAACGGCCGCTCCCTCGAGGACTACTTCCCGAACAAGCTGCACCAGCAGACGGTCAACGAGCCGTTCGAGACCGCCGCGGTCGCCGGCGCCTACGACGTCGTCGCCAAGATCGTCGGCGGCGGCGTGACCGGCCAGGCCGGCGCGCTGCGGCTGGGCATCGCCCGCGCCCTGAACGCGGTGGACGCCGAGGCCTCCCGTCCGGCCCTGAAGAAGGCCGGGCTGCTGACCCGCGACGCCCGCGTCAAGGAGCGCAAGAAGGCCGGCCTGAAGAAGGCCCGCAAGGCTCCGCAGTACAGCAAGCGCTGATCGCCGGATGGCACGGCTGTTCGGCACCGATGGTGTCCGTGGACGAGCCAACGCCGACCTGACCGCCGAACTGGCCCTCGATCTCGCCGTCGCCGCCGCCCACGTGCTGGGCGAGGCGGGCGCCTTCGAGGGCCGTCGGCCGCTCGCGGTGGTTGGACGAGACACCCGCGCCTCCGGCGAGTTCCTGGAGGCCGCGGTGGTGGCGGGCCTGGCGTCCGCCGGTGTGGACGTGATCCGGCTCGGCGTCGCGCCGACGCCGGGGGTCGCCTACCTGACCGGAGCGCTGGACGCCGATCTCGGCGTGATGCTGTCGGCCAGCCACAACCCGATGCCGGACAACGGCATCAAGTTCTTCTCCCGGGGTGGGGTCAAGCTCGACGACGACGTCGAGGACGCCATCGAGCAGCGGATGGGCGAGCCGTGGAGCCGTCCGGTCGGCGCCGACGTCGGCCGTGTCCGCGACGACGGCGGCGCCATCGAGGGCTACGTGGCGCACTTGGTCGCCAGCCTCGGCGACGACGCCTCGCTCGCCCCGCTCAAGGTCGTGGTCGATACCGCCAACGGGGCCGCCTCGATGACCGCCCTGGCCGCGTTCGACGCCCAGGGCGCCCAGGTGGTGCCGCTGCACGCCGAGCCGGACGGGCTGAACATCAACGCGGACTGCGGCTCCACCCACATGGAGTCGCTGCAGGCCGCCGTCCTGGCCCACGGTGCCGACCTGGGCATCGCGCTCGACGGCGACGCCGACCGCTGCCTGGCGGTCGACGCCGGCGGCGAGGTCGTCGACGGCGACCAGATCCTGGCGATCCTGGCGCTCGCGCTGAAGGAGGACCGGGCCCTGCACAGCGACACGGTGGTCGCCACCGTGATGAGCAACCTCGGCTTCATCAACGCGATGCGGGCCCACGGCATCCGGGTCGACCAGGCCAAGGTGGGCGACCGCTACGTGCTCGAGTCGATGAACGCCAACGGGTTCACGCTCGGCGGGGAACAGTCCGGCCACGTGATCATGAGCGAGTTCGCCACCACCGGCGACGGGGTGCTGACCGCGCTGCACCTGGCGGCCCGGATGGCCCGCACCGGCCGGACGCTGGCCGACCTCGCCGGGGTGATGACCCGGCTGCCGCAGGTGATGATCAACGTCCCGAACGTCAACAAGCTGCGGGCGAGCCTCGACCCGGTGCTGCAGCAGGCCGTCACGGCGGCCGGCCGCGAGCTGGGCGACACCGGACGGGTGCTGCTGCGTCCCTCCGGCACCGAGCCGCTGGTGCGGGTGATGGTCGAGGCGGCCACCACCGAGCAGGCCCGGGAGGTGGCCGAACGGCTGGCCGAGGTGGTCAAGACCAGACTCGGTCTCTGACCCGGCGCTACCGGCCGGTTACGGCCGGTTGACGATCCCATTGCCGCGCCCGGGCACACCGTCCCCGGGCCCGGCCGGTCGTCGTCGGCTTTCGGCTTGCCAAGGACGCTTTCGGCGCGGTTCGGGAAATCACTCGTCGCTACCGCGGATCGAGCCTAATCCTTGCGCTGGTCATTCCTTGCTGCAATGATCCTCGCCAGGTTGTCCCCGGCCTGGCCGTGGACGGCCCTTGGAGGCCTCCGCTGACCCCCAGCGAGGCTGCGCCACAAGGGAGCATGTATGACGCAAACCGTTGATCGTCCTCCGTCTTTGGATGCGGAGCAGGCCGGCTACAAGAAGAGTTTGGGCCGTCGTCATGTGCAGATGATCGCCATCGGCGGTGCGATCGGGACGGGGCTGTTCCTGGGTTCGGCGTCCCGGTTGGCGAATACCGGTCCGGCGTTGGTGCTCAGTTATGCCGCGGTCGGTGTGGTGGCGTACTTCCTGATGCGGGCGTTGGGCGAGTTGGTGTTGCACCGGCCCACGTCGGGTGCGTTCGTGTCGTACATGCGTGAGTTCTTCGGTGAGAAGTGGGCGTTCGCCACGGGCTGGATCTACTGGGTGAACTGGGCGTTGACCGGGATCGCGGATCTGTCGGCGGTGGGTCTGTACATGCAGTTCTGGTTCCCGACGCTGGACACCTGGATCACGGTGCTGATCGGCCTGGTGGTGGTGTTGCTGGTGAACCTGATGTCGGCCAAGGCGTTCGGCGAGTTCGAGTTCTGGGCGGCGATCCTGAAGGTGGGTGCCATCGGGGTCTTCCTGGTGGTGGGCACGGTCGTGGTGGTCGGTGGTTTCGAGATCGGCGGCCACAAGGCCGGGTTCCACAATCTGTGGAGCAACCCGGGTGGCTTTTGGCCGACCGAGGCGCCGTATGCCTGGTACGGGCCGTTGTTGGTGATGTCGGGTGTGGTGTTCGCGTACGCCGCGATCGAGATGGTCGGCGTGGCGGCCGGTGAGATGGAGAATCCGGCGCGTGAGGTGCCCAAGGCGGTCAACGCCGTGATCCTGCGGATCGCCGTGTTCTACGTGGGTTCGTTGCTGTTGCTGGTGTCGATGCTGCCGACCAGCGAGTACAAGGCCGGCATCAGTCCCTTCGTCACGGTGTTCGAACGGCTGGGCATCGACTGGATGGCTGCGGTCATCCAGGCGATCCTGATCATCGCCGCCATGTCGAGCCTGAACGCCGGTATGTATTCCACCGGCCGGGTGCTGCGGAGCCTCGGAATGTCGAAGCAGGCGCCGGAGTTCACGCTCAAGATGAGCAAGTCCGGGGTGCCCTGGGCGGGCATCGTGATGACGGCCGCCGTGATGGCGTTGGGTGCGGTGCTGAACGCGTTCGTCCCGAACGCCTTCGAGATCGCGATCGAGGCGACCGCGATCATGATCGTGTTCACCTGGGCGACGATCTTCATCTGCCAGATCAGGTTGCGTCAGTTGATCACCAAGGGCGTGGTGCCGGCGACGCCGTTCCCGGCGCCCGGCTCACCGTGGACGTCGATGATCGGCCTGGGATTCCTGGTGTTCGTGTTGGTCGGGATCGCGATCTCGGGCTGGAACTCGTCGCCGGAGTTCTGGCACAAGATCAACTTCATCGTGGTGGTGTTCGGCGTGCCGGTGCTGACCGGGGTGATGATGCTCGGCTGGTACCTGGTGAAACCGCGGGTGATCGCGAACACCGGCAACCGGATCGAGTCGGTCTGGACCGACACCGGCCCCCGCTACGGCGACGCAGCGGTGGGCGACCCCGACGACGACCTGCCCTCCCACTGACCGATGAAGCCGAAAGGAACACCAACCATGCGCAACCTGGCTTCCAGCCTGAAGCGGCTGTCGGTCGCCGTCGTGTCGGCGGGCCTGCTGCTCGCCGGCTGCTCGTCCCCCGGCGAGGTCAAGGACCCCACGCCGATCGCGGGCGCTCCCTCGTTCAGCACGCTGCGGATCGGCATCTCGTTCGACCAGCCCGGCCTGGGCGTGGCCACCGAGACCGGCACCACGGACGGGGTGACCACCGGCAAGGACCCGAAGGGTTTCGACGTCGACACCGCCCTGTACGTGGCGAAGGCGCTGGGGGTCGCCCCGGACGCGGTCACCTGGGTGAAGGCCGACCCGATCGACCGGGAGACCCTGCTCGAGACCGGCAAGGTCGACATGGTGCTGTCGACCTACACCATCAACGACGCCCGGAAGGCCCGGGTCGACTTCGCCGGGCCGTACTTCGTGGCGCACCAGGACCTGCTGATCCGGCGCAACGACGAGGAGCTCACCGGGCCCGAGAAGCTGCACGGGCGCACCCTGTGCGCGGCCGCGAACACCACCTCGGCCCAGAACGTGGTCTCCCGCTACCAGGGGGACATCTCCCTGGTGCAGCCCAACACGTTCTCCGAATGCGTCGAGCGGCTCTACAAGGGCGACGTGGACGCGGTCACCACCGATGACGTGATCCTGGCCGGCTTCGCCGCCGAACCCCGCTACAAGGGCGTGCTCAAGGTGGTCGGCAAGGGCTTCTCGGACGAGCCCTACGGGGTGGCCGTGGCGAAGGGCTCGACCGAGCTGGTGGGCCTGATCAACCAGGCACTGAAGAGCTACATCGAGGACGGCTCCTGGAAGGCGTCCCTGGCCATCAACGTGGGCGAATCCGGCTACAAGGTTCCCGACCCGCCGAACCCCGGCAGCTGAGGTGTGACATCGCCGGACCCCTGACACCCGATCCGACGGCGGCGCTGGCGACGGCGCCGCCGTTCGACCGCCTGCCCGCCGAGACCCTGGCCGGCCTGGCGGGCGCCTCGACGGTCGCCGAGTACCGGTCCGGCGAAGTGATCCTGGACGCGTTCGACAAGATGCCGGACGACGTCTTCGTGGTGCTGACCGGCACGGCCGAGCTGTGGGCGGACGCCGAACGCGCGCACGATCCGCACGGTGGGCAGGTGCCGGATCTCACCGCCGGGCCGGGGGACGTGTTCGGGCTGGACGCGACCCTGACCGGCAAGGCGATCGGGCCACTGGCGGTGGCCGCCGAGGCCATCCGGGTGCTGCGGGTTCCGGCGCGCCGGGTCGAGGCGGCGCTGGCCGGCATCGAACCGGCGCGCGCCGCGAGCGACGTCCCGGCCGGCCCGCTGGTGTTGCCCGGCACCCGGAGCCTGCGTGAGGCGGCCCGGGCGATGAACGCCCAGGGCCGCGAGTTCACCGTGCTCGAACTGCCCGGCGGCGACTTCATCGTCTCGCCGGTCACCGCCGGCGGCTGGCTGCACGCCCAGGTCAGGCAGGCCCGCACCGTCGGCGAGCTGCAGCAGCGCGCCCGCCGGATGCCCGAGCTGCTCGCCGACCTGCTGGCCGGCGGGCTGACCTCGGCCCGGGTGCTGACCAGCTACTCGGCCCTGATCGACCAGGTGATCCGGCGGATGCTGGAGCTGGTCTTCGAAGACCACCCCGAACTCAGCCCGGACGCCTTCGCCTGGCTCTCGATGGGCAGCAACGGACGCCGCGAGGCCACCCTGAGCTCCGACATCGATTCGGCCGCGGCGTTCCCCGATTCCGCCACCACCCACGAGATCGACGCCTACCGCACCGTCTTCTTCGAGATCACCGCCGCCCTGGCCGAGGCCGGGCTGACCACGGACGTCCACGGCGCCACCGCCGCCCACAAGCTGTTCTCCCGCACCCGCGCCGACTGGACGGCGAGCGCCCAGCAATGGCTGGCGCATCCGCTCGAGGACAATGCGGCGATGATGGCGTCCCTGCTGGTGGACGCCCGTCCGATCCACGGCGATCCCGGCCTGCTGGAGGTGAGCCAGGTGTTCACCAGCCTGCCGCGGCACCGCAGGTCGATGCGGCTGCTGCTGGAGGAGTCGCTGGCCAAGCGGGCCAGGCTGCGTTCGGTGCGGGACCTGCTCGCCGGCCACGGCGACCGGTTCGACATCAAACGGCACGCCCTGCAGCCGATCACGAACCTGGCCCGCTGGGCGGCGATGAGCGCCGGCTCGCCGGCCCTGCCGACCACCGACCGGCTGCGCGCGGCCGCGGGTTCGGCGATGCTGCCCGAACGCCAGGCCGCCGCCCTGATCGAGGTGTATGAGGTGCTGCAGGCGATCCGGCTGCGGCACCAGTTGCGCCAGGTCGAGGCCGGCCTGCCCGCCTCCGACGACCTCGAGCTGTCCCGCCTGTCGGCCATCGACGGCAGCATCATCACCCGCGCGGTCCGCGAGATCGCGGCGGTGCAGAAGCGGATGGTCAACCTCTCCCGGTACACCGAGATCGAGGAGTGGAACCGGCCCGAGCCGCCGACCGGCCGTCCCCGGTGACCGGGCTGCGTCCGGGGCCCGGCGCCCGGGTGGCGATCATCGGCGACGTCGGCGGGCACGCCGATGCGCTGCGGGCCGAGCTGGCCCGGCTCGGGGTGCCGGACGACGGCACCGGGCCGATCCCGCCGGAGCTGCACATCGTCCAGGTCGGCGACCTGGTGCACCGTGGCCCCGACTCGGCCGCGGCGGTCGCCCTGGCCGACCGGCACCTGCAGCGTTCGCCGGGCAACTGGATCCAGCTGCTCGGCAACCACGAGGCGTTCTATCTGCAGCGCCTGCGGCAGTTCACCTGGTCCGAGCGGGTACCCCGGCACACGGCGGCGACGCTGAAACGCTGGTGGTCGGACGGGCAGTTGCGGGTCGCGGTCGCCGTCCATGCCGGTGCGGAATCGTTCGTCATCACCCACGCGGGGGTGACCAGGGGCTTCTGGACGGAGGTGCTGGGCGCGGAAACCGACGCCGACAAGGTCGCCGAGGGGCTCGACGAGCTGCGGCGGAGCAACCGGCGAGCCCTGTTCACCCCCGGCACCATGCTCGGGTTCCGGACGCCGACACCGAACGCCGGACCGATCTGGGCGGCCGCCGGGCCGGAACTGATGGCCGGCTGGCTGGAGCATCCGATGCCGTTCAGCCAGGCGCACGGGCACACGTCCGTCTACGACTGGGACAACCGCCGCTGGCACGCCGACCGGGGAGTCCGGGACCGGATCAGCGTCGACAGCGAGGCCAAACACATCACCGTGACCCTGCCGGGCGGCCGCCTGGTCGGCGTCGACCCCGGCCAGGACGCCCTCGCCGCGGGCCGCTGGCGCTCTTTCGAGCTGTCGGGTGACGACCGGGATGACCAGTAGGCAAACCAGACCTGTAAGGCCGTTCCAGACCGCCGCCGCCCTCGCCTTCGCGCCCGGCTCGCTGCTGTGGGGATCGGACCCGTCATTCCGGACTTGACCTGGGATCCCTGCGTTTGCTGGGGCGCCGAGGCGCGTCGATCGCGCGATCCTGCGCTGCTTTCGGGTTCATCCACCTGCTTTCGGGATATTCCCCGAAAGCAATGCCGCAAGGCGCCAGGAGTTGCTGATCGCG
>JAGPGQ010000298.1 GCA_018055925.1 Micropruina sp.
CGAGCGCCGGCCACACCACGGCGAACCCGGCCAGCGTCGCCAGCAGCGGCAGGCCGGCGATCAGGACGCCCATCGCGGCGTAGCCGATCAGCCAGAACGGGTTGTTCCGCGGCCGTTCCGGCCACGGCCCCCGCGCCTGGTCGCGCACCTTGACCGCCGGCGAACCCGACCAGTACTCGCCGGCGCCGACCACGCCGAACACCGCCGATCCGGGCGCGATCTCGGCGCCGGCGCCGACGTCCGCGCCGGCGCACAGGGTGCTGCGGGCCCCGATCCGGGCACCCTTGCCGACTCGGATCTCGCCGATGATCAGCCGGTCGCCGTCCAGCCAGTGGCCGGTCAGGTCGACCTCGGGCTCGATCGAGCAGGCCTTGCCCAGCCGCAGCAAACCGGTCACCGGCGGCGCGCTGTGCAGGTCGACATGCCGGCCGATCCGGGCGCCGAGCAGCCGGGCGTACCAGCGCAGCAGCACCGCTCCGGCGATCGACTCGACACCCATCTCGTCGGCGAACCGCTGCGCCAGCCACAACCGCAGATGCACCTTGCCGCCGCGGGGATAACTGCCCGGCCCGATGCCGGCCAGGATCACCCGGACGCCGAGCGCGGTGAGCAGCATCCGTCCCGGCGTGACGATCATCAGCGCGGCACCGATCAGGATCCACCACCACGAGATGGTCGGCAGCCAGGCCAGGCCGGCGGCGTGCCCCAGATTGGCCGCCGCGGCCGCCCAGATCGTCCAGCGCAGGCCCGGGATGGTGCGCAGCGGCAGCAGCGCCCACAGCTGCCCGCGCTGCGTCTTGATCGGCACCGGACGGACGTTGGAGTTGAGCTGGGAGGCGGGCGTCGCCATCTCGTCCAGGTGATCGGCCAGGTCGGCCAGCCGGGGATGGTCGTAGATGTCGGCGACGGTCACCTCGGGATGGCTGCGACGCAGCAGCGACACCATCTGGGCGGCGGTCAGCGAGCCGCCGCCCAGGTCGAAGAAGTCGGCGTCCACGGAGCCGACCCGGCTGCCGAGCACCGACTCCCAGTGGTCGCGCACCATCGCCGGGGTGCCGGCCAGTTGCAGTTCGGGGCCGCCGCCGGCCTCGGGCAGCGGCCAGGGCAGCGCGTCCCGGTCGATCTTGCCGGACGTCTTGGTGGGCAGTTCGTCGACCACCGCCAGCCGGGGCACCAGGGGAGCGGGCAGCCGGCGGCGCAGCTCGGCGAGCGCCTCCGCCGCGTCGAAGGTGGCGTCGACCGCCAGGTAGCCGACCAGCAGCTGGCTACCCGAACCGGTGCGCCGCACGGCGGCCGCCGCCCCGCTCACCCCGGGCAGATCGAGCAACGCATTGTCGATCTCGCCGAGTTCGATCCGCCGTCCGCCGACTTTCACCTGGTCGTCGGCGCGGCCCACGAACAACAGTCCGGCCTCGTCGTTCACCACCAGGTCGCCGGAGCGGTAGGCCCGCTCCCAGCCCAGCGACGGCAACGGGGCATACTTCTCGGCGTCCCTGGCCGGATCGAGGTAGCGGGCCAGGCCGACGCCACCGATGATCAGCTCCCCGGTCTCGCCGGGGCCGACCGGGTTGCCGGCGGGATCGACCACCGCCAGGTCCCAGCCGTCCAGCGGCAACCCGATCCGGATCGGCGGCTCGCCGGTGAGTAGCGCCCCGCAGGCCACCACGGTCGCCTCGGTCGGCCCATAGGTGTTCCACACCTCGCGTCCCGCGGTGACCAGCCGGGCGCCCAACTCGGGCGGGCAGGCCTCGCCGCCGAGGATCAGCAGCCGCACCCGGCGCAGCGCCTCGGCCGGCCACAGCGACACCAGGGTCGGCACGGTCGACACGATCGTGATCCGGTTCGCCAGCAGCCAGGGGCCGAGGTCCATGCCCGACCGGACCAGCGAACGCGGCGCGGGCACCAGGCAGGCGCCGTAGCGCCAGGCCAGCCACATCTCCTCGCAGGAGGCGTCGAAGGCCACGCTCAGCCCGGCCATCACCCGGTCGCCGACCCCGATCGGCTCGTCCACCAGGTACAGGTTGGCCTCGGCGTCGACGAAGGCGGCGGCGCTGCGATGGCTGACCGCCACCCCCTTCGGCGTGCCGGTCGAACCCGAGGTGAAGATCACCCAGGCGTCGTCGTCGACGTCCGGATCGGCGGGCGGACGGGGGGCGCGCGGCCCGCCCAGCGCGGTGATCTCGAGACCCTTGCCGATCACGGCCGCGGCGCCGGCCTCGGCGAAGACGGTGCGGGCGCGTTCGTCCGGATCGTCGGCGTCCACCGGGACGTAGGCGGCACCGGCCACCAGAGCGCCCATGATGGCCACGTACAGCTCGGTGGTCCCGGACGCGATCCGGACGCCGACCTTGTCGCCGGGCCCGATGCCCAGCTCGGCCAGCTCGTCCGCGAGTTCGTCCGCGGCGTCCGCGAACTCGGCATAGGTCAGCACGGAGGCGCCGTTGTCGAGCGCCTCGGCGTCCGGGCATTGGGCGACGGTCTCGCGGAAGATGTCGACGAGGGTCCGGGGCGGAGGTGCCAGATCGCGGCGCAGCAGGCTCACCCGGGCATTATCTCGTGGATCCCCGGCCGCCCTGGTCTGCCGCGCATGGCGTCGTCCGCTAATCCGGACTACCCGTGGACTCTGGGCAGCTTCGGCAGGACGGCGTAGGACCCCGCCAGCCCCCCGCAGCCGGTCATCCCGGCGAACGCCGGGATCTCGGGGTGCGGGTGTTCACTTCCGGGTACCCAGTACCGGTCATCCCGGCGCACGCCGGGATCTCGGGGACCCGCCGAGGTGACGTTGGTGTTCGGTCGGTCGTCCTGGCTCCTACGAGATCCCGGCGTGCGCCGGGATGACGTGGTGGTGGATTCGTTCGTCCGTCCCGACTCACGCAGAGATCCCGGCGTTCGCCGGGATGACGGTGGTGGGTTCGTTCCTTCGTTCGTCCGTCCCGACTCACGCAGAGATCCCGGCGTTCGCCGGGATGGCGGTGGTGGGTTCGTTCGTTCGTCCCGGGTTCGCCCCGATGGCGGTGGCGTTTGGTCGTCCCGGGCTCGCCCCGATGATGGCGGTGGTGCTGGGTCGTCATCCCGGGCTCGACCCGGGAGCTCTTCCGCAGGTCGACGTCCGGACGTAGACTGGCTGGCCAGCCGGGACGATCCGATCGTCCCACTGCGGCACTCGATGAAGGGAGGCGCGTCATGTTCGTCACTGTTCCGGGCGCGCACGCGTCCCAGGTCATCGAGGCCCGTCGGCACTGACGCCTTCGGCGGTATCGTCCACGGGTCTCCCTCGTAGGAGAAACCCGTTGTCATCTTCAGATTCGGCTTTCGATTGGGCCGACCTCAGTTACACCGCCCTCGCCGAAGATCTGGACGAGGGCCAGCGCTGGTCCACCTGGCGCGGCGTCGACCGCTCGTCCCGGGGGCCCCGGCCACGCCCGGAGTGGCTGGTCACCTCACAGGCCGCCCTGGACACCGAACTCGGCATCCTCAAGACCGGCAAGGAGGCCGACGTCCACCTGATCGAGCGTGCCGTGCCGGGCGGCGAGTCCTGCCTGCTCGCCGCCAAGCGCTACCGCACCACCGAGCACCGGCTGTTCCACCGGGCGGCCAGCTACACCGAGGGCCGGCGCGGACGCGACAGCCGCGAGAACCGGGCCGTCCGGCTCAAGTCGGGGTTCGGCCGGCAGATCGAGGCCACCCGCTGGGCGCAGGCCGAGTTCGCCACCCTCAAGCGCCTGTGGAGCGCCGGGGTGCGCGTGCCGTACCCGGTTCAGGTCGACGGCGGCGAGATCCTGATGGAGTTCATCGGGGACGGGGCCACCGCCGCGCCCCGGCTGGCGCAGTGCCGTCCCGATCGCGATCAGGTGCGCGCACTGTGGGCGCAGGGGGTCGAGACCCTCATCCGGTTCGGGCGCCTCGGCCTGGTGCACGGTGACCTCAGCCCGTTCAACCTGCTGGTCGCCGGGTTCGACCCGCCCGGCGAGGCCGAACCCGAGCTGGTGGTGATCGACGTGCCGCAGGTGGTCGACCTGGTGGCCAACCCGAACGGCGTCGAGTTCCTGCACCGCGACTGCCGCAACCTGGCCGACTGGTTCGTCCGCCGCGGCCTGGACGTCGACGGGGACGCGCTGCTCGCCGAGGTCCTGGGCGCCGCCTGGTGACGGGATT